>JBDHIQ010000048.1:0-38183 GCA_039587395.1 Gemmatimonadota bacterium
GGCAACCGTGGTCGTGACCAGCGCCTACAGCCAGGCGATAGCGACCTCGCGGTACGGGATCTCACCGGATCGAGTGCGCATCGTTCCGGAAGGGATCGACTGGAGATCGTGGGCGGAGCCGGAATCCGTGATTCCCGGCGATGCTTCCCGTGCGCGCCCCCCGGTCGTGCTGAGTGTGGCACGACAGTACCCGCGGAAGAACACGCGTCGTCTCCTGGAAGCGATGCCGCGTGTGCGCGAGCAGGTCCCCGAGTGCGTGTGCAGGATAGTAGGCGGAGGCCCCGAGCTGCCGCGCCTGCTCCGGCTGCGTGCCCGGCTGGGGCTCGAGAGCTGCGTGGAGCTGCTGGGCGAGATACCTGCCGCCGAGCGGGTTCGCGCGGAGTACCAGGCGGCGGACGTCTTCTGCCTCCCCAGTCTGCAGGAGGGTTTTGGAATAGCGTTTCTGGAGGCGATGGCGAGTGGGCTTCCGGTTGTCGCGTCGAGGGATGGGGCCGTTCCGGAGGTCGTCCCGGATGGAAAGGCCGGCGTGTTGATAGACGGTCGTAGCTCGGACGCCATCGCGGCGGCTCTGATTCGCCTCCTCGTGGACCGGCCCTTGAGGCACCGGCTCGGCAGCCGGGGCCGCGAAGTCGCGCGCGAATTAGACTGGCCACGTGTAGCGGATCGCTTTCTGCGGGAGGTCGGCCCGCACCCGGTGCGCCGTTGAGGCTGTCCAGCTACGGGAACAGGGCTTGTCGAAATCGAAGCTACGGCCCAAAGTGAGGCCGTCAGAGCCGGGGCGTTGACCGGGACTTCGGAGGGCTCACTCAAATCTATGAGTAAGAAGGAAGTCGATCGCTCGAGCGAAGCGGAGAGGCTGCGGCGCTTCACCAAGCGGCTGCTGGATGATGTGCGCGCCCTGGAAGCGATGCTGGACACCAATCTCATCGAGTCGGGCGTCCGTCGGATCGGGGCGGAGCAGGAGATGTTCCTGGTGGATCAAAGCTGGCGACCGGCCCCGATTTCCCCCGAGGTCCTGCGCCGGATAGACGATCCGCGAGTAACTACCGAGCTGGGTGCGTTCAATCTCGAGATCAACATCAACCCTCTCCTGTTCGAGGGGAAGTGCCTGCGCGAGCTCGAGGACGATGTAAGATCCAGCGTAGAGACGGTCCGCGAGGCCGCCAAACGGTGCGGCTCGGAAATCGTCCTGGTCGGCATCCTCCCCACGCTGTGGAAATCGGATCTGGAACTCGAGAACATGACCCCGGAGCCTCGCTATTATGCGCTGAACGAGGCTCTGAACCGGCTCCGCGGCGGATCATACAAGCTGTACATTCGGGGCATGGACGAGTTGCTGATCAAACACGACTCGGTGATGCTCGAAGCCTGCAATACCAGCTTTCAGGTCCACTTCCAGGTGAGTCCGGCCGAGTTCGCCCGCTTCTACAACATCGCCATGGTGGTGGCCGCACCCCTGATGGCGGTGGCAGCAAATTCGCCGCTCCTGTTCGGACGCAGACTTTGGAGTGAGACGCGGATTGCGCTCTTCCAGCAGTCCGTCGACACCCGGAGCGCCATGTCGGACCTGAGAGAGTCACACCCGCGGGTGTATTTCGGCTCTTCCTGGGTGGATGACTCCATTCTGGATGTCTACAGGCAGGACATCGCTCGGTTCAAGGTGCTGCTGGGCGGCGAGAGCGACGAAGATGCGCTCGCCATGGTCGCCGCGGGTCAGGCGCCGCGCCTGCAGGCTCTGAATATGTTCAACGGGACGGTCTACCGGTGGAATCGTCCGTGCTACGGCGTCAAGGACGGGCTGGCCCATCTGCGGATCGAGAACCGCATACTGCCGTCCGGACCCACCCCCATCGACGAGGTGGCCAACGCGGCCTTCTGGTTCGGCATGGTGTCGGGCTGCGTGGAGCGCTACGAAGACATACGGCAGGTAATGCAGTTTGATCATGCGCGCGAGAATTTCCAGGCGGCGGCACAACTCGGCCTGCGGGCACCCGTCTCCTGGCTGGAGGGTCGTGAAACTACGGCCCGTGAGCTGATCCTGGACGAGCTGCTGGACCTGTCACGAGAAGGGCTGGCAGCCGCCGGCATCGACTCGTCCGACATCGACCGCTACATGGGGGTGATCGAGGGGCGGGTGACGTCTCGTCAAAACGGATCCGCCTGGATGCTCCGCTCGCTGGAGAGCCTCAGCCGCAAAGGAAGCCTCGAGGAACGGTTGCGCGCCCTGACCGCGGCCATGTCCCACAGGCAACGCGAGAATCGACCGGTGCACGAGTGGTCCCGAGCCGAGCTTCGAGAGGGTGGCGGCTGGAAACCGAGCCACATCCGGGTTGAACAGTACATGACCACAGAGCTGGTGACGGTGCATGACGATCAGCCCCTGGACCTTGTGGCCAACCTCATGGACTGGCACCACATTCGGCACATCCCCGTCGAAGACGAGCAGCGGCGGCTGGTCGGACTCGTCACGAGGCGAACCCTTCTCCGTTACCTTGCCAGCGAGGAGGCGCGGAACGCCGAGCATCCAATGCCCGTGTCGACCGTCATGCAACGCGACCTGGTCACGATCGAGCCAGGCACACCAACCCTCGACGCGATCGAGATAATGCGAAACCGCCAGATCTCGGCGCTCCCGGTGGTGCGGGACGGAACGCTGGTAGGGATCGTCACGGAAAGGGACTTCATGGAGATCGCAAGACAGCTCCTGGTGAAGGGCCTGAAGGAATAGTCGGGAAACCAAGCGTGCAGCTAGCCGATTCCGCCCCTGCGGAGACAGACAGCCAGGACAGACAGGGCCTCGAGCTCACACGCGTCATCGGCCGCTACAGCGGCGCCGCGGACGGGCCCCTGTTTCTCTGCATCGCGGGACTCCACGGCAACGAGCCTGCCGGGGTGCATGCCCTCAGAAGCGTGTTTCGGGAGCTCTCGCGCCGGCAGCCGGCCTTCCACGGGGATTTCGTGGCGCTGGCCGGAAACCTGTCGGCGCTGGCGGAGGGCTGCCGGTTCGTCGACGAGGATCTGAACCGCGTCTGGCAGAGCGAACGGGTTCGAGCCATCCGTGAGTCCATGGCAGGCCCGGTCATTGACTCGCCCCTGAGCCACGAGCCGGACGGACAAGAGCCGGAACCGGGGGAAGCGGCGATGGAGCTGGCCCGGTCGGATAGCGCGGAGCTCCGTGAGCAGAGCGAGCTACTGGCCGCGATGGATCGTGAAACGGCTGCGGCCCGCGGGCCTGTCTTCGTGCTGGACCTGCACACCACTTCCTCAGAGAGCAAGCCTTTCGTCACGCTGGGGGACACGCTTCCAAGTCGTGCGCTGGCCGAGGAGTTCCCGATCCCGCTCATTCTGGGCCTGGAGGAGCAGCTGGATGGAGCGCTGCTGGAGCACCTGGACCTTCACGGGCTGGTCGGCGTCGGGATCGAGGGCGGCTCTCACACTTCACCTGGCTCCGTGGTCGCGCACGAGGCCATTCTGTGGATCGCGCTGGCAACCATCGGGAATCTGGTGCCCCGCGAAGTGCCGGATCTGCCCGCGTGCATGCGCCACCTGTCCGATGCGACGCGCGAGTTGCCCCGGATCATGGAAGTCCGGTATCGCCATGAAGTTCAAGACGGTGACGGCTTCAAGATGTTGCCGGGGTTCGACAACTTCCAGAAGATTCGCGCGGGAGAGATTGTGGCCCGGGACGCGCTGGGGCCGATTACCGCGCCCGAAGGCGGGCGCATGTTCCTCCCGCTGTATCAGGAGTGGGGTGACGACGGCTACTTCGTCGTACGGGAAGTCAAGCCGTTCTGGTTGAAGGTGTCGGCCGCACTCCGCGGAATGCACCTGTACCGGGCCGCCCCGCTCATGCCGTTCGTGCGCAAACACCCGGATCGTGAGGATGCTCTGATCGTCCACCCGTTCGCTGCTCGAGATTCGGTGATCGGGCTCCTTCACCTGCTCGGCTTCCGAAGGCGGGTGGAGAATGGGACTACGCTGATGATTCGCCGCAAGGACGACAGTCCGGTCGCGACTCCCATCGAAGAGGACTAGGGAACTCCCGGCCGCGGTTGCAGGCCGGGACTTCAGGCCGCGACCACCATCTCCCGCAGCACGCGACTCAACGCTTCGACGTCCGCTGCGTTGTTGTAGACGTTGGGAGACACCCGCAGCGCGTCCCCGCGCAGCGAAGCGTAGACTCTCCGCGCCGCCAACCGGGTCTGAAGCTCATCCAGCTGAAGCCCGGGGGGCAAACGAACCCCCAGCAGGTGCTCGCCACGCCAGTCGCTGTCCTCCACGGCAAGACCCAGCTTCCTGGTCACAGCCGTGAGACCGCCCGTCAGATCACGGCAGTACTGCTGGATCCGGACCGGATCCCATTCGAGTATCAGCTCGAGAGCCGCAATCATCATGGGAACGAGTATGAAGTTGCTCCGCTCGCCTACGTCGTAGCGAATCGCCCCTGTCTCGTATTCATCGCAGTAGTCGACAAGGTGTTGAAAATCCTCACTGCCGCGACGGGCAATCCACGTCTCTTCGAGGGGTTCGCCCCCGTCGTAGCGTTCGCCGAAGTATCCAAGACAGAGCGAGTAGGGTCCGAGCAGCCATTTGTAGCCGGCGCAGATCAGAGCATCGGGCTGGATGGTCCCCACGTCGAACGGCAGGGCTCCCACGGACTGCGAGCCATCCACGATCAGCGCGGCGCCGTGCCGACGGGCAGCCTGACCTATCTCCTCCAGGGCGAACCGCGATCCGTCGGTCCAGTGCACGTGGGGAAGAGCCACGATGGCGGTATCGCGATCGATCGCCTCCAGGACCCGCTCGTTCCACTGCTGCGCGCATGGCGGGCCGTCGCACGGGCGCGCCACCGTGCGGAGCGTCAACCCGCGTTGAGAGGCGAGCTTCCGCCACGCGTATACGTTGCTCGGGAACTGCTCTTGGACGATGACGATGTTCTGTCCCGACTGCGCAGCCGTGTTTCTGGCCACGACGGCGATGCCGTAAGACACCGACGGGAGTATGGCTACCCGGTTGGACTCCCGGGCGCCAATGAGTCGGGCGAACAGTGCGCGCAGCTGTTCGCCCTCAGTGAAGAAGTCCTCCGGCAGCAGCTCCGTCGGCGCTTGCTTGCGCCGCAGCCCCGTCACCCCGGCGGCCTCCACTGAGTCGGGCAGAGGTCCCATGTAGGCGCAGTTCAGGTAGTGGACGTCCTCGGGCAGGGAGAACCGATGTTTCTGACACGTAAGCACTTCGCTACCCCTCTCCGTTGGTCTTCCCGGCAAGATCGGATGGCCTTGCCCCAGTGCGAGCGGCCACCGCCTGGGCCGCGATACGCCGGGCCTGTGTTCGGTCAGGTTTCCCGGTTTCTGTTCGCGGGAGGCTGTGGGCCAACACCCACTGGCGGGGTCGGCGGGCCCCGGACAAGCGCTCTCTGCTGAACCGGTCCAGCGACATCTCATCCAGCTGGTGGCTCGCCACCGGCTCGATCACTGCCACGAGCTTCTCTCCCCACACCTCGTCGGGGACTCCGACAACCACGGCTTCCCGCACGCCAGGGTGCTCCATCAAGCCTGCCTCGACCTGCTGGGGATCCACGTTCACTCCGCCGGTGACGATCCGGCTTCCGAGTCGACCGGTGATCCACAGGTCCCCGTCCTCGTCCAGGCGGCCCAGGTCGCCGGTCTGCAGCCACCCGGAGTCCGCGGTATCCCGTGTGTCTTCCGGCTCTGTCACCGCCAGGTCAAGATAACCTTGCATGACCGTTGGGCCGCGGACCAGTACCTGTCCGTCATCGGCGGTCTGAACGTCCATTCCGCCAAGCGGGCGTCCGACGGTACCGGGCTTCTGTCTGACCAGCGCCGCCGGGGCCGTTGCCACCTGGGAAGCGGCCTCGGTCAGGCCGTAGGTGAGCGCCACGGGGAATCCGGCGGCGAGCGCGCGCTCGAGCAGGGCCGGCGGGCACGCCGCGCCACCCACCAGCACGCAACGCAAGCTGTCCGGCGGTGGTCGGTCGGCTCGCTCCTCCAGCAGCAGGTGCAGCATGGAGGGCACGACCGGCACATGCGTGACGCGGCCCTGGTCAATGAGCTGGCTTATCTCACCCGGATCGAAGCGTTCGCCGACCACCCGCACGCCCGAGCCGGCGACGGCCGCTCGCAGCACGAGGGCGATGCCCCCGACATGCGCAAAGGAGAGTGAGGCCAACCAGCTGTCCTGGGCACCCAGCTCCAGCCTCCGGATCACGGCGCGTGCACTCGCGCGATGGTTTCCGATGGACAGCCGGACAGCTCGCGGAACACCGGCCGAACCGGATGTCAGGATGAGCGTGTGCGTGTCGTGGAGGCGTTTCTGCCGCCCGGGATCGGCCTCACCTGCATCGTCAAGCGCGGTCAGCACGACCGGAGTTGTCATGCCCGGGAACTCTGCCCCGACCGCCAGTTCCCTGCTCTCCCGCGCCCACGGGATCCGAGCGTCCGGTGTGTGAAGAACGGCCTTCGGACGGGCCACCGTGAACAGCCGCTCCAGCTCTTCCAGCGACCAGGCCGGACTGCCCGCCGCCACGACCGCGCCCGCCCTCGGGATGGCATGCAGCGCCACCACGGCACCCACGGACCTGGGAAGCAGGCTCACCACTACGTCCCGCCCATCGCTCCGCCGCCCAACCCCCTCTCCGTTCCGCCCCCCGACTCCATCGGTCGTCAACGAGCGGGCCAGGTTGTCCGCTGCCGCGTCGAGCGATGCGTAGGCCAGCCGCGTTCCCTGCGCGTTCTCAACGGCGACCCTGTCAGGGGTTCTGTCGGCCCGGAACCTGAGCAGATCATCCATGGCTATGTCGCAGACAGGAGGGAGGGCGCGGCGAAGCCGGCGGCCAGCAGGAGGCCGTACAGACCGGTGAGGCGAGAGGTGCCGGCCAGGGCCGTGTTCAGTTCAACGGGATCCCGGTAGCGCCACACTGTGCGCAGGGGTCTCCATGCCAAGGTCAGGGAACCGAGCGCCAACAGGGTCGTGGACGGCCACCCGTATGCGGCCATGCCAAACGGCGGGATTGCCATCGCCAGGACCAGCAGCAGCGTGTACTCAATCTGCGTTGCACGCTCACCCAGCAGGACGGCCAGCGTGTGTTTGCCGGCCTGCCGATCCGTACCCCGGTCCCGCAGATTGTTGACTACCAGGATGGCGGTCGAGAGGCTCCCCATCGCGGCTCCAGCAAGCAGAACATCCAGTGGCAGGTGGAGCGCCTGCACGTAGAACGTGCCACCCACAGCCACGAGACCGAAGAACACGAATACGAACGGGTCGCCCAAACCGTGGTAGCCGAATGGCCACGGCCCTCCCGTGTACAACACGCCCGCTGCTATGGAGGCCAGGCCGATGACCAGAATCGGCCACCCGCCCACGGTTACCAGGTAGAGTCCAACCAGCGCCGCGAGGCCGAAGGTTACGACTATTCCGATGCGCAGATGATGGGGTGCGATGAGGCCAGCCTGCGCCACACGGACGAACCCCTTCCGGTCCTCCGTATCCGCGCCCCGGACGTAGTCCGAGTAGTCGTTGGCCAGGTTGGTGCCGATCTGAATGAGGAGCGCTCCCAGCAGCGCCGCCAGAAACGGAAGGAGGCGAAACTGCCCGTAGCTCAACGCCAACCCGCTTCCCACGAGGACTGGCGCGGCAGCCGCGTGAAGCGTCTTGGGCCGCGCCGCCAGCACCCAGGCGCCGATCCGGCCGGGCGTGCGGCCGGTTTCTAGGGGAGCCAGGGGTACTTCCGGAAGTCGGGAGGTCGCTTGTCCAGGAACGAGTTGCGACCCTCCTGTCCCTCTTCCGTCATGTAGAAGAGCATCGTGGCATTCCCCGCCAGCTCCTGCAGGCCGGCCTGCCCATCGCAGTCCGCATTGAACGCGGCCTTGAGACAGCGGATGGCCAGCGGGCTCTTGTCGAGGATTTCCTGTGCCCAACGGACGCCCTCGGCCTCCAGGTCGTCGACCGGGACCACGGCATTCACCAGGCCCATCCGTTCTGCCTCATCCGCGTTGTACTGGCGGCACAGGTACCATATCTCCCTGGCCTTCTTTTGTCCGACGATGCGTGCCAGATAGGAAGAGCCGAAACCTCCGTCGAAGCTGCCCACCTTGGGCCCGGTCTGCCCGAACACCGCATTGTCCGCGGCTATCGTCAGATCGCACACGACGTGGAGAACGTGACCTCCGCCGATGGCGTACCCGGCTACCAGCGCGATCACGGGCTTTGGCATGGAGCGGATCAGTCGCTGGAGGTCCAGAACGTTGAGGCGGGGCACTCCGTCCTTGCCCACGTATCCGGCTTCTCCCCTGACGCGCTGATCGCCGCCGCTGCAGAACGCCCACTTCCCGTCCTCGGCCGGTCCATTCCCGGTGAACAGGACGACGCCGACCGCCGGATCCTCGCGCGCATCCTGGAACGCCTCCAGGAGCTCGAACAGCGTCTCGGGCCGAAAGGCGTTCCGCACCTCCGGCCGGTTGAAGGCGATGCGGGCCATTCCATCGGCTTTGTGATATGTTATGTCCTGATAGTCTTTTACGACGTTCCAGTCCATCTTCTCCATCGCTCGCTCCCCTGCGATCAGCCTCTCTTTCGTACTCGGCCGGGCTAGGCCGTCATCCGGTCGAACACGGCTCGCTGTACGGCACCGAGGATCTCTCCGCGCCGCTGGTGACTCGCGCTCCGGCGAAACGGCACTTCCAGCAGGCGCGGCCCGGATGCGGTGTCTGTATTCGCGAGAGCGGTGCGAAGCTCCGATATGGACTCCACGCGCTCGTACGGGACCTGGTACGCGCGTGCCAACCGCTCGAGGTTCAAGCCGTGCGGCATAGCCACGTACGGTTCGAACACGTCCTCGAAGTCGCGGATCGGCAACATGTGAAAGATGCCGCCCCCATCGTTATTGATCACGACTAAGGTCAGGTCCGGACGCTCCCTGCTCACGCTGGCCAGCCCGTTCACATCGTGGAGAAGCGCCAGGTCGCCCAGCACGGCCACGGTCGGCCTCGACGACGCGACGGCGACGCCTATCGCGCTGCTCACGTTGCCGTCTATGCCGCTGGCACCGCGATGTCCGACCACGTGGATTGTGCCGTCACGCGGGCGGCCGAACGCATCCAGGTCGCGGATCGGCATGCTGTTGCCGATGAACAGCGTGGCATCGTCCGGCAGGATCCGGCACACTTCCGCTACTGCGGCCCCTTCAAAGAACTCGGCGCCCAGCTCGGCCTCGAGCACCCGTGCCGCCACGTCGCTGGCCTCGCTCCACAACCCTGCCCAGCGGTCGTCCGTACTCGGCACCACCCTGCCGACCAGCCCGCTGGCCACGGCGGCGGGATCGGCCACCACGTATTCCTCCGCGGTGGCCAGATGGTCCTTCCAGCGGCCACCGGAATCGATCACGATCTGCGAGGCTCCGCAGCTCTCCAGGAAAGCCAGCGCAGAGGCCGACGTGGGAGATGCCCCGAACCGGATGATCAGATCCGGACGAAATCTCTCCCTCTCTCCGGCTCCGCCCAGAAACGCGTCGTAGCCGACAACGGCGCAGTAGGAGGCTCCCGGGGTGAAGCGGGCACCTGAGAGAGGGTCGGCGATGAGGGGCGTGCGCGTCGCCCGGGCCAGTTCGACGACGGACGCCCCGACCGACGCCTGGTTCCCGACCGGACCGCAGACCAGCAGGCCTCGCCTGGCATCACTCAGTCGCCGCGCGAGCGCCTCCAGCAACTCCGCTCCGGGGGCAACCGTCGGTCGCCGGACCGCGGTGAACGGTTGCTGTTCCGGGCGACCGCTCGCGGCCAGCTTGGCGTCCAAACCGAAGCCTGCGGGGATGTCGCCGGGTACGGGCTGACGCTCCAGCGGCTTGTCGAACTGCAGATTCAGGTGAACGGGTCCAGGCACTGGAGCCAGCGTTGCCGTGACTGCGCGGGCCACCAGGCCTCTCAGCTGTCGTAGCCGAAGATCTTCCACGGCGGGCAGTGCCACGTCATGGAAGTCGCGCACGTATCCACCGTACAACCGCACCTGGTCGATGGTCTGGTTTGCATCGAGCCCGCGAAGATTGCCCGGCCGGTCCGCGGTGAGAAGCAGGAGAGGTGTTTCGCCCTGGCTCGCTTCGACCACGGCGGGGAACGCGTTGGCAGCGGCTGTTCCGGAAGTCGTGACGACGGCGGCCGGAATGCCAGAGGCCTTCCCGAGACCCAGGGCAAAATACGCCGCGGATCGCTCGTCGAAATGGGGGTGCAGCGTGAAGCGATCGTCGTTGGCGAAAGCCAGCACGAGGGGCGCACAGCGTGATCCTGGCGCGACGCACACGTGCAAGAGCCCCTGCCTGGCCAGCTCTTCGACCAGCGATCCGGCCCACAAGGTGTTTCGGTTTTCTTCCGTCACTCGGTGCGCTCCAGCCCCAGAGCCCGTATCACGGTCATGAGCTTGACCCGAGTCTCCTCCCACTCCGGACCCGGTTCCGACCCGGCTACGATACCGGCTCCAGCGTACAAGCGCAGCATGCGTCCGGCGATGATGGCCGAACGGAGGCCGGGGGCAAACTCCCCGCAACCCGCCTGGTCAAACCAGCCGACGGCACCCGCGTACCAGCCGCGGCTGGCTGTCTCCACCTCGCGGATGGCTTCCAGCGCCCGGCTGCGCGGATATCCGCAAACCGCGGCCGTCGGGTGCAGGGCGGCAGCCAGTGATAGAACGTGAGCCCGGGCGGGGACGTTTCCGGTCACGTCCACTCGCAGGTGCTGAATGTCGGCCAGCCTCAGTAGTCTGGTTTCTGCGTCGATTCTCAGATCGGACACGAGGCCTGCCAGGTTTTCCTCGAGCTCCCGAATGCAGATGGCCAGCTCGACCTGATCCTTCTCGCTTTCCAGCAACCGGCGTCCCAGGCGCCGATCCTCGTCATCGCTCTTGCCACGCGGCGTCGATCCGGCCACGGCCTGGGCCACGAAATGGGAGCCGGCCTGTGAGCAGAGCAGCTCAGGGGAGGCCCCCAGGAAGACTGCCCCGGGCTCGATCTCCAGGTAGAACACGTTGGCGTTGGGGTTGGCACATCGGCCAGCGTGACGTCCAGGGCCCGGGCGAGCACGACCTTTTCGAACTCGTCCCTCTCCAACCGGTCCAGGATCGTCGACACGGCCTCCGTCCACCGAGCCGTGCTCATATGCGGATGAAACGAGACTGCGGGGGGAACGTCTCCTTCCGCGCCGACCCGTTCCTCGGATTCCAACTCGAGAACGACCCGCTCCGCACGCGCCGACAGGGGCTCGCGGGCGGGCCCCTCCCCGTCAGAAGTCGGACTTTTGATGGCAACCAGGCTGGTCCCATCCGGCGTCCCCAGCAACTGGAGCTCCGGAAGCACGAATCGCGCGGCCGGAAACGCCTCCCAGAGGGTCTCGCCGTCGCTTGCCGGTCCCTGCGTATCGAAGGCGAAACCACCGTACCAGCGAATCTCGTGCCTCGTCCCGCTTTCCGCACCCCGGTGAACAGGTCTTCCGCGGTGCCTGTCTCCCCATCCGGGAAATCGCGGCTATCGAGCTCCAGTACCCGTCCCGAAAACGCGGACCACCTCCCCTGGCTCTGCCAGAAGCCGCGTGGCCGCCCCGCTGCTCGGCGGAGAAACCGCACCGGATCCGCACCACCGGCGGGCACGCGGACGGACTCCACCCGGCTGCCGGAGGCGCTGCCTCCGGCTCCCGCGGCAGCGATCGTGCTTTGCGACCGGGGTGCAGTCATCTTCAGCCCGCTACTGGATTACAGGTCAGCATCCCATCCCTCCGCACCATCAGCCCAGGCGAAACTGGAGGCGCAGCATGCGGCCGGGCTGCGGCAATCCACACTGATCGTATACTGCACCATCCGTCACGTTGTCGAGGGCCAGGGTCACCTGCAGTCTGCGCAGCGCCCCGCCAAACGACCACTGACGGCTGACCAGGAGGTCGAGTCTGCCGCTCGGGTCGAGGGTTTCCTGGCCTCCTACATCAGGATTCACACAGTACTGACGGCCTACGTACTTGAGTCCCGCCCGGCCCTGGATCCCCCACACCACCGGGCCGCCAAGGCTGATTGAGCCGAAGATCTCGGGCTGGTACTCCGGATTCTGCTCGGAGTCGGGAACCAACGCATCGCTCAGGGTCACCGACTGTAGCGTCAGGTCCGCGGACAGGAGTGCCTCTCCCAGCTGCAGGGCCGCCAGAAGCTCGGCGCCGGTCGCAGTGATGCGGTTGCGATTCTCGCGCCGGAACTTGCCGTCCTCCGTGCCGGTCCTGACGATGGCATTGGACCACTGTTGCCAGAACAGCACGGCCTGACCCTCCAGGATTCCCGTTTCTCCGGTGACACCGGCCTCGGTGACGACCAGAACCTCCGGATCGAGCTCGGGGTTCGGCTCGAACTTGCCGAGCGCACCGGAATACAGCTCCCGCAGAGACGGGAATCGCACTCTTCGGCTCACTCCCGCGTGAAGCCGCCCGGCGCCGTCGTCAAGCACTGCCGAACCACCCACCCGCAGCCCCCAGTCCGTGAGCGGATCGCGAGACTCCCAGACTCCGGTCTCCGGCGTGCTGGCTCCGTCCAGGCTGGCGCCCACGGTGATGGACGGCTCCGAAATGAAAGAACCGCCTGCGCCGTTTCCCAGCGGATACTCCACCTCGGTCGCCAGGCTGTAGAGACGTTGCCGGAAGACCGACCGGTCTCCCGGGTCCAGGGTCTCGACATGTCGTGTCTCGGCGTAGGTGAACGCCCCCCTCAGAGTCCCGTTCCAGAACGAGTGGTCTCCCAGAACGCGACCGGTCAGGGTTCGATCGTCCGCGTGCTCGCGCGCCACGACGTTCTCGTACGCTAGCGATTCGTAGGCGTCAATCTGCGTCTCGCCGTAATCCAGGCCCAGCGTAAACTCCAGATCCCCCTGTCCCAGCGGCGTGTCGCCCCAGCCGGTGCCGGCCGACAACGCGGTCACCACCCTGGATGTCTCGGGGACCCTCCATAACCTGGGATCCGATGTGTGGAGCTCGGGTGCCACGCCGCGTTCGGCCGTGAAGCCGAAAGACGACAGAGACGCCCAGAAGCCACCGTCGTTTCCGTAGCGAGCCGCGAAGAAGCCGCTCAGGTGTTCCAGGTCGCTGTTCAGGCGCCTGCCGTCCACTGCATCTCCCGGCTGATCCACCCCGGAGGCGAGTGGCACCCCGTCGCGTGTCCGGTACCCGACCCCGCCCCGCAGCACCAGCTCGCGACCACCTGGCCGCAGCGTGGCCCCCACCTGTCCGCCCAGGCTCACCGCGCCCGTGTGGTCCACTCCCCCTTCCAGCCGCAGCGGTGGCGGCAGATCGATCTTGAGGGGGCCTCGAACGATATCGATGTCGACTACCCCGCCCAGCACGTTCGGGCCATGCAAGACGGAGGAAAGCCCGCGGTACAGTTGGATTTCCCTTGCCGCTCCAACCGGGATCAAAGACAGATCGGTCCGTGCGTCCCAGCCCAGCGTCAACGGTATGCCATCCACCAGAACCGCGACCTGGCGTGACTCCGTGCCGCGCAGGGTCAGCTGCGCTTCTCCGCGCGAGTTCTCTCGCACCTCGAAGAAGGGCATTTCGCGCAGCGCTTCGGCCAGGATCGGGACGGTACTCACCCGCGGGATATCCAGAGACAGGCGGACGGCGCTGGACCCGGTGGCGGTGGCCAGCGGACGCGGGGCCGTGACGCGCAGATCCTCCAGCTCGAAGACTACCGTGTCCGTCGCCGCGCGCAGCGTGTCTGCCCGGGTTGAATCTGCTGGCACCTGGGCGGCCACGGAGCCGGCTCCAGCGTGGCAGGCCACTATCAGCGCTGCCCATGCGATCCGGGACTGTGCGAGTCGCGCGCGCAGCCCCGTCCGCAGCCCGGTGAGAGTGCTATCCAGCCTCCGGAGTGTCATGCGGAAGGGCCCGCTCTTCTCGAGGCGCGCCATTCATGGCCCAGAAGACCGAGGCACGCCAGCGCAACCAGCATCGAAGTCCAGCCTGCCACGTCACCGTAACGGACGTAGGGGGTCTGGCCGTCCGTCGTGTGAAGTTCCGCTACGAACGCTGCGGCGGCGAACAGCTCCGTGGTGTGGCTGGTCCGGCCGAGTGGATCCACGGCCTGCGAGATGCCGGTGTTGCCGGACCTGGCGATGCCTACGCGGGACTCGATCGCCCTCATGACAAGGTGCGCGGGGTGCTGCCACAGGAAGCTGGAATGGGTCCAGCCGGCCTGTCGGCCAAACCAGGCATCGTTCGTGATGTTCACCAGGAAATCGGCCCCTTCACGTCTATATTGGCGCCCGATGCGGGCGTAGATCGATTCGTAGCAGATCATTACACCGAACGAGCCCGCTTCGATTCGCATTGGCGCGGCATCACTCCCCCTGCCAAATCCCGCGGCGCCGGGGCGCTTGCCCGGTACGATCAGATCGAGAATCGGGACTCGCTCTACCACGGGCACGAGGTACTGCTTATCGTAGCGCCCCACCCGGTTGCCCGCCGCGTTCACGAGGAATGCCGAGTTGAAGCGGTCGAACGAGCCTGATCCCCGGTCGGCGGCACCGAGAGCTCCGTAGAGAACGGGCGCGTCCAGCCGTCTGGCCACACCGGCCACCCAGGCTTCCAGATCGGGGCGCCCGGGATGATCCAGGGATGGCAGGGCCTCTATATACGCCGGGAAGACCGTCTCCGGTAGAATCAGCAGATCCGTCCCCCCCGGCTGGCTTTCCAGGCCGAGACGGCCCAGGAGTGTCTCCGTGGCCCTCACGGCGCTGTCCGCGGCTGCCTGCGGGTCACGTTTGACGTGCTGTGGCACGGAGGGTTGGATGACGGTCGCGCGCGCGACAGGTCGCAGCTCGATCGAGTTCCAGCGGACGATGGAGTAGCCGATCGGAGCGGCCAGAACCACCAGGAAGGCCACCAGCGGGCGGATCACGCGCAACGTCCAGCCGCCACGGCGCCACGCGATGAGAGCGGTCGCCAGCAGACTGTTGGCGAGTGCCAGCCACAGGCTGAGGCCGCGCGAGCCGACCACATCAGCCGCACCGACCAGCTGTGGATATCCGGTGAGGGAGTCGCCAAGCTGCATCCACGGGAAGCTGAAACCGGGCAGGTAGGCCCGGAACCACTCATACGCCGTCCAGAAGACGGGAAATGCCAGCCAGATGGGCCAGCCCAGCTTTGTGCGGGCGGCGCCCGTGGCCAGGGCCACGAGAGAGATCAGCGTCGCGATGGCCAGTACGGGCGCCAGGAAGGCCAGGGCCGCGAGGGGCGAGTGGACCAGGAGTGCTACGACCAGCCCGTAGTAGATTATCGTCCCGTACAGCAGCCCGACGAACAGCCCTCCCTGCCGTGCCTGCCGCAACCCTTCCCATCCGGCTGGCCTCTCGGCAATCCACACCAGAAGAGGGACAAAAGCGGTGAACGAAGGAAGGACCAGGTGAAAGGGTGGAAACGCGAGGCCCAGCAGGACGGCGCTGACCAGCAACCAGCCGGCTGCCGGCGGCACCAGACGGTCTCTCCAGCCTCTATGCGTCATCCGGGAGCGCTCAGCCCCGGCTCCCTATCTCACCCAGCTCCACGTCACGCCCCTGTGCCGCCGAGGCGTAGCAGGCCTCGAGCACACGGTGCAAGGCTACCTGGTCCGTGGGAGGCTCCAGCGTCCTGTGCCCTCGCACGAAGCGGAGGAACTCGGCCCACTCCTGCCGATAGGAGGCCGTGTACATGCTGCCGGGTGAGGAATCTTGCGGCGGTGTCACGTCGGTGAGTCCGGTCTCCAGCTCCGCCACCAGCCGGAACGGCGCGGTCCCGGCCGAACCGCGGGTCCCGAGCACCGAGAGCGAGTGGTCGTGACCGCTGTCCATCAACTCCCAGGTCGTCTCCACGGCGACGCTTCCACCACCGTCCAGATCCAGGAGTACGATAGCCGTATCCTCCACGTCTCCCGATCCGTGGAACCGGGCCGAGACTCTCTTCACTTCGGGTGAGTCGAGCAGCCACAGGGCCGCATCGATGGCCTGCGCACCCAGGTCCATCAAGACTCCGCCCCCCGCCCGCCCAGTCTCACGCCGCCACCCGCGGCGCGGCCTCCGATACCGGGGGTTCATGGAGACCGAGCGCACGAAGAAGACGTCCCCCAGCTCACCGCCGACGATGAACTGGCGAATGGCGCGGACGTCGAACCGATACCGGAGGTTCATGGCAACCATGAGCTGTCTCTCGGACAGCCTGGCCGCTTCCACCATCCGCTCCGCCGAGGCGGCCGTGGTGGCAAGCGGCCGCTCGCACAGCACGTGGAGCCCTTCGGAAAGGCAGGCCAGGGCCAGCTCTTCGTGCGTGTCCGTCGGCGTGCAGATGAGTGCGGCGTCCGCATCACCCAGGTCCTTGACCTCCGCAAGATCGGCGAACACCTGCGGAATGCCGAAGCGGTCGGCGATGGTTCTGGCTTTGTGCTCCTGGGCATCGACCAGCGCCACGACTTCCAGGTCCGGAAGCCGCTTGAGAATCGGCAGGTGGACGACCTGTGCCGCGCCACCCGCTCCGACAACCACTACTCGCAGCTGCGTCACGTGCTCTCCTCCGCCGGTCGCATCGATCGCACCGGCGATCAGGGCTCTCTGATGTACCCTAACCCGACCGTAAACGCGATGCTTCGCACGTCGGCCACCAGTGCGCCGCGCACATCGGCATAGAACGCAAGCGTATTCGTTAGCCCGAACTCCAGGCCTGCCACGCCGGACAGTCCGGCAGTGAACAGGTCCATTCCGTCTTCGATGAACGTGCCGTTGATCGCATCGCCCGAACCGTTGAGCAGATAGAGGTCCGCTCCTACGCCCAGATACGGCCTGACGATGTCCCTTACGTTAGGCATCCAGTGCAGGTCGCCGCCGAGAATGAAGGCGCTGCGCCGGATCGTCCCGAGATCGATGACGACTTCGGTGCCGGGGTTCTGGTCCTCTACCAGCGCCTCCATCCTGCGGTTGAACTTGTCGACCTCATCCTGCTTCATGTCCGAGGCCCAGTAGGCCAGTCGGGACTGCATGCGCACGTGGGGTCCCAGGAATCCCCAGTCCGCCCGTGCGCCGAACCCGATGGTCTCCTTCACTCCGCGGGGAAACACGAGGAACACCTCTCCCGTGGCTCCCCGAAGACCGAGGTTCGTGTAGTCGTACTCGTCCAGCCCCTGCGCCATGAGCGGAGAGCGCAACGCCGGCAAGGCCACTGCGCCAAGCGCCACCGTCATCACCACACCCCGCACGAGTTGACCGACACGCCCGGTGCCGCCCTGTCTCGTCTTCCCCTCCATCGCTCGCCCTCCTTGCTAGTTTGCGTCGCGCACCAGGCGCGTCGCCGCCAACCTACATCTCGCTCGGGTCTCCGACCAGCAATCTCACGCCTACCTGCCCCACGCCGTATCGAGGCCCAACGGTGCCACAGGAAGTGACCTCCGCTTCGCGCGCCTCACCCGCCTGATTCCCAGGACCCTGGCCGTCACATCGAAGTCGTGTGTCTCGATTACCTCCACGTCCAGCAGGTCGCCGATATGCAGAGGAGACGCAGAAAGAAACCGGGTGATCCCGTCCACATCGTCAGCCTGCGAGCTCAGTCGCCCGCTGCTGCCGGCGGACCCATCCCCCGGAGCTGCCGGGTCGTCCACTATCGCCTCAGCGGGCCGACCGATCAGCCCGGTGAGGCTCCGGGCGGAAATGACTCGCTGGACCTCGAGCAGTTCCTCCAGACGGTCCCGCGTCACCTCATCCGACACGAAGCGATCTTCCATGCCGGCGGCCCGCGTGCCCGGCTGAGGAGAGAACCCGAACGCACCCAGCCTGTCGAACTCCATCTCTTCCATGAAGTCCAGCAGCCGCCGGAAGTCGTCGTCCGTCTCGCCGGGAAAGCCTACCATAACCGTGGTCCGCAGCGTCAGATCCGGTATGGCATCCCTCAGCCATGCGATCTTCGTTCGCAGCGATGCCTGTCGCTCCGGTCTCCGCATCAACTCGAGCACGGGATCGCTTGCGTGCTGGATGGGCATGTCGATGTACGGGAGAAGGCGCGACTCCCGGGCCATGAGTTCCACCAGGGATTCCCTCAGCCCCGCGGAATAGATGTACAGAAGTCGTAGCCAGGGGATAGACGTCTCGTCCAGCAACCGGCCCGCAAGCGTGTCTATCCCGCTGTCGCGGTCCATGTCGCCGCCGTAGTGGGCCAGGTCCTGAGCCACCAGGTTCAGCTCGACCGTGCCCTGGTCTTCCAGTCGCTGCGCCTCCGCCACGAGCCGGTCTGCGGGGAACGACCTGTGCCGGCCTCTCCACAGGGGGATCGCGCAAAACGCACAGCCGTGATTACACCCTTCCGAGACCTTCAGATAACTGACGTGACGCGAACCCAGGGGCAGGCGCTCCCCGGGGTGCTGGTCGGGCCCGTCCTCCAGGAGGTCACGGGCTTGAAGCTCCGGGACCAGACGGTCCAGCTCCCGAAGCCCGAGGAAGAGATCAATCTCGGGCAGCTCGGCTTCCAGCTCGTCGCGATAGCGCTCGACCAGACAGCCGACCGCCACGACGGCCCGGCAGGCCGCGTCCTGCTTGAGGGATGCCGCATCAAGCAACGTCTCGATCGACTCCTGCTTGGCGGCGTCGATGAAGCCGCACGTGTTCACCAGCACGACCTCGGCCTCGCGCAGATCGGACACGGGATGCGCTCCATGTCCGACAAGCGCCGCGAGCATGCGCTCGGAGTCTACGGTGTTCTTGTCGCAGCCCAGGCTGACGAGACCGAGCCTCATCCCTCGAACACGTTCGCGTCTGCGGGCACCTCAAACTCGAACAGAGCGTCCGGGATGGCCGCGTCGGGCTCCAGGTCGGTGAGAGTGATCACGCGCAGAGTCTCGTTCTGCTCCAGTATCTCGAACTTTCGAACGAAGTGATCGGTCGTGGAGATCCACACCCTGATTCGCCGGTAGGGCGACCGGGAGAGAGGCAGGAGCGAGATGTGGTGCGTCGGCACGCCCTCCACCTCCTCCACTCCCTCGTAGGTGGCCGCGTAGCTGCGCTGGCCTTCTTCGAGGATGTACGTCAGGAGGTCTGCCGTACCCGATTTGGTCCCGCCCGACGCAAGCTCGGAGCGGATGACTTGACCGGGATTGGTGCTGGGATAGTACAGCCACAGATACGTTCCATCGGACACGATCTCGTCGTCCGGTGGCTCCAGGAAGTCCAGCTTGTAGAGGCTGCGCCCCTTCTGGTACCAGATCCCGTGGCCTTCCGCGCTTCGCTCCAGCAGAGGCACCTCGATGATCTGATGGAACCGCGCGCGCAACGAGGACAGCGAGAAATACGCGTCATCCGCCTGCGCGAGGATGAAGCCCGGGTCGGTAGCCCACTGCTCTTCCTGTACCGGTACGCCGGCATCCGCCTCGCCCGGCCCCTCGCGGTTCCCGGGCTCTTCCGCAGCGCCCTCGGTGCGTCCCGGACCGGGCCCGGCGGGCGCCATGGGTCTCTCCGCCTCGCCACCGGCCGGATCCGCGCTCCCGCCGGCCTCCGGTCTGCCCTCCCGTTGTGCTGCGGTCGGCGCGGGCGCGCTGTCTCCGGCAACCGGTCCGGCACCAGTTTCGTTGCCTGACGCCGCGGCCACAGTGTCGTCCGCCTGACGACGCTCGTATTGGGAGTAGTCCGGTGCAGGTCTGTCACGCCCGCAAGCAGTGGGGAGAAGCCAACTTCCCAGAATCGCCGCGGAGGCGAGGAGGAGCCGGCTCGTCGGACGGGCAGTCCTGGATCGGTTCATAAGTTCGCTGACGCTACGGGTAATCGTGACTCGCTTGCTCCAGTTACACGAGCGACACGAGTGCCGTTCCTCGCCCGGTGGGCGCTCACTCGAACTGCAGGTCCTCCAGGTCCTCGAGCCCGGCCAGGATCTCCCTGGGCTTCGAACCCTCCGCAGGTCCCACGATGCCCGCATGATGAAGCTGATCGATGATCCGGGCCGCCCGGCCGTAGCCGATCTTCAAGCGCCGCTGCAGCAAGCTGGTCGACCCGGAACTGTTCGTGATGACAATCTCGGCGGCCTGCCGGAACAGCTCGTCCCGATCCTCGAGCACCTCTTCCGCAACATCGATTCTGGACTCTTCGTCCTCCAGTTCACGCACCATTTCGAGGATGTCTGGCTCCGCGCCCTCCGCCGATCGCGGCGCCGACTGCTCCCTGTACCAGGCCAGAATGGCTTCCGTGTCCTCGCTCGAGATGTAGGCGCCCTGGATTCTCACCGGATCGGACTCGCCGGGCGGGAGAAACAGCATGTCGCCGTTTCCTAGCAGGCTTTCCGCGCCGTTCTGATCCAGGATGGTCCGGCTGTCCGTCTTTGAGGCTACCCGGAAAGCGATCCGGCTGGGGAAATTGGCCTTGATCAGTCCGGTGATCACGTTGACCGACGGACGCTGCGTGGCGACCACCAGGTGTATCCCCACCGCGCGTGCCTTTTGCGCCAGCATCGCGAGGGGCGTCTCGACCTCGGCCTGGACGGTCATCATGAGATCAGCCAACTCGTCGATCAGGAGCACGATGAACGGCATCTCGCCGTCTTCGTACGGCGGGACGTCGGCCGCTTCGCCCGTGTCCGACCACTTCGGCTTGGCGGCGTACATTTCGCGGCCATCGCGCACGCGCTGGTTGAACTCCGGCAGGTTGCGGCAAGCGTTGGCGGACAGAAGCCCGAAGCGACGCCGCATCTCGAACACGGCCCACTTGAATACCGACGCGGCATCGTCGTTGTCGGTGACCACCGGGTGGCGCAGGTGCGGCAGATGGTTGTAGACGCTCAGTTCTACCATCTTGGGGTCTATCATCAGCAGGCGGAGTTCCTGCGGAGTGTACCGGTAGATCAAGCTGGTGATGATGGTGTTCATGCAGATGGATTTTCCCGTCCCCGTCGCTCCCGCGATCAGCAGGTGCGGCATGCGGGTCAGATCCGCGCAATATGGCCTCCCGGACAGGTCGCGACCCAGCGCCAGGGGCAGCAATGAACGCGACCGTTTGTAGACCGGTGCTTCCAGCACCTCGCGCAGGTACACCACCTCCGGCTCCGGATTCGGCACCTCGACGCCTACGGCTCCCTTGCCGGGGATCGGGGCGACGATCCGCACCGAAGGAGCTCGGAGCGCCAGGGCCAGGTCATCCGCGCGGGCCGAGATCTGACCTACCTTTACACCCGCGGCGGGCACAACCTCGAACTGGGTGACCACGGGCCCGGTGGTCCAGCCGCCGATCTCGCCATCGATGCGGAAGGTGGCCAGCTTGTCGATGAGGATGCCGCCCAGCGCCTGCAACTCCCGTTTCTCCAGCCCGTCCGACCGGCGGACGGGTTCGGCCAGCAACGTCACGGGCGGAAGCTCCGTAAGGTTCGGGGCGCCGGGATCCCCGAGCGGCAACTGGGCATCCGGCAGATCCGGTACGCCGCGCCCCGCCAGCAAGTCCGGATCCACGGCGAACTCTTCCTCGTCTGCGTCTGGCGATTGGTCTGTGGCCTCCCACGGGGTCTGCTCTTCCGACCACCGCCCCTCCCGGAACAGCTCAACCAGGGCGCGCCACGCTGCCGCGAGTGCACGACCCAGCCAGCCGGTGATCGTGCGCACTGCGGTGAAGCTGGCGGCCAGTAGATCTCTGGGTGAGAGACCCAGCGTGGCGACGACCAGGACCAGTATCAGCGCGCCGAGGATGAGACCGGCACCGAGCGAGCCGAACGCGGCGCTCACCAGGCCGCCCACCGTTCGGCCCAGCCAGCCGGCTGCGCCAGCCGCTGCCTCGTCCTGGCCCGACAGCAACCAGAAGCCGGAGGGCAGAAGCAGCATCAGGCCGGGTCCCAGAATGGACATCCGGATTGCCGTCTCCCGGCCGGTGAGCCGCAGACAGTAGGCGCCCCAGGCGAAGGCAGGCACTGTAATCAGGAAGGTGAGCAGTCCGAAGGCGGCCGATCCCCAGCGGTAGACGGCGGCGCCCGCCGGCCCTATGAGGTTCGCCTCGGTCGAAGCCAGAGCGGGATAGAGCGTCGCCAGGGTGATGAGCACCCCCAGCGCCATCAGTCCTATCCCCAGCGCTTCCAAACGCTGCCGCTCACCCAACATACCCAACCCCCTCTTCACGCGGCGAGTAGCGCCCCCCTGGCGCCCGGTCTCGCCGAAAGCAGCGGTGTTACAAGATGGGGTACCCGGCTCAGCCCGCGCCAGCCAGGAGCCGCTCGACGAAGTGCGTGTCGATCTGGCCGGCTGCGAAATCCGGGTGCCTCAGCACCTCTTCTAGAAACGGGATCGTGGTGTGGATCCCCTCGATGATGAACTCCTCCAGAGCGAGGAACGCCCGCGTCCGTGCCTCCTCTCGATTGTTGCCATGGACCACGAGCTTGGCCAGAAGTGAATCGTACTGTGGCGGAACGGAGTAGCCGGCGTACACGTGAGTGTCTACGCGGACCCCGGGTCCGCCCGGTGCATGAAATGCCGTGATGGTGCCCGGCGATGGTCGGAAGTCGTGCGCGGGATCCTCGGCGTTGATGCGGCATTCTATGGCGTGGCCGCGCAACGTTGGCGTATCCGGTAGCGTCAGCGGCTCGCCGGCAGCCACGCGGATCTGCCACTTCAGTAGATCCTGGGAGGTGACCATCTCGGTCACCGGGTGCTCCACCTGGATCCGAGTGTTCATCTCCATGAAGTAGAACCGATCGCCGTCCACCAGGAACTCCACCGTCCCGGCGCCCCTGTACCCTATCGACGTGGCGCCAAGAACGGCTGCCGCGCCCATCTCGGATCGGAGGGCTTCCGTGATGGCCGGGCTGGGCGATTCCTCGATCAGCTTCTGGTGCCGCCGTTGCGCCGAGCAGTCCCGCTCGCCCAGGTGAACCACGTGCCCCGCGCCGTCACCCAGGATCTGTAGCTCTACGTGTCGCGGCCGTTCCAGGAACTTCTCCAGATAGACCGTAGAGTCCTTGAACGCCGCCCCGGCTTCGTTGCGGGCCATCGAGTACGCCTTGCGGAATTCGTCGGCGCTGAAGGCCACGCGCATCCCCTTACCGCCTCCGCCGGATGCCGCCTTGACTATGACAGGGAAGCCAATCCGCTTCGCTTCTTCCAGGGCCTCGTCCTCATCGTCGATGGGACCATCCGACCCGGGAACGACCGGGACTCCGGCGGCCATCATGGAGCTTCGTGCAACCGCCTTGTCTCCCATTTGACGGATGTGGTCCGCGGTGGGGCCGATGAACGTGAGATGGCTGCGCTCGCAGATCTCGGCAAACTCCGCGTTCTCCGCCAGGAAGCCGTATCCGGGATGGATGGCATCCGCACCCGTGATCTCGGCTGCCGCGATGATTCGGGGAATGTTCAGGTAGCTTTGCAGCGCCGGCGCCGGACCAATGCAGATGTCCTCGTCAGAGAAACGAACATGGAGAGAGTCGCGATCGGTCTCCGAGTAAACGGCTACCGTGGGGATTCCCAGCTCGCGGCAGGCCCGAATGACGCGGAGCGCTATCTCTCCGCGATTCGCGACAAGGATCTTGCGAAACAAGGGACCTAGTCGCCGTCGCGTTCGATTCGGAACAACGCCTGCCCGTACTCTACGGGCTCCGCGTTCTGGACCATGATCTCGCGCATGACGCCCGACACTTCCGCCTCCAACTCGTTCATGAGCTTCATGGCCTCCAGGATGCACAACGTCTGACCCGTGGCGACGCGATCGCCAACCTCCACGTACGGGGGTGCGTCCGGCGCTGGAGACCGGTAGAACGTGCCGACCATCGGTGACAGGATCTCGTGAAGCCCGTCTCCCGCACCCGTCGAGGCGGCATCCGCATCGCCCTCATCTCCGTCATCGCCCGAAACCCGGGGTTCACCGGCCGCGGGCGCCGCAGCCTGAGCTGGCGCTCCGGCCGCTACGATCCCGCCGGGCGGCGATTTCGAGATCCGGACCTTCGTGGAGAACCGGGACACTTCCAGGGAGTCAATGTCCGATTCCTCGACGAGCCTGATCAGCTTTTTGAGCCACCCCAGGTTCTTCATGTAGTAACTCTCGTTATGTACTTGTCCACCGTCCGGTCCACGCGAATGACATCCCCCTGTTCGACAAACAGGGGTACCTGGACTATGGCCCCGGTCACCAGCTTGGCCGGCTTGGTACCGCCCTGAGCCGTGTCGCCCTTGACGCCCGGATCGGTCTCGGCAATCTCCAGCTCTACGTGCTGTGGCAGGTCCACGGACAGCACTTTGCCATCACGATTGAGCCCCTCGCACTCCATGTTCTCTTCAAGGTACTTGAGCTGGTCTTCGCCGATCTGGCCACCCGTCAACGGGATCATCTCGAACGTTTCCATCTCCATGAAGTAGTACAGCTCGCCATCCTTGTAGCTGTACTGGATCGGGCGGCGCTCCAGTCGAACATCCTTGACCTTCTCGCCGGCCCGGAACGTCTTGTCCAGGACCGCGCCCGTCATGACGTTCTTGAGCTTTGTCCGCACGAAAGCGCCACCTTTTCCGGGCTTTACGTGCTGAAAGTAGATGATCGAGTACAACACGCCCTCGTGCTCGATCACCATGCCGTTTCTGAAGTCCGATGTATCAGCCATGGTCCATCCAAGTTACATGTCGTCGGGGATCTGTAAAACGCTCGCTGGATCGGACAGCGGTCCGGTCCAGGTCCAGCAGCCTTGCCTACAGCTCGATGAGATCGCGTCGGAAGTCGGTCAGCGACCGGCGACCAGCCTCCTCGACCACCACGTCGTCCTCGATCCTCACTCCACCCATCGCGGGAAGATACACGCCGGGCTCCACCGTCACTACGTGGCCTGCCACGAGCACCTCCTCCGAGCGACTGGACAGGCGGGGTGCCTCATGAACCTCGAGACCGATTCCGTGCCCCGTGCTGTGCCCGAAGCGGTCGGCCAGGCCGAAGCGGTCCAGCGTTTCACGCGCCACACGATCCACGTCGCTGGTCCGCACGTCCGGGGAGATGGCCGCTATCGCGGCTCGCTGCGCCTCGCGAACGGCTTCGTGAGCCTCCCGTTGCCATGGGCTGGGAGCGCCCAGCACGACGGTTCTGGTGATGTCGGAGCAGTAGCTGTCAACCGACGCCCCGAAGTCGAACAGGAGAAGATCTCCCTCCCTGACGCATCGTTCCGTAGGCTCGGCGTGCGGCAGAGAGCTTCTGGGTCCACTAGCCACGATCACCTCGAAAGGCAGCCTGCCGGAACCTGCCTTCCGCAGCTGGTACTCCAGCTCGGCGGCCAGCTCCAACTCGCGCACGCCTTCTTCCACCCTGGACAGGGTCTCGCTCAGAGCGGATTCGGCAATCCGCGCAGCGATTTCCAGCCGGGCCAGCTCGCCAGGCTCTTTCACGGCTCGCATCCCGGCGATGAGGGAGGGCGCCGCCCTCCACTCATGTCCGGGCGCATGCTCATGCAGCGCCTCGTGGTCCGCCACGGTCAGCCAGTCCGCCTCGAAACCCAGGTGCAGGTCGGCCGCCCCGTCATCCAAACAGCTGCCGAGCGCCTGCCATACTCCGTCCCGACTGATCAGTAGTTCGGCTTCAGGCGGGAGCTGGCTCGCAGCCTGCTCTTCATAGCGGAAGTCCGTGACCAACAAGGCCGTACCGGCCGGATAGACCAGCAGCACGCCGGCCGATCCGCTGAACCCGCAGAGATATCGGATGTTGGTGGGTTGGCCGACCAGGAGACCGTCAAGCTGGGCGGACTCGAGCGAGCTTCCGAGTGTCTCCAGCCTCCGGCCGAAGTCTGCGGCTGGAAGCGACTCGAAACTCTTCACGACCGGTCCGCTGAGGCCAGATAGTCAAGCAGCCCATCCAGCGCCAACAGATAGCTGTTCTCCCGGAATCCAGCCACGACGCCAACCGCCAGATCCGCTATCACCGACCGGCGGCGAAACGGCTCGCGTGCGTGCACGTTGGAAAGGTGCAGTTCCACGAACGGCCTGCGGGCGCCGGCGAGCGCATCGCGAAGCGCGACGCTGGTGTGCGTGAATGCCGCGGCATTCACGAGGAATCCATCCAGGGACGGTGCCATCTGCTGGACCCAGTCGACCAGCGCAGCTTCTTCGTTCGACTGGAAGAAGACGATCTTCACGTCCCGCGACGCGTCGGAGGCCCGGTCGCGGAGCTGGCTCTCGATCTCGGACAGGGTGCAGTGGCCGTAGTGCTCGGGCTCGCGCTTCCCGAGCAGGTTCAGATTGGGGCCGTTCAGAACACCTATGCGCACGCCGTCACTCCCCCTCATGCTCCTCATCTCGCTCCTGCAACCAGGCTTCAAACCGCGGAGAGGCCTCCGGGTCCAGCCCGCCCTCCTGGGCACCCGCCGCGTCCAGCAGGGACTCCAGGTACGCACGGATGGTCTGTCGCCGAGCTTCCAGCTCGCCGCCGGGCTGCGGAGCCGGCGGTGCGTCGGCAACCTCCACCTCGGGTGCAATGTCGTCGTCCGCTGTCGCCTGCTCTTCTGGCTGTGGCCCGGAGGCTTCTTCACTGGGGGCCGGGGGGCGCGCAGGAGACTGCGCGGCTTGCCTGCTGATTGCCGGTCCACGCTCGCTGAGCAGGCGGGCCGCCTTGAGCTTCTCGACCAGGCGAAAGTCCCCCGGGCTGGACTCGAGCAGTCTCTCGTATACCCTTATCGCCTCTTCGTACAATCCCTGTTTGAGGTACAACTCGGCCATCGTGGCCGTCATCAGCTGATGAGTGGGTTCGGGCTCTGGCTCAGGCTCCGGCTCGGGCTCGGGTTCGGGCTCCGGTTCTGGCTCAGGCTCGGGCTCCGGTTCGGGTTCGGCCTCAGGCTCCGGTTCGGGTTCGGCCTCAGGCTCCGGTTCCGGCTCGGGTCCCGGTTCCGGCTCGGGTATTCCGCTGCGCCGGCCGGCGGCGGAAGAACCAGCGGGCTCTCATCCAGGGATGCCAGCCAGGCTTCGCTCGGGTCCGTCGCCGCGCGCATCGCCCCTTCAGACTCTGGCGCGCCCTCCTCTATTCGAGCGTCAGGCTCCGCCGACGGCCCGGGCTCGATCGAGGCGCGGATGTCGCGGAGAGCGTCCCGCACGACCTGATCGAAAGGCTCTATCTCGAGAATACGCTCGTAGCACTTCTCAGCCGTGGCCGTGTCACCCAGCTCCATCGCCAGCTCTGCCCGAGCTCGCAGCGCCACCAGATTCTGCTCGTCCAGGGCCAGTGCACGCTCCACGGCGCCGGCCGCCGCGTCGAGACGCTCCAACGTGCGCAGGATCCGAGCGTGCACGAGATGGGCGCTGAGGTAGTCGGGGTGTTTGGCCAGGCCTTCTTCCACGACCTCGAGGCCACGATCCAATTGTCCGGCTCTGCGGTACGCGTCTGCCAGTCGGGCAAAGACCAGACTGCCCGGCTCGGCGGCGTATCGCCGCTCGAAGCGGTGGATCTCTGCCGAGGTGCTATCGGAGGACATTGGTCACGGTTGTGGAGCGCGACTGGCGCTCAAGGGTACACGACGATTGGGGACAGACAGGGCAACATATTCGAGCGTTTCTCGGGCTGTCAACGAGATAGCCGTGCACGCACGGCCATTTGGGGCTTCTGATAGTTTGCCTGGCGCCGTGATGGCCCCTACGTTGGTGCGTTCTGTAAGGATGGCTTGATACGGCCGGCCTCCGGCCGTTTGGCATTTCTGGGAGTCGCTCGAGAAGGAGCGGAGTTCTAACGATGGTCATGCGCGCGATGCGCAACAGCGCGAAGTGGGTCATGCTGATCCTCTCGATCGCGTTCGTCGGCTGGCTGGTCTTCGACTGGGTGTCGAGCAGGGGCGGCGCGGGTCTGGATCAGATCAACCCTGTGGTTGCCCGGGTCGGCGGGCGTGAGATTCGCAATAACGAGTGGCGAGTCTTTCTGGAGAATCGGTTGGCCGTGGCCCGGCAACAGACGGATGGGAGCCTCAACGAAGAGCAGGCTCGCATCGTCTCGGATGGAGCCTGGGAGGAGCTCGTCTCCACTATCGTGCTGGAGAACGAGATCCAGCGGCTTGGCATCGAGATCACCGATGCCGAGGTACAGCAGGCGTTCCGTACACGGCCGCCACCCGAGTTTCAGAACCACCCGGCGTTCCAGACGGACGGCCAGTTTGACTACGACAAGTACCAGCAGTTCTTTGCCGGCCCGGCGGTCGATCAGACCATGCTGCTGCAATTGGAGGCCTACTACCGGGCCATTCTGCCCAGGGAGAGACTGGCCAATCTCGTAGCCGAGGGTGTGTACGTCTCGGAGCAGGACGCGTGGGACTACTACCGCGACGCAAACGAGACCTCCACGGTTCGGTTCGTGAGCATGGATCCAGCGCTCATGATCCCGGACTCCCTGGTCACGGTGCCGGATGCCGCAGTCCAGGAATACTACGCTCGGCACCAGAGCGACTACGTGCGCCCCGCATCGGCCACCGTCAACATGGTGACCATTGGAACCCGACCGTCCGTCGCGGATACGGTCGCGGCTCGATCGCTCGCAGACTCCCTGCGCGCGCTCATCGTCGGCGGGGGGGCCGAGTTTGCCGATGTGGCTCGCAGCTCGTCGGCCGACACTCTGAGCGGGAATCAAGGCGGAGCGTTGGGCTCGTTCGCTCGCGGTACCCTGGAGCCGACGTTGGATGAAGTCGTCTTCTCTCAGGAGGTCGGCACTGTCTCGGAGCCGATTCAGACTTTGAGCGGACTGCACTTGCTCCGCGTGGACTCGCGATCGGCGGACAGCGCGAGCGTGCGCCACATCCTGGTCCCGATCGCGCTCTCCCAGGCAACCGAAGACTCCATCTTCGATCTGATGGATGAACTCGAGGGAATGGCGCTGCTGGGCGATCTGGCCACCTCCGCCGACTCCCTGGGAGTCCCGGTACGCCGCAACATCGTTCTCACCGACGGATCCGGGTTCGTGCCCGGCGCCGGAGCGCTGGGCGTGGCTCCCGCCTGGGCATTGGATCCGGTTACGGTGGTTGGCGATCTCAGTCAGTTCTTCGAGAACCCGACCGGCTATCACATCTTCGAGTTGCTCGAGCGGCGGGACTCCGGAACGTTCGCCCTGGAAGAGGTGGAAGCGGACATCCGCCAGGAGCTGATCGGAGAGGCCAAGAAGGCCGAGGCTCGCACGGCAAGCGAGCCGGCCATCGGGCAGCTACAGGGCGGGACCGAGTTCGCGGAAGTGGCGTTGGAGCGCGGGTGGAACTTCCAGGACGAGGTCACCTTCCGACGCATGGACTTCGTGCCCGGGCTGGGCCAGGGCACCGAGGCCATCGGCAGCGCCTTCGGTCTTCCCATCGGCACGATCAGTGGAGTACTGGATGCCGGCGAGTGGCTTGCCGTGATTCAGGTCACGGACCGCACGGAAGTGACCCGGGAGGAGTTTGAAGCGGTGAAGGGTGAGCTGCGCAATCGCCTTACGCTCGAACGCCGCCAGCTCTACGTGCAGCAGTGGCTGGCGGCGTTACGCGAGGCGGCGGATGTTGTGGACTACCGCGATCAGCTCGCAGCAGCCGCAGCCGCGGCTCAGACCTGATCCGACGGCGGCCGGGATTCCTCCTGGTGGCTCGCTGACGAGCCTTCCGAAGAAGCTGTAGGAGCGCCAGTTCCCGCGTCGTGGGGGCTGGTGATTCCTTTCTTCACTTCGCTTTCGACCTGGCTGACGGAGTCCTTGAACTCGCGAATGCCCTTGCCGAGAGACCCGCCTATCTCCGGCAGGCGTTTTGCCCCGAAGAGAAGCAGGATCACCATGAAGATCGCGAGCAACTCCCAGATACCGAGTCCAAACATAGTACGTCCTCCCGACTCTTATCTTGCGACAGCCCCTACGGCCTGATCGAACCCTCTACAGAAGCGACCTGGCGAACCAGGCGACCAGAAGGACACCGACCACGCTCAGGATGTTGGCCCTGAGAATCAGTGGGCCCAACGTAACCGCAATGACGTGCAGATCCACCGTCAGCGGACCCAATGATGCCGACACCGTCGTGATAAAGAACTGGCGCGCCGCGCTGGATGGCAACGTCAGCGCCATCAGCTCGGTGATCAACGCCCCGAGTACGAAACCGCCGGCAATGATCATGAAGATCCGCCGCGGTGATTTCTCCGGTCTTCGTCCTAGCTCCGCCACTACCTCTTCCTCTTCACCACGTAATCTACGGCCAATGAGAGAGCTTCACAGGCCGGGCCCCCAGGAAGCTCGCCCAGTCGTTCTCTCGCTCTCCCGGCTACCCGGTCTGCTTCGGCACGGGCGGCCTCGATTCCGCCTGCCGCGACTACCGCAGCGATCACTTCGTCCACGAGATCTCCGGAGGGCTCAGGATCGTCAAACAACCGCTCGACCAGCGCCGTGTCCGAAGCCGACATTCGCTCCAGGGCAGCGATCAGCGGAAGCGTCACTTTGTGCTCCCTCAGATCCTGTCCCCGCGGTTTCCCCGTAACCTCCACCGACGATGTATAGTCTAGCAGGTCGTCGATGATCTGAAAGGCCATCCCCAACTCGTATCCGTACCCGCGAAGTGGCTCCCGGTACCCTGGCGCGCCGGACATTGCTCCGAGCTCGCACGCAGTCGCGAGCAACGAGGCCGTCTTACACTCGCAGAGGAGGTTGTAGTCGGCCCGAGAGAACTGCAGCGCATCGTGCGACACGAGCTGACGCATCTCTCCGACGGTCATCAGGTTGGCCGTGTGTGCCAGCAGTTTCGTGGCCTCGATGTCTCCAAGCTCCGTGATCTCGATCACGGCCCGAGAGTACAGGTAGTCGCCCATGATGATGGCCACCTGGTGTGTCCAGCGGGCGTTCACGGTAGGCATTCCGCGACGACGGACCGAGTGGTCGACCGCATCATCGTGCACCAGCGTGGCCACGTGCAGCAACTCGACAATTGCACCGAGCTTGACCGCCTCCGGGGCCGGCCTGTCCCCGACTTCGTTGGCCAGCAGCAGGAGTGTCGGCCTGAACATCTTGCCGTGGTTGGCGAACAGATACTCGTTGACCTCATCGATGAGGTCAAAACCGGCCGGCACCATCGCCTCCAGCTCGCCCGCTACGCGATCCAGGCGCTCCTGTATGGGCCCTCGCACGAAACTCAGAGCGGATGACCTGGTCTTCAGCATGCTGTCTCCCGGCGACAAACGGAGCGGTGAAACCGGGCCGGAATGTAGAGGCTCCTAGTTGTCAATGCGAGTGGCCACGGTTGCTGAAAGAGGCTAGTGTTGTCATAGGGTGGGAGACAAACGACGAGTCTGACAGATGCTGCGTTCTATCACGGCGGCAGCCGTTGTCATGTTGGTTTTTCCGGCTCACCCGCTCACTGCGTCGGCCGATCAGCACTCGGCAGGCTTCACGCAGGCCACCCACTCGATCTTCTTCGGGCCGGGTCTGCTCGCCACGCACGATCCTGATACTATCCCTGCTAACAAGGGCCATCGTCATATGATGCGTGGACGAGGCCATGGCGCATATCCTCCCGTTATTGCCGAAGGCGATCTGCCCATGCCGGACGCTCCCGGGCGTGGACTGGTGGTCGCATACTGTTCGCAATGTCACGGGATACCGGCACCGGGGCTCCACACGGCAACCGATTGGGACAATACGGCAAGCCGGATGTTCCTTCGGATGGACCACATGGCAAACCGCGGAGGAGGCGGTCGTGGACGGGGGGCGGGCATGCGGATGAGACATATCCGGGCTCCAACCAGCCAGGAGCGGATCGTGCTCCTGGACTATTTGAAAAGCGCCGCGCTGCTGCCGACCGACGTCGCACCCGCGCCACCAGCCACCGGGGCTCCGCCCGCAAGCCGGAAGCCGGAAGCCGATCCGTCGCCGCCCGGGTCCGTGGATCGGTCGGAAGCAGATCAGGGAGAAGCGGCCGTCACGCTGTTCACGAGTACGTGCTCGCGGTGTCATGCACTGCCCAACCCTGCCCAGCACACGGCACAGGATTGGCCCGTCGTGGTCAAACGGATGCGGAGGAACATGCGGAGGTTCGGGACGGCCGTGATGTCAGATGAGCAGGAGAGGGAGATCGTGTCCTACCTGCAGTCGGAGCGGCGCGGGCCGTAGACGGTCAGCCTGGTCTGCCGGCCTCTGCTGATCAGCCTGAACAGGCCGCGATACGGTCCTGAACGTCCCGATAGTCGATGTCGATGCTGAAAATGCGCTCATAACACTCGAGCGCCGAGCTCCGCTCGTTGACCTGCTGGTAGGCGGTTCCAAGCTGGTAGAGGACGCCGAGGAGTTCCCGGTCGCCGGCTGTCACTTTCTCTAGCGACTGCTCGAGAATCCGGGCAGCCACCCGCGGCTGACCCTTCTCGATGAAGGCCTCGCCGAGCAACTCGTACGCGACAGGCTCCGCACCCGGCTCCCGAATGGCGGCCTGGAGCTCGCGAATCGCGTCGTCGAGCATGCCCATATCTTTCAGACTCGCCCCGAGCTCTGTCCGTGTGCGGGTGTCTGCTTCTTCTCCGCCCTCGGCAAGTTGTGCCTTGAATTCGTTGATGAGAGCATCGAAGTCGAGAGAACCTTCGGCACCGCCTGCCAGTCCACCATACGGACGCAAGTCGTCCGAGTCCGTACGATCCGGGCCGGGACTGAGGGACGGAGGTGGAGACGGAGATGTAGGAACGGCCACCGGCCCGGAGCCTGCCTGGCTGGCCGGGGACATCGATCCCCTGTTGGCGCCTGCGGTTACGGACCTGGATTCAAGCATTGGATCCCTTGAAAGCCGCTCGGTTGCGCTCGATTCGGCGTCTCCCTGCACCTTTGTGAGGGCTGCAAGAGCCGGACCGTGCCCGGGCAGCACGGAAAGGAGCTCCCGGTAGGCCGCGCACGCGCCTTCTGCATCCGCTTGCGCTTCCAGCCAGGCGCCGAGTTGCATGTAAGTCTGGGCAGCCAGATCAGTGTCGCCCGCCTCCATCGCACACCGCGCCCTGGTGCCGTAAAGGACAGGATCAGGGCCATTTAGCTCAATTAGCCTATCCACCACAAGGAGAGCCTTGTTGAGCTCAGATCGATCTTCCAGCTCCTCCAGTACACGCGGTAGAAGGTGAGGAGGGGCCGTTGAGACGAATTGGCAGAAGGCCTCATCCACCTCTCCGAATGGCCGATCGGGCTCGACCGGGTCAGGCGTTGCAGCTTGCACTGATTCGGGCGATAGGGCCGACACTCCGGCTTCGACTTCAGCGAGCTCTGCTGCCGTATCCTCTTGCAATGCAGACGAGTAGGAGAATTCAGCCGCGACCGGCTCTTCCGGTTCTGCGGCTGTCGCTGCCCGTGGCTCATCTACGACAGGGACAGGCTCCGCCGAGGCCAGCTCCGTGCTGGCGAGCTCGGCCAACAGAGACCGGCACTCGAGAAGCTGCTGCGCGGCCCCAGCGAACTCGGCCGGGCTGCCAAGCGCCAGCCCGAACTCGTCGACGGCGGCGGCCAGGTCCCCCGCCTCACGCAGATCGAGGCCCCGCTCGTAGTGGACAGCCAGCGTGTCAGGCAGGATCGGCTCGGCCAACTCAGCTGGATGATCCGCGTGCGCTGCCGGCACCGGTAGAAGCGACCGTGCCGATTCCGTCACCTCGAGAAGGGGCAGAGAGGGCGACGCCGGTGCGGCTGACGCAATTGGTCCGGAAATCCGTTCTGCCGGATCCAGTACCGGTATCGCCGGTTTCTGAGTCGGCGCAGGAATCGTGGCGCCGGCTGCTTCGATCGGTTCCCGCGCCCACGTCGGTCGCTGCACCGACCCGGCGGATTCCGGACGCGCAGTCGACTCGGGACGCTCGGCTTCGAGATACGACCGGAGCACCCCATTCGCCGGTCTCTTATGCGAATCAAGGTCACCGGGCCCGAACTGCCACGCGTTCGCCGTGGGCCTTGGCAGGTCGGCGGTGAGATCCGGCAGTGCAGACGGTGTGATCACGTCGGTCGCCGGTGAGCCGACATCCACGGCCATGTGCCTCGAGCTGGCCACCAGCTCTTCGAGCGTGGCGCCGCCGTTCACGGGTCCCTCCCACACCTCCGGAAGCAGCGTCTTCAGACCCAGAACGGGCTCCAGCCGGGGCGTGGAGCCGGGCTCGGACGCTTCCAGCGGCTCGATGGAGAGTAGCCTGCCAACCGCACCCTTGACCGGGAGACCGGCCCTGGCCGCCGCAGAGGTGATGAGGAGCTCTGCGGGATCGGCGTCAAAGACCCGTCGCGGGGTCGCAGCCAGTGCAGGCTCGGTGCATGCCTGCGCTTCTGAGCCTTCGGGCTGCCCGGCCGCTCGCCTGGTCGGTCTTTCTTGGCCCGGCGGTGACGCCGGTTCGCGCGCTTCGACCCTGGCGTACGCGGCGGAATGGGCGGGACTGGCGAGAGGTGACGCCGCGGTAGCCCGCTCCAGCTGCTCCGGGGGGCTACGCCGACCGGGCACGTGGCTCTCCACAGAGCCACCCGCCAGGGGCGGGTCCGGCTCGTCGCTGACGAACGGAGCGCCCAGCAGTGCCGAGTGCAGACGGGCAGCCATGGACAACTCGGAGTCCTCGGGCCGCAGGGACAGATCCGCGAGAGCTGCCGGTTCCAGCTCGACGAGTCCGTCCACAAGATCGCGCTGCGAGGCAACGTAAACCGGGTCGTACGGCTCGGCCGGCGTTGAAACCGCTTCTACCTCCACGGCTTCTTCCACCTCGATAGCCGGTTCTGGCTCATCTGTGTCAGAGGGAGTCGCGGCCTCCGAGTCCTGAACGATGGGGTCCTGAGCGGGGGCTGGCGGTGCAAACGCATAGTCCACGTCCAGAGCCGCGTCCAGTTCGGCTTCGAGATCCGCAAACGTCGTTTGGGACGGCTCCAGCTGATCGAGTTCCCCTGCGGTCTCAAACGGGGCCGTCAATTCCTCCGGTACCACGACTGCCGGTTCGACCTCCGGAGCGAGCAACTCCAGCTCATCCTCCAGGTCGGCCATCGAGACAGGCTCACGCTGCGGAATGGTCTCCGCATTCGCTGAGACCGCGGTCTCGCCAGGTTGGTCCCCGAACTCATCGAGGCGGAGATCAAGCTCGCTCGTATCCCGACCACCGGCCGCGAGGCTGTCCCTCAGTGCGCGAAGACGCCCGAGGGCCAGGTCGGGTGAAACGGCCGTGGCCAGCTCGTCGGCGAACCGGGCGACCATTTCCGGATCTCCGGTGGCCACGGCGAACTCTTCCATGGCGTCGAGTCCGGCATCCGCATCCGTCTCGACCACCTCCGTAGCATACCGCAGGAAGTTGACGCGAGCCTCGGCCAGCAGTCCGGTACTCAACTGCAGTTGTCCCAGCTTCCGGTGCACACTGGAGCGTGAGGGGAGCACGCGCAGGACCTTGTTGCAGAGGGCAATCGCGCTGGAATGAAGGTCCTGCTCCGCGTATCGATCGATGGCCCTCTCGTACATCTCGACGGCCTTGTTCTGGTCGCCGCTTCTCAGGTGGATGTCGCCGATTCGGTTGTACAGGCTGAGGTCGCCGACCGATTCGCCCTTCTTCTCGCTGGCGGCCAGGGCTTGCATATACAGGTCGATGGCGCGAGACCAGTTCTCCCGCTGCTCCTCGCGCCGTGCCCTGTTCTTCAGCCGGTTGATATCGGCCATCGGATCTCCGTCGTGGTGCCTGGTTCCGTCTTTCTAGACGTCCCGCTCTGCCGTCCTGGCGTCCGTGACGGGCTGGACCCGGATAGCCGTGGTCACGCCTTCCGCGGCCGCGGACGTCAGGAAGCGCAGCGAAAATGAATCGAGCCGTGCTTCGAGCGCCGCGCCCAGTCCCAGATACGCCTCAATGGCAACCTGCTCCTCACCGAGCTTGAGCGCGTAGGCCAGCTTTCGCTGGAGCAGCTCCACCTTCTCCGGCTGCAACTCGACGAGCTGCGAAACGATGGGAAGGGCCTGCAGGAGCTTCTCCTCGCCTTCCAGGTGATGCAGTGCCTTGCGGAGCTCTCCTACCAGGGTCTCGATGCCCGCGTCGTCTGAGGCTGCGACCCTGCTCGCCGCTTCCGGCGGGGCAGTCGCTCCCGGAGAGGCGAGAGACGGGGCAGCCAGTGACTCGGCCGGAGCGGGTGTCTCATGAACTGGAGCCGCGGCTTCCGCCACGGCCGTGGAGGACAGCTGGACATCCGGGTCCAGTACATCGATTCGCTTCTTGATCTCATCGGCTTCGACGCCGCGCTCCGTTCGGGCGCGCCATACCGTCATGAGCTGAGTCAGGCCCTCTTCCGGCTTTCCGGCCGCCAGGTAATGTTCGGCCAACAGGAGGCGAGCCTCCTCGTCGCCGGTGAGTTCCAGGAGCTCCAGCAGAGCGGTCAACGCGCCCTTGCGGTCGCCCTCGTGCGCGAGCTGCGCCGCGTACTCCTGGTAGTGAGCGCGAGCCTCCGCGTGTAGACCCGAGAGCGCCAGAAGACGGCCCACCCGCCGGTGCGCGGCGACGTAATCGGGCGTGTTGCGCAAAATCTTCTTGCAGAGTGCAATAGCGTTCGCATAGAGCTGTTGAGCTTCGTACTGATCCGCCGCCTCCTCGAACGCCGAAATGGCGCTGGTGGGGTCAACCCTTCAGGTAAAGGTCACCGATGCGGTTATACAGTCCCAGATCGGCCACACCCGACGTTTCTTCTTGAAGGACAAGGGCTTCGCGGTATTGCGCGATGGCTCCAGCCAGGTCGCCCGCGCGTTCGCTGCGGCGCGCCCTGGCCATGCGATCTTTCATATTGGCCATGGCATTGGGGCTGCTAACTGTTTTTGGTGGTTCGTTTTCCAGCACGTTGACGCCCTTGTTGGCGCAAGGATGCGGCCACATCAGGCGTTTTCTGGGAGGAGAGCCTAGCGGATGGTCTGCTGGTCGTAGTCCAGCTTCAGATCAGGCGCGTCACGAAGGTTCACGCTCACCTGGAAGAGGAAGTTTCCGTTGGGAGACCGGGAGAATGCGAAGCGCGCCATCCAGCGGTGCAGATCCCGCTCGAGTTGGACGAGCTCCACTGCAGTCGCCAGTTCGGTGTCGGTCGAAGCGAGATATTCGCGCCGATGGACTGCTGTTCCAGCCCCTGCTCTTCCGAGCGCACTCTGCGCAACGAGTAGACAAGCGAGACGGTCCACGGTCCGGAGCCCTCCGGTACCTGCGCACGATCGATGTCGTCCCCGAAGTCGTTCAGGCGATACCGGGAATCCACGCCGGAATAGAACTGGTCATCGGGCCTCCGTGGTCTGGCGCTGCCGGGTCCGACTGCGCCTCCGGAGCTGAACGAGAAGCTGCCAGTCAGCTCAGAGACAAACACGCTGAGCTTCCGTTCCTCGCCAGTCCCCTCGAAGAGATCCAGCGCAAAGTTCAACGACAGGCCACGCAACAGATCCGAGCTCAACTGGTGCTGCCACCGATCGGTGGTGAGCGCTGGTTCGTTTTCCTTGGTGAAGTCGAATTGGAGAGGCGAGCTGTTGATGGAGAGCAGCACGACGTTCCGTTGCTGCTGCCGCCTCGTGAATGGCTCCTCCAGGTTCCTTCCCCGACGCGCGCCAATCGTGTCCGCCGGCTGTATCGCGGTGCTGTCCGACAACTGGGTCCCGACGCTGTCAGGCACCTGGGTCGTCGCGACGCTGTCGGGCACCTGAGTCGCCAGGCTGTCCAGATCGGCAGGTGGCACCTCAGCCGGCTGCGGCGCGGCTGCCGTTGGATCTCCCGGCGTTCCTTCCACCTCGGCCTGCTCTTCCGCGGGCGCTTGCCTGGCTTTCGCTTCAAACGTCTGGTTGAGCGTGATGCTCAAGGTGTTTCGGGCCTTGGCATTCCCGCCCGGAAATCCGGGGATTTCGAGCAGCGAATCGGCCAGGGTCACAGCGGGCGCGAAGCTCCAGTTGAACCGGGTCGAGATCTTGTGCCTGATTCGAGAGAAGGAGGCGAATCCGGGATAGAAGCCAAACACGTCGGTCGACAGCGAAGCACCGATACTCAGCCTTGTCGGGGCGGAGATGAAACCGCCAAACGTGTCGGGCGACTTGAACGATGCCGCGTCGACGGTGACGTTGGGGCGCAGTGTGGTGCTCCCCAGGAGGTTGATCTGATACGAGGCGCTACCCCCGTAGGTCATGGTCGTCTTGCTGAACGAAGCTGGCGGAATGACGGCCGTGGAGTCGAACGGAACGGTGCGGTCGTCATTGACTCTCCCGCTGCCGTTCACCGTGAAGCTTCCAAGACGCAGACTGGCGCTCACTCCACCCGTGGTA
>JBDHIQ010000232.1:0-9253 GCA_039587395.1 Gemmatimonadota bacterium
CCGCATCTGAGGCCGTTGACTCCACCCATACGGACACCGGTGTGGGCTCCGGGCCGCCGGCCGTTCCCGACTGAGCACAACCAACGGCGATGGAGAAGACGGCCACTGAACCGGCAACCGCGGTAACGAGACGTAGATTTCTCATACGATCATCCAAACAGGTTCCGCACGACAAACCACACGTTGGCCGGGCGCTCCGCCAGGCGACGCATATACCAGGGGAACCAGGCGGGGCCGTAGCTGATCAGGATGCGAACCGGCTGCCCGCCGGCCAACAGCCGCTGCTGTTCGGGGGACTCAGCTTCTCAGTCACCGCCGTCTGCAGGCACTGTTCAATCATGGCGGAATCGTGGGTGCCGAAGACGGCAAGGCCAGCGTCGGTGCGGGCGCAGTGACTCAGCATCCGCGCGGCCAGCTTCAGGAAATTGGCGTCTACATCCCGCTTCTTCGGGAAGGCTATCTCTGCCGGCTCCGCGTACGCGCCTTTCACCAGCCGGATTGCCGGATCGAGCGGGAGCAGGGCTTCCAGGTCCTCCGTCGTGCGATGCAAGTAGGCCTGGAGAGCCAGTCCCACGTTGTCGTGCGCGCTGCGGACCCGCCGGAAGAGGTCCAGCGTCACGTCCGTGTAACCGCTTCCTTCCATGTCGATCCACACGAGGTCGCCGCTCTCCGCTGCCCGTTCCACGATCCGCAGCAGATTGGCCAAGCACTCTTCCACATCCAGGTCGAGACCCAGCTGGGTCAGCTTGACCGACACCTGCATGTCCAGGCCCCGGCGGTCGGCCTGATCGAGGATTCGGAGGTACTCGTCGACCACGGCCGTTGCGTTCTCCGGGGAATCCAGGCTCTCGCCGAGCAGCGTCAGAACCGTCCGCGCCCCTTCTTTTCCCAGTCCTTCGGCTTCGGCAAGGGCGGAGTCGAGGTCCTCTCCCGGCATGAACCGGCGGGTTGCTCTTCGAACAAAGCGGTAGCGGGGCAGCCGGCCGGCCAGCCATGGGTTTTCCGACCCCCACAGGAGCAGTCGTCGCATTGCACTCATGGCTCTATTCTTATTCGACAGGCGGCTGCCGGAACAACCCTGCGTGGAGACGGAAGGAAGGGCCTGGAACGATGCGAGCGATGATCCTCCCGCGGATTGCACCTATCGGGGAGCGACCTCTGAAGCTGGTCGAACGGCCGGATCCCCGGCCGGCGGCCGGGGAGATCGTGGTGCGAGTCCGCGCCTGCGCCATCTGTCGGACCGACCTGCACGTGATAGAGGGCGACCTGCCCGAGCATCGACTGCCCATTGTGCCGGGACACCAGGTCGTGGGAATGGTCGAAGAGCGTGGGCCGGACTGCCGCCGCTTCGCACCCGGAGACCGGGTCGGAATAGCCTGGCTGCGTGGAACGTGTGGCGAGTGCCGGTTCTGCGTGTCGGGGCAGGAGAACCTGTGTGCCAGCTCCTCGTACACGGGCTACCACGAACACGGCGGATATGCCGAATACGCCGTGGTTCGAGAGGATTTTGCATACGCGATTCCGGACGCGTTCTCGGATGTAGAGGCTACGCCGCTCCTGTGTGCAGGCATCATCGGCTACCGCGCGCTGAGTCGCGCCCTGGTTCCCGAGCATGGCAAGCTGGCCCTGTACGGCTTTGGCTCTTCGGCGCACGTAGTGATGCAGATTGCCCGGCACCGGGGCTACCTGGTCTTCGTCGCCACCCGCGGGGAGAACCACCGCGAGCTGGCGCGGCGGATGGGCGCCGTGTGGGTGGGCGGGCCGAACGACGTTCCGCCGGAACCTGTGGACAGCGCTATCGTGTTCGCACCGGCCGGCGAGATCGTACCTCCCGCCCTCAAGGCGCTGGACAAGGGCGGCACCGTCGCGTTGGCCGGGATCCACATGAGTCCGGTGCCGCCGCTGGCCTACGAGGAGTACCTGTTCCACGAGAAGACGCTGCAGAGCGTGGAGGCCAACACGCGTGAGGACGGACGCGGCCTGCTGGAGGAGGCGGCCGCCATCCCGATCCGGCCGAAGGTTACCACCTTTGCGCTTGAGGAGGCGAACGAAGCGCTGGTGCAGCTGGCCGGCGACGGAATTGACGGCACGGGTGTCCTGCTGGTGAGCGACGACGCGACCATCTGAGCAATAACTGTGAGAAAAGAAACGGGGACGCAGGCGCGCCCCCGTTTCGCTACTTCATATTCGAGCCCGGTCCGTCCGGCGGACCGATCGGTTGCCCGCCTAGCTGTCCAGGCCGGCTTCGCCCTCTGCCGAGACGGTGAAGAAGATCCACATCCCCGTGGCCGCGTGGGCCGGGATGTAGCACACCAGCGTGTACTCGCCCGCCGCATCGGCAACGAACGTGATTGTCTCCGAGGCGCCCGGCATCGTCGCCGAAGCCATGTCGGTGGGATTCGAGGTGATGGCACCCTCGAACACCGGCTGCGGATCATCGAACATGGCCGGCCAGCTGCCGCCCGAGCTGGGATCCACGCCCACGCTGTGCGGGTTGGCCTGGTCGTCGTTCTGGAAGTTGATGGTGATAGTGTATCCGACCGGCACGACGATGGTCGCGTTCCCGTTGTAGAAGCCGTTGTAGTTCCAGCCGTTGTTTGCGTCCGTCGATCCGGCCACGATGTCCATCGTGACTGTCTGGGCCGCGTTGTCGACCGTCATCCAGTCGGGAACTGTGAGCGCCGCTGCCGGGGCGGTCTCCGCCGCCGGGGTCGCCGTCTGCTCTGCACCGGCCTGGGCGCCGCTGTCGCCGCCGCCACAGGCGATGAGCGAGAATGCGAACAGCGCGGCCAATCCGGTAGATAGGAATCGCCTCATTGTGTATTACCTGCTCCGTCTCGTGTGATTCGATGCTCGCCACATGCGAGCCTGCAACACAGAGCGGATGGCGTCCCCCGGACTCCATCCGCTGAAGGTCTCGGCGCATAATATACAAGGCTGGTTACGGATCGTACACTGGCCCGATGCGGGCGAAAACTGGGGCGAAGCCAGGCCTCGTGGTGGTGCATTCACGGCTTTCTACGCGGCCGAATCCTACCGGATGGCTTGCGAACCGGGTCGGCGGACGGAACTTTTCAGCGGATCTTGAGTCCCATCCGGGGTCGTGACCGCTTTTCGGGTTCGACGATTCCTTGTGGGCCGGCACATCTCCGGTCCAGCACGCGTGGCCCGCACGCAAGCATCAGCTACCCGCTCGGGTCCGGTCGCAATCCCGCGTCAGGCCACGCAGACCCAGCACTGGTGTTGGCTGATCTCCCGAGGTTGGCCACAACCGCCCGCTAGAGGCGAAGTAGAGAAGAATTTGAGTACAGAAGACACTGCGTCACAGGCAAGCACGTCAGAGACACGCACGGAGGCTTCCGCCACGGACACGTACCTCGGTGTGCTGGAGAGGTTGGGAAACGGGGCGGCGTTCGTCCGACGCAAGCATGCCAGTTACCAGCCAAGCGATGAGGATATCTACGTTGGCCAGCGGCGACGAGATATGGGGAGAGGCCGGGAATCCACCCAGTTCCGGGAAGAGCCCGCCGCTGAGGAAGGTGTTCGCCGTCAACGGTCGGCCACCCGAGTCGATTGGCCACCGCCCCAAGTTCACCCGCCTGGGCGCGCAACACCCCAGAAAGCAGCTCAAGCTGGAGTGCGGCCTCACCCGCCGCGGCGAGGTAGACTACACAAACCGAATCATCGATCTGTTCTGTCCACTCGGCATGGGGCAGCGCGCGCTCATCGTAGCCCCCTCGAAGGCCGGCAAGACGATGGTCCTCCAGGCCATTGCCGAGGGAATCTCCAAGAACCACCCCGACGCCACCATCCTGATCCTCCTGGTGGACGAGCGGCCCGAAGAGGTGACGGAGATGGAGATGACCGGGCTGGGAGAGGTCATCGCGTCCAGCTTTGATCACCCCGCGGAGCGACACGTGGGCGTGGCCGAGATCACCCTGGAGCGTGCCCGCCGGAGGGCGGAGCTGGGCGATGACGTCGTGCTGATTCTCGACTCTATCACACGCCTGGCCCGGTCGTACAACACGGTGGAGGTAGGGACCGGCCGCACGATGACCGGTGGGATCGACGCCGGAGCGATGGAGAAGCCAAAGCGCTTCCTGGGAAGCGCCCGCAGCATCCCGGAGAAGGACGGGGGCGGCTCGCTCACCATCATCGCCACGGCCCTGGTCGATACCGGATCGCGAATGGACCAGGTCATCTTCGAGGAGTTCAAGGGAACCGGGAACAGCGAGCTCGTTCTGAGCCGCGAGCTGGCGGAGCGCCGGATCTTCCCGGCCATTGACCTGCCGGCGACGGCCACGCGCCGCGAAGAGCTACTGCTGGAGGAATCCGCCCTGCGGATCTCTCAGGCGATGCGTCGCGAGTTGGCGGATGCCGAACCCACGGAAGCCATGGCCGAAGTGCTCGGAGTCATGCGTCAGACCGGCTCGAACGAGGAGCTCGTGCAGAAGCTATTGAGCCGGATCTAGTCCGCTTCCGCCTCTGCGGCTCGCTCGCGGGCCCGGGCTGTCTCACGCTCCGCGAAATAGATGATCTCGAAAGCCGTGGCCTGCACGAGCCCGAGCTCCCGCCTATCCATGTCTGCTCGCTGAAACAGGGAGCGAAAGCTCCGCATCTTGGGCAGCGGGTCGATCCCGTGGAAGAAACCCAGCGCGTGCATGGCCCGCTCCCAGGTGGCGAAGAAATCCTCCAGCTCCTCCACGGAAGCGGGTGCCGTGGACTGCCGTTTCTTAGACGACAGATCCGGACCGCTGAGGTCGGTGATCTCCATGGCCACCTTTCGCATCTCGTAGAACACCAGCAGGGCGGAGTGCGCCAGGTTCATCGAAGGGTGATCCGGGTTGGTGGGGATCGAGACCAACGCGTGGCAGCGATCCAACTGCTCGTTGGAGAGCCCGCGATCTTCTCGTCCGAACAGGAGGGCGACGGGACCCTGGTGAGAACGGGGGAGGATGGCCCAGGCTGCATCCTCCGGTGAATACCACTGCTGGCGGCTGGACCTGCGACGGGCGGTCGAGCCGACCACGTAGCTCAGGTCGGCCAGGGCCTCGTCCAGGTCATGGAACACTTCGACTTTGCTGACCAGATCCGCGGTGTCGTGGGCGATGCCCTCGATCCGGAAGGGCTCGAACTCGAAGGGCCGAACCAGCCGGAGACGGGACAGACCCATGTTCTTCATCGCCCGGACGACCAGGGCGATGTTGACCAGGTCCTGTGTCTCGTAGAGGACGACTACCAGGCCACCGAGCGGATCGGCGCCGTTCAGGCCTCCTTGGCGGGAGACCCCTTCCATCCCTTGCCCTTCCTTGGACGCAGTGCCGGATAGCCTGCCTCGCCGCAGTGCGGGCAGGTTTCCGTGTAGGCGCCGATGTCCGTTCCGCAGACCGCACAGGCGGCGTCCGAGTCCGCCGGCTCGTACGACAGCGCCGTACCGCACTTGAGGCACGTCTGATCCGTGATGCCCACGGGCGCCCCGCACTCGGGGCAATCCATTCGTTTGTCCTGAGACTGCGCGTCGCTCACTGCCTGTCACCGTTGGTTAAGGACCCACTTGCGCTCTGCCGACTCCAACCAATGCCCGGCGAGGCTCCGAACCTATCCTGAGACAGGACGCCGGGTCTACCCCACGACTTGACCGGGGGCGCAACAGTTGACGTGTAGGTGGTGTAGTCGATTGCTCGGGATGGGATGCTCCCGCAGTATCTCGCCCCGAAAACCTTACGAGTCTGAACAAGGACACGACGTGACGCACGACGTGCAGCACGACATAGAAGTGGCCGCCGAGATGCTCGGCGCCCCGGACACCGGTCCGGTCTACACCAAGCTGGGGCCCAAGGTGTGGATCATGGGCGGGCTGATGATCCTCATCGGGATCATCACGACCATTCTCATGCTGCAGGACTTTCAGTCCAACAGCTACTTCTATCTGGCCTTCTACTCGATCCCGGCGAACACGGCCATCTCGGTCTTTCCCCATGAACCGGTTCTGATCTACTTCGGCAAGTTCGCCAACCTGTGGCTGGCCGCTGCTGCCGCCTCGGCGGGGACCGTAGCCGCCGGAATCCTGGACCACGTCGTCTTCGTGCCTGTCCTGAACCTGCAGAGCATCCAGAGCTACAAGGAGAAGGCGTTCTACCGGAAGGCCATCCACTACTTCATGAAATGGCCTTTCGCCACGCTACTTGTGACGGGTTTCACGCCAATCCCCTTCTTCCCGTTCAAGTTCCTGGCCTTCTCCATTCACTTCCCGATGTGGAAGTACCTCACGGCCTTGGTGGTATCCCGCTTCCCGCGTTACTACCTTCTGGCCTACCTGGGCGCGCAGTTCCAGATCCCGACGTGGATTCTGGTTGCCAGTTTCGTGTTGATCATCAGCATGTACCTGGTGAAAGCGGTGCCCGCGGCGTGGAAGAAGATCCAGGAACGGAGGGCGAAGGCCTGACCCTCTGGTGGGCGTGGCGGAGGAGTGACCCGAGCGATACGGCCTTCGTCTTGATGCGATTGGCTGCGCGATAGCAGCCCGCAAGAATCTAGAGATTGAAGCAGCAAACGATATAGCGGAGGAAGTGGATGAACGTTTCTGGAGCGATGGCCGCGAAGATGTTCGCGCGGGGCCTGCGCAACAAAATGCAGAACAAGCCGCTCTCGATCTCGTTCGAGATCACCCACGCGTGGATCAAAGAAGAGCGGCTGAGCGCCGAAGAGTACGCCGCCATCTGTGAAGAGCTGAGACCGGTCGTGTCTCATGCTTCCGGCGGCGAGCCCCTGGCCCGCGGCGACGTGTACGAGATCGTCGAGGCGATGTCCAAGCCGGGCAGTCTGCCGTGGATGGTGGTGGTGACGAACGCCTCACAGCTGACGCCGGAGCGCTTCTTCAAGCTCAAGGAATCCGGCATGCACCAGCTGTCCGTTTCGCTGGATTTCCCAGACGAGCGGCACGACGACTTCCGCCGGATTCCTGGCCTGTTCAACCGCATGGGCACCGTGCTTCCGGAGTTGGCGAAACAGACCGACAAGGACGACATCCTGCTCAACGTCTGCATCACAGACTGGAACTACCAGGACCTGCCGGACATCGTGAAGGTGGCAAAGGAATGGGGGCTGCCGGTCAACTTCTCCGTCTATAGCCACCTGCGGGTCCAGGACCGCACCGGCCTGATCAAGGGCGACCACCTGGCGGGTCTGGAGGAGAAGATCCAGGAAGTGATCGATCTCAAGAACGCCGGCTACCCGGTGTACACGTCGCCCCGCGTGCTGTGGAAGTTCCACAAGTTCATGAAAGAGGATGGGATTCCGGGCTGTCAGGCGGGCCGCAAGTTCCTGGTTATCAACCCGGACGGCCGGCTTACGCCGTGCGCCATGGTGATGGCGTATTTCGACACCCAGGAAGACATGATCGAAAACTTCACGAAGCAGAACACCTGTGAACAGTGCTACATCAGCACGCGGGCCAACACCGAGAAGACGTTCAAGGAGTTCCTGGAGGACAATTCACACATTCTGGCAAAAGCGTTGCCCTGGAAGAACGGGCACGCCTGATAGAGCTTCTGGCGTTGACATCCGCGCCGGAATGGGTAGAATTGCGCGTACGGAGTCGGGCCCGAGGCCCGGCTCCTTTTGTCTCTGCGGGAGTAGCTCAGCTGGTAGAGCGCAACCTTGCCAAGGTTGAGGTCGCCGGTTCGAACCCGGTCTCCCGCTTTCGAAGCACGGGGCGGTAGCTCAGCTGGCTAGAGCGCTGCGTTCACATCGCAGAAGTCGGGGGTTCGAGTCCCTCCCGCCCCATAGCTTCCCAAGCTGAAGGTCGCCGGTTCGAGACCGGTCGCCCGCTTGTGAGAAGAGCCCCGAATGACGGGGCTCTTGGCGTATCTGGCGCTGACCCGTTTCCCGCTCGTCGGTCACGCATCGAAGCAACGGCGAAAGAATCTCTCCACCGAAAGTGCGGCCTGCCACCCAGCGAGACCGACTCCTCGCACGTCGGAAGGTCGATGAGCCCCTGGACGCCCTCGTCTCGGCCGGTCTAAGATACCACCCAACCGATCACATCCAGCTACGAGGCTACTCTACGAGGCTACTGCACATGGTGAGGATAGCATTCCTGCTCCTTGCTCTAGGTCTTCAATCCAATGGTGCTGTTGCGCAGAAGCCGGACTCCCTGCGGGTCCTGTTCCTCGGTGCCAGCTATTTCCTGACGGGAGGGAGCGTCCTGCAGTCCTTCGAAGGATTCTGCGAGGCCGCCAACCTGCAATGTGAAGCCGTCAGCCAGACCTCCGCTCCTCCGTACACACATGGCGTAACGTTCCTGGGGCTTCAGACACCGGTACGGGGCGGTGACCGCGCTATGGACCCCGAAGTGCACGAGCTTATTCGCGATGGCGAGTTCGATTTCGTTGTGGTCTGGGCGTATTTGGCTGGCCTTCCATACGAGTGGTTACCTTCGGGCTACGATGAGCGCTTTCGAAGCCCTTCATACGAAGAGACGCTGACCAATCTGACGTCACTGCATCGCACGATCGTGTCGTCCGGAGCCGAGACGGTTCTGTACATGTGGCATCCATGGCTGCCGTTCATGCATCTGATGCACCCGGTTGCGCAGCTTTACTGGCGGCTCCAGGTCGATCTCAGTTCCGTCGAAATCGATGGGCGGCGCCACGACGTACGGCTCGTTCCCGTTGGCCTTTTGTGGCTGGACGCAGTGGCTATGCCGGGAAGTCACGATTACGAGAATCACTTCGACCCAAAGCCACCACGCTTCGATCGTGCCGACTGGTACTTCGACGGGGGACACCCGGCTGCCCTTGGACAGTACGCAAACGGGGCTCTCTTCTTCGCTTATCTTACGGGTCGGGACCCTCGGGACATTCCTTATGCGGAGTTGCCCCGTAGCTTCTACAACGATCCACCGGAGCAACCAGCGCGAGTTATCCCGGGCGAAGACGCCGATTGGATCAAGCGGCGGGTCTGGTATTACTACTCTACCTCGCGCTAAGGGCCGACTCCTCGGAAGGCGACGCCCGCCTCGGCCGATACAATCTGCCAGCCGGTTCCCCGGATCGGAGCGTTCTTTCAGTGGCTCGGTCAACCTCGGATCGGTTGTGCCACTAATTGTGCCGTTGCCCACCGTGGTCAGTCGGGGTGTATCGGGGTCAGAAAAGCGAAAACGCCCATTCTTCGGGGTGTACCGTGGTCCACCGTGGCACGGTTCAAGCTTCCCAAGCTGAAGGTCGCCGGTTCGAGACCGGTCGCCCGCTTT
>JBDHIQ010000233.1:0-3345 GCA_039587395.1 Gemmatimonadota bacterium
TCGCAGCACCTCGACTCGTACTCCCTCGCGCTCGATGGCCTCCCTGGGCTCGGGGACGCGGCCGAACTCGTTCAGCAGATATCCGTTCAGCGATCGGTGTTCCTGTACCGGGAATGCCGTGTGGAAGTAGCGGTTGATGTCTCGCAGGTCGGCCGATCCGCGGACAAGAATGACGTCTCGTCCGATAGGGAGGATGGTCTCATCGGGCACGTCAGTCTCATCCTCGATCTCGCCGACCAGCTCCTCCAGGATGTCCTCCAATGTGACAAGCCCGTCGATACCGCCGTGCTCATCCACCACCAACCCCAGATGCACGCGTCCTTTCTGGAAATCTCGAAACAGTTCGATCAGCGGAACACTGCCGGGCACGAACAGCGGCGGTCTGGCCAGCTCTCGCAGTTCGGCCTCGTGAAGACCCGATACCAACGCCTCGTACGCATCCCGCAGGTAGAGAACGCCGGTGACGTCGTCGGGTGACTCGCCGTACACCGGGATGCGGCTGTGTGGGACACGCCGAAGCTCGGTCTCGATGTCCGCCAGACGCAGCGAATCCTGCCACGCGAACATGTCCACCCTGGGCGTCATGACCTTCCAGACTTGCGTGCGGTCCAGGGCAAACGCCCGTTCGACCAGGCGTCGTTCGTGCTCCTCGATCTCGCCGGCCTGGTGCCCCATTCGCGTCATGATCCTGATCTCTCCCTCCGTGACGGTCTCGACTCCGCCGGCGCCCTCGGGGAGCATCGCTCGCGCGAGCGATTCGAGCGGGATCACGAGGAAGAACAGGATGCGCGAGAGGGCCAGGAGTATCGGAGCCGCGAAGAGCGAGATCGCGACCGCGTTTGCGACCGCGAAGCTCTTCGGCGCGATTTCTCCGAAGAACAGCACGAGCAACGTCATCACGCCGGTCGCAACACCGACTCCTGCGGACCCGAATATCTGCGTTGCCGTGTAGGTGGCCACGGCGGCTGCGGAGATGTTGGCAATGTTGTTCCCGATCAGAATCGTAACGAGCATTCGATCCGGGCTGGCCTTGAGCTCGAACAGGGCTGTGGCTCCCCGGTGCTTTTCTTCGAGGAGGGCGCGCGCCCTGGCGGGGCTCACCGAGAACAGCGCGATCTCCGCACCCGAGAAGAAGCCGGACAGCACCAGCAGCAGTGCGAGCAGCAGTATGGTGCCAATCACGCCGCACCCCCGGCCGTAGGTCTCTCCAGCTCCTCCGGTCCGCCGCCGGGGTCGTCGTCCACTACCATTGACGACTCGAGTCCACCAGCTCGGCGATCAGGTCATCCGGCGTCCGTCCCTCCGCTTCCGCTTCAAACCCCGGGACGATTCTGTGGCGCAGCACGTCCGGGATCACGGCGCGGACGTCGTCCAGGTTGGGGACGGGCCGCTGGTTGAGAGCCGCGCGCGCTTTCGCGGCCAGAACGGCGTGCTGTGAAGCGCGCGGGCCCGCTCCCCAACTCACCATGCGCCGAATGAACTCCGGCGCTTCCGGCTCCGACGGTCGGGTGGCGCGGGTCAGCCGCACCACGTACTCGACCAGGAAAGGCGGGGCGGGCACGCGCCGGATCAGGCTCTGAAAGCGCACCAGCTGGTCCGCGGTGACCACGGGGGAGATGGCGGCGTGCTCGTCCTTGGTCGTATGCGTGGCCACCTCCATCTCTTCCTGGTGGCTTGGATACGTGATCCGCAGCTCGAACATGAACCGGTCCAGCTGTGCCTCGGGAAGCGGGTAGGTCCCTTCCTGCTCGATGGGATTCTGCGTGGCCAGGACCAGGAAGGGGCGATCGAGCCAGAACGTCTCACCGGCCACCGTGACCTCACCCTCCTGCATCGCCTGGAGGAGCGCGGCCTGTGTCTTGGGTGGGGTTCGATTGATCTCGTCGGCCAGAATCACGTTCGCGAACACCGGTCCTTTCACGAACCGGAAGTGACGGCGTCCGGTCGCGACATCTTCCTCCAGCACCTCGGTTCCGGTGATGTCCGACGGCATGAGATCCGGCGTGAACTGAATCCGGCTGAATTCCAGATCCAGCGCTTCGGCCAGCGTGGATACGAGCAACGTCTTGGCCAGCCCCGGTACCCCGACCAGCAGCGAATGCCCATCCGCCAGCAACGTGATCAAGAGCTTCTCGACAATCTCGCTCTGTCCGATGATCCGGCGCCCGATCTCCGCTTCCAGGGCGGCTCGCACGCGGCCCAGCTGGTCCAGAAGATCCACGTCGTCGAGCGACACAGCGTGCGATTGCAGTCCTCCCGCCGCGGTGGATGTCTCTATGCCTTCTTGCGCTTCCATTGAATCCAGGATTCGTTCAGGAGCCGCCGATTGTCCTGCTGAATCGGACCCGCGGGGCTCGGGGAACAGGCCGTTTCGCCCGGGGGCGGCAGGAGCCGGACTCGAGGGTCCGGAAAGGGGTTGTCCATGGCGCTCAAAACCTAGACTTTCTGGTGCTAGCGTCAAGCGTGGATCGGCCTTGCGCATTTTTTCACAAGCCGGTACTATCGGCGCGCTTCGAGCCGGGAGCTGCGCCCCAGGAGAGCCATATTTCGTGAGTGAGCCGCGCCGATCGCCGAGGAAACCAGCGGGCGATCAGCCCCCCCACCTGGCGAGCCAGCTGGGTGAATATGCAGGGTTCGGGCTCACCATGGCGGTTTCCACCGCCCTCTTTTCCTGGCTCGGATCGTTGCTCGATGAACGGCTGAACACGAAGCCGCTCTTCGTCCTGATCGGAGCGTTTCTGGGTTTCGCCGGCGGCTTCTACAGCATGTACTGGCGACTGGTGATCAAGGGCCCGGGCAGGACCGGGGATGACGGCTGAGACCGCGGAAACCGGGGTTGCAGGACCATCCAGCCGGCGCAGCGCGCTGGCGTACGGGCTTGTCTCGCTGGTCCTGTCGACGGTCGGCTTCGCAGTGGCGGTCGGGCCTGGCCGGGCGGACGCGGTTTCCGTCGGTCTGGGAGTGTACGGCGCCTGGCTGATCCAGATCGTGGCCTTCTGGCACCTGGTCCAAGCGCTGGGGACGGGACGGCCGGTGCTGAGACCGTGGATCGTCGGCATCGCTGCCCGCGGCGCCGGGCTGGTGCTGGCGTTTGGCGTGGCCGCAGCAGGTGGGTTGGATGGGGATGCGCTCCTGCTTGCCTACGGGGGAGCGATGCTCGGATTGCTGCTGCTTGAGGCTGGTTGGCTGGCCATCGGCAGTCCGGCCCCTGCGAGGTAGGACCGCCGCAGGCCGTGCATGGTCGGCGGACGATACAGGAAGAACCAGCAGGAAGAAACAGATAGAGGACGCCGGGGATGACTCCCGTGCTTCATAGCTTGCTGGGGTACGCTGCCATGGCGTGGC
>JBDHIQ010000234.1:0-9173 GCA_039587395.1 Gemmatimonadota bacterium
GTGACTACCGAGCGCGTACCCGCTGACCTGATAGTTGCCGCCGCCGAACCGGTGCCGAAAGTCAATTCCGCCGGCGTAGGCTGCATCCGCGAGGAAGAACAGGTTGGACTCGGGATCGATGCTGCGGTTGGTGGCGGTGAAGATCCCTCCGACGGCGCTCTCGCCCCGGTTGAAGTCCTTGATCGCGCGTCCGACGGCGTAATTAGTCAGCGGCTCGACCGCCGTCGTACCGTACTCCCCGTCCGTCGTCTGGTGGTGCGCCTTCTCCTGGCCCGTGAGCGCGTTCAGGAACCCGAGCGACCAGCCGCCGGACGTCTTCCCGGAGATCTTGGCGGCGCCCAGAATGGTGGTGGCCTCCGGGAAATCCGTGTACCCGGAGCCCGGCGATACGAAGCCCTGTGGCCTCCGGCCGATTCGCCGCGTGTAGAAGAGTTGCTCCGGGTTCTGGTCTCCGATCCCGATGTTGAACTCGAAGATGTCCACACCTTCCAGGAAGAAGGGCCGCCGCTCCGGGAAGAACGTCTCGAAGGCGCTCAGGTTCACCACAGACGGATCCGCTTCCACCTGGCCGAAGTCGGGGTTGATGGTGGCGTTGAGCGTGATGTTGTTGGTGATTCCGTAGCGGAGGTCTCCCCCCACGGAGCCGTTGAAGTCGGTGGCGTTGTAGAACGGATTCTCCGTTTCTCCCGGCGCCCGGGTGGCCTGACCGAGGAAATACGGTCGAATCTCCAGGTTCTTCGACGGAACGATGCCGGCCAGGCCTTCCAGTGTCCCGTACGCCGACACGACGCGCGAACGGTCGGCCGGGTGCGGCGACCACTGGCTGGTCTCGCCCAGCCGGGCGATCTCACGCTGGAAGTTCACGCCCCAGCGCGTGCCCGATCCGTCCTCGGTTGGCCGGTTGAACCGCAACTGGGAGAACGGGATCCGGAACTCCGCGGTCCAGCCCTGGTTGTCGATCTTCGTTGCGACGTCCCAGACCGCGTTCCAGCTGATGTCATCCTGGACGTCATCATAGACCAGGAGATCGGACTGCACGCCCGCCACGCTGACCATGAACAGGAAGGCCGTCCGGCGGTCGAAGTAACTGTCGAACGCGACCAGGAACTCGTCCGTGACCGCGCCCTCATCCCGCCGGGCCAGCCGGGAGATGATGGAGTCGGGACTGGTGTCGAACATCCGGGCGCCGACGTAGATGGCGTCCTCGGTGTACAACACCCGCACCTCGGTCTTCTGGCTGGGAGCCTCTCCGGGGTTGGGCGAGAACTGGATGAACTCGTCCGCCACCTCCGCCATCTGCCACAGCGGCTCATCCAGCACCCCGTCGATACGAGGCGAAGCGTCCACGGCCCAGATGGCGGTGAGCGTGCGGTCCAGACGCTCGTTGACGCCGCGGGGGCTGGTGCTACTGGATGCGGCTACGGAAGCGGCGCCCGTGGACTGCGTGGCGGTGGTTTGAGCCTGCAGGGATCGTGCGGGACCGCACAGGGCTGCCAGCGCGAGAAGCAGAAGCGCTACCCTGGATGACATCTCTATCGCATACGACGCAAGTTTCATGTTCGGACTTCTCGGTGGCCGCCAAGGCACTCCACCCATGAAAGTCTGACACCACCCGTCCGCCGATGGTTGTAAGCGTAAGTCCATGTGGAGTATGGCCAACCCGGGTGGGGCCACTCGCTGCACCGCTCCCCGGTGCCAGCCGCATCAGCCCACCTGTCCTAACGGAATCCACCCGGACCGGGTTTCAGCTCCCGGCCAGGATTCGAAACAGATCGGCCTCCGCCGCGATGAAGCCGAAAGCCGCCCACTGCTCCGACGCTACAATCCGCTCCAGGAGCTGGCGTGCCTCTGTCTCGCGTCCGTTGTAGAAGTGCCAGTTCGCCACGCCGTAGCCCGCCGCGGCACCCGAGGTCGTGTTCTCCTCCGGGTTCCACACGTCGCTCGCTTCACGCTCTCCCTTGTACAGGAGCAGGAGCTGGTGGTAGGCATCGTTCTCGATCACGTCCATCCCGGAATCGATCGGGCGCAGTACGGCCGCGGCCTCGTCCTCGAATCCCAGCCTGCGCAGCGTCATGTACAGCCAGTGAGACGTTGCGACCAGCATGTCAGGATTCCCCGAGACGGAGATGCTCTCGCGGTAGGCCTCGAGGGCGCTCTCGAAGTCACCGAGCACGTAGTACGCCAGCCCCAGGTGGTACCAGATGTTCGACTGAAGCGTGCTGGTAGGGATGTTTCTCGCGTTCGGAATGCCGTCGGGCTCTACCTCGTCTTCGGTGCCCCGTATCAGCTCGGCCGCGCGGCGCAGATCTGCCACCGCCCGGGCGAATTGCCGGGTGGAGATGTAGCGGTGTCCCCGGTGTCGGTACATCCGGGCATCATCAGGGTGCTGCTCGATCCCCGCGCTGAAGATGCGGATCGCCTCGCGATAGTCGCCCAGGTATGCCGTGCGACGCCCTAACCAGATGAGCGCCTCGGGATCATCCGGGCTGGCGTCGTAGTCGGCTTTTGCCAGCGCCCACCGATCCTGCCTCTCCTGCAGCGCCTCCGGTGTGGCGGAAGGCACCCGGAGCGTATCTCCCAGCAGTGATATGGCCTGTACGTTCCCCGGCAACGCCTCCATGGACACATCTACCGGCGTGCTGTCCACCCGTTGGGTGGGTGGCGGTTCTCCCCCGCACGCACTCAATCCGAGTACCGCCGAAGCGGACACAAGCAGGCTCAGGGCGTTTACCATCGGTGCGTACCGTCGAATCAGACTCATTTCTGAACCTCGGCGTCTGGTGTGCCTCTGGTGCTCAGTTCTGCCGGCCATTCCGGTGAACATGAGCCGGGCCCTGGCACAAGCGCCAGACGTCCCTGAAACAGCGGAGCGTGGATGACTCGTAAAGGACTGGGGGATCTAAACCGGCGTCGACGACGGCGGTGCCCATGACGCTATGGAACCTGAAGGCACGCGGTATCACGACACATAGACGGGAGAGATCATGCCGACAACGGAAGAGCACCAAGTCAAAGGCGAAGGCCTCGTCGCGAAGGTCAAGGAGATCATCCACGAGGGGAACGTTCGCCGCATCATCATCCGCAACGACGATGGCAAGGAGCGCTGGTGACGAACTGCACGATCCTTGTCGAGCGTGAAGATGACGGCGACCACGACGAGGAGGCAGGCGAAGGCGGTGAAGAAGTAGAGGTGGTTGAGGCGGAGGTCGAGATCGAGGACTGAGCCCCTCGGTAGAGCGAACTCTGTGGGTCACCGCACAAGACCGAGGGGGAGGCGGGCGCCTCCCCCTCGCGGCTTCTGGCTGCAACTTCACTCACCGGGCCGCGGCACTTTCTAGTTCAGCACCAGCGCACGCGCACCGTGTACTCGATCTTTGTGGAGTCACGGGCCGGAACGTCCACGTCGTACTTGAAGGTGTGGGCGTCCAGCTTGGTGGCCCGGTGGCTTGACCGGATCAGATCCCAATCGCCGCCGACCGGCTCCACGACCTCCACCTCCACGTCTTCGTCCTTGTGATTCCGCAGCTCCACCTCCCAGGTGCTTTCTGAGACGCAGGAGCTGAGCACTTCATAGTTCATCTGCCGGCGATCGCCTACCACGTCGAACGCCTCGCCCGTCTTGATCCGGATCCGCTCGTCGCGCGGCGTGTGGTCAATCCGGTCCTCCCCAATGAACTGCTGGGCACCGGATTTGTCGGCCTTGTAGACGCGCACGACGCCCCCGGGAAGCGGCATTCCAAGCTGGTTCTTCTCGCTGTTGTCGAAGTCCAGGTACACGCCAATCTTGGTGTTGGACTCCACGTAGCCGTACGAACCGCGATAGTAGTAGGAAGCGCCGTAGAAGATGAGGTGCTTCTTGATCCCGAAATCGCTGGCCTCGAGCAGCGTGACCTGTTTCTGCTCGTTGTTCTTCACGGTGGTCGGTCGTCCGAGCGTGTACAGGTGGTACTCGAAGAACCCCTCCTCGACGAAGCCCGCCGCGTCCGCCGCCGATTCGGCCACGGCCATCGCCCGCTTCATCATGTTCTGCCGGCCGCCGACGCGCTGCACGTCACCGGCCACCAGCTTGAGCTGCGCGTTGTCGTAGGTGGCGCCACTGTTGTTGGTGAGCGTGACCCAACCCGTCAGGTCGCCGATCCGATCGTCCTTGTCGATGACCATGACGTAGTCGGCCTTCCAGTTCAGGCTCTGCGTCAGGTACGAAACCTCTACCCGCTGCCGATCCGACCCACTGTCGGCCAGCCAGACCAGAGTGGGCTCCGAAATCAGGTTGTCCGGCACTTCAGGAAACGCGAACCGCCCCGGATAGTTGAACGTGATCTCATCCCCTATGCGAAGGATCGGGCCACCGTTCGCGGCCAGCACCTCGGCCTCGATGGCCTCCTCGCGCTCGGTCTCCGGATTGAATCGATACACCCTGACCGTCCGACCTACGTATTTCTCCAGCAGCTTCTGGGGGTTCAGCAGGTCGTACTGGTAGTTCTGCTCGAGGATGCGAAGCCGGCCGCCCAGCGGTGAGATATGCACGGTCTCCGTCTGAATGGCCGAAGCCACGTCGCCGAACTCCAGCGCCACACGTCCTCGCGCCAGGTCCACCACTCTGACCTCGCGCACCAGCCCGAAGTTCTGGTTGTAGACGGTGATGGTCACGGATTCGCGATCCGCAGCGGTAGAGCGAAAGTCCTTCGGCTCATCGCCGCTGGAATCTGTCGTCCCGGAATCTCCGCCTCCGTTTGTCTCCGTGGTGGTCTGCGAGTCTAGATGGCCGTCCTGCGCTCCGGGATGAGGAGCCGGCACGGTGATGGGAGCCAGTTCAGTTGTGGTCCGGGGTATCGGGCGCACCAGGTTGGATTCCTGAGTGGCGAGCAGCCGGGGCGCCACGAGCCCGAAGAGCGCCAGGAGCGGAATAGCCGTCAGGATGACCGCTCTTCGTTCTTGCCTGTTCATCGTCGTCCCTCCCTTGAAAGATGAGCGCCCCGCGGCGCTCGTTCACGGGATGGGACGTACCAGGCGCGCGATCTTGCACACTCACTGGTTCGACGGCCTTGATGGCCGGCGTTCTACAGCCGAATCAGCGCACTCCCCCAGGTAAATCCGGATCCGAAGGCGGTGAGACACACCAGGCTGCCCCGGCCGATCCTGCCTTCTTCTACTGCCTCGTGCAGTGCGATGGGGAGGGTGGCAGCGGTGGTGTTGCCGTAGCGCTGGATATTGTTATAGACACGATCATCGGGGAGGCCGAGGATCTTCTGCACCGCCTGGGAGATCCGCAGGTTGGCCTGGTGCGGGATCACCAGGTCCACGTCATCCATGCCGAGATCGTTGGCCTCCAGCGCCTCGTTGACGGCCTGCGGCATGCGGACCACTGCATGCTTGAACACATCCCTGCCCTGCATGGAGGGGCACGTGAGCCCCTGGTCCAGGTGCTCGTGGGTGATCAGCGGGTCGTAGACGGAACCGGGGGTCTCCACCCACAGTTTCTCCGCGTACCGGCCATCGGCATGGATGTGTGTGGAGAGCACTCCCCGATCCGGTTCATCCGTGGGAACGAGTACTGCGGCGCCGGCGCCATCGCCGAACAGGACCGCCGTGTCACGGCCGAAGTCGTTCTTGTGGAGACCCGTGGAGTGCACCTCGGTGCCGACGAGAAGGATACAGCGATACTGCCCGGTTCGAATCCACGCATCGGCTATCGATAGGCCATACACGAACCCCGTGCACTGATTCCGAATGTCCAGGCAAGGGATCCCCTTCACCCCCAGCTTGCGTTGCAGAAACACGCCCGTGCCCGGAAAGAAGTGGTCGGGACTCAGGGTCGCGACGATGATACAGTCCAGATCCTCCACTGAAAGCCCGGCCCGCTCGAGGGCCATCGTCGCGGCCTCCACGCCCATGTCCGATCCACCCTGTCCCGGCTCCACCCACCGACGCTCCTTGATACCGGATCGCTGCTGGATCCACTCGTCGCTCGTCGTTCGTGACGACACGCTCGGGGACGTAGAATCCGGTCGCAGCAATATGGGTGCGAACCATGTTTGCCGTTCCTTTGTCTTGGGGAAGCTGACTTTCGCGCACCATCAAGCTCGAACCGGCGGGCAGGAACCGCAACAATCAGCCCTTGCGTTGCGTACTATGCAGCCTTATCGGCCCCGACCGCCCGAGGGAGAGAAGGCGACGAGGAACCCGGTGCGCGGGTTCCCGCGGAACGCGGAACAGGCTAGCCTGAATACATGAACGGCGACGGAAACACACAGCTGCGGGTGAGAGACGCTTCCACGACTGGCTCGTCGTTTGACCACGAGCTGGCCGGCATTCTCAGGCAGCGAACGCGGCTGCTGTTCGCCATTGCAGCAGGAACTGGTGTCACGCTGTTCGTGATCAATCACCTGCTCGTCGTTGAGCCGACTATTGCCGCACTGGCTGATTATCAAACCCCCCTTCATTTGCTCGGGGTGGTCATCCTGTTTGCCGGTCTGGTGTACGTGAACACCGGCCGTCGATCCAGTCGCCAGCTGCAGGGCGCGGCATTCTGGACAATGGCTCTGGCTCTCATGCTGGTCGTCCCGAACCTTGCGGTGTTCTGGCCTGACCATGAGCCGTTTCTTCCCGTTGCGCTTATGCTGTTCGTCTACGCCGCCTTTATCCCCTGCCGTACAGCACAGACATGGCTGGCCGGGATGGCGATCGTAGCCGTCACGCTCTCCACCTTGTTGGCGCCCGCACTCGTCCCGGAGGTAGCGGACTACTGGAGCAGACAGGGTGCGTTGGCTTACCGGGTGCAAGCGACGTACACAATCACCGGCACGGTCATTCTGGCCATCGTGTCCATGTTGGTCAGCCGAAACCTCTACGCTCTACAGCGTACGGCTCACCGCGCGAAGCGACTCGGCAACTACCTGATTGAGGACGAGCTCGGCAAGGGTGGCATGGGAGAAGTCTATCTTGCGCAGCACTCGCTCATCTGCCGACCCACAGCGGTCAAGGTCCTCACGGCCAAAGCCGGGGAACCGGGGGCGCTCGCCAGGTTCGAGCGGGAAGTGCAGCTGTCCGCTTCGCTGACCCACCCGAACACGATCACGATTTTTGATTTCGGCCGAACGTCCGACAACACGTTCTACTACGCGATGGAGTACCTGAGCGGGATGGACCTCCAGAGCATGGTGGACCGGTTCGGCCCGCTGCAGGCGGAGAGGGTGGTGTACCTGCTTCTGCAGGCATGCGGCTCGTTGGCCGAGGCGCACGACCGTGGCATCATCCATCGCGATATCAAGCCTTCGAACATCTTCGTGACCCAGCGCGGCGGTCTGCACGACTTCGTGAAGGTGCTGGACTTTGGGCTGGCTCGTGAGGTAGAGCCGAAGGAGGGAGCGGATCTCACGAAGACCGGAATGGTGTTTGGCACGCCGCGCTACATCGCCCCCGAGGCGGTGCGCGGAACCGCGACGGTAGACGCACGCGCCGACCTGTACAACCTGGGCGGGGTGGCCTACTGGCTGCTGACCGGCAAGCCGCTTTTCGCGGGATCCTCGAGCCTGGATCTCATCATCGATCACGTGAAGACGGTTCCGAGCCCTCCCAGCGAGTTGTCAGAACTGCCGGTGCCGCCGGCCCTGGATGCCATCGTCATGAAGTGTCTGGAGAAAGAACCGGGGGATCGGTTCCAGGCGGCACAGGAGCTGGCCACCGCGCTGCGCACGGTTCAGGTGGGCCATCCATGGGACCAGGACCGGGCGCGTGAGTGGTGGACCCTGCATGCCCCCGACCGCATCGACCTGGACTCCAAGGGCATACCGGTGGCTTCGGACACGAAAGGTCCGGGGGTCGGGAGCGAGCCACTGGAGACGCTCGGCGAGATCGCGCCCGCCGTCTGACGCTTGCTAGTCGTGCTCTTTCAAGCCGTCGGCGTCGCCCTCGGTCTCGAGCCGCCCGGCCTGGCGGATCGGCAGATAGACCACCACCGTCGTCCCCTCGCCCTCCGCGCTGGCCAGGTGCAGACGGCCGCCGTGACGCTCCACCGTCTGCTTCACCAGGGCGAGGCCCAGGCCAGTGCCGGAGCTGGTCAGGCGCTTCGCGTTGGAGGCGCGGTAGAACTCCCGGAAGAGATGGTCCTGCTCTTCCACCGGTATGCCGATACCCGTGTCCCGGACGGAAATGCGGACCTCGTTCTCTCCGGTCTGCTCGAACCGGACCTCCACCTCGCCGCCTTCGGGCGTGTACTTGATGGCGTTGGAGACAAGGTTCTCCATGACCTGCTCCAGCAGGTCGGAACCGCTGTCTACTTCGGGGAGCGGCTCACTCGCGTGCACGGCGAACCGCAGCTTCTTCTGCGCTGACTGGTCACGGAAAGTCCGTTCCGTGTGCGCGGCCAGCTCCGCGAGGCCAACGAGCACGTCGGGAATCTCACGGCTCCAGTCGCGGGCCCGGGCAATCGTGAGGAGTTCGCCGATCGTCTGATGCAGCGATCGCAATCGGTCGTCGATGCGCTGGAAATACTCCGTCTGCTTGTCGGTCACATCGCCCAGGTAGCCGTCTCTGAGCAGGTCCAGCATCCCGAGCGCGGCGCTCAGCGGGGCGCGCAGGTTGTGCGCCACCTCCAGCATGAACCGGGTGCGCTCCTGGATCAGGTTCTCGATCGCCTCGTCCGCCCGAACGTTCTCGATCGCGATCGCCACCAGCTCAGCCGCCAGCTTCAAGAAGTCCGTGTCGCCCTCATCGAAGTAGTCACGGCTGCCGGAATAGACGCCGAGGGTGCCGATCACCCGGTCCTCGATACGCAACGGCGCCAGTATGGTCGATTCGATCCCCAGGTCGCGTAGCTCCGTCAACAGCTGCTGAGACTCGTCCCCTCCCAGGTGATCGTGTGCGAGCGTCTCCCCCTCCATCACGCGCTGATTGAGACGGCTGCGGTTCAGATCGATGACGGCATCTGCCACCAGCGCTTCGGGCAGGCCGAACGCCGACACATAGCGCAACGTCTTGCCGTCTTCGGAAAGCAGCTTGACGGCCACGCCCGGGACATCCGTGACCGTGGCCAGCTCTGCCGTGACCGTGTCGAGCATCGGCTTCAGGTGCCGCTCCGCGCCGATCGCGGCCACCATGGCGTACAGGCTCTTCAGCTTGTCGTTCAGGCGCGCGAGTTCGGCGGTCACGACCGCCAGGTCAGCCATCTTGCC
>JBDHIQ010000049.1:0-16205 GCA_039587395.1 Gemmatimonadota bacterium
AGAGCTGTGTGAGGAGATCGTCGTGCATCCCGTCCGCGAAGAACGCGGTCTCTTCACCGACGCTCCGGTTCGCGAACGGAAGCACGGCGAGCGATGCGCGGTAGACGGAGCTACCGGCGCCGGCCGGCGCCGAAGAAGAGCCGAGGAGCAGCCACGCAGTGGAGACGATGCCCCATACCGCGAGTCCCCCGACGCCCGCCCTGGCCACGTTTCGCCAGTTCAGAACGCGCTGGAACCCGTCCGATTCCCGCGTTCCCTCCGTAGACGTGGCCGGGTCCTGGAGGCCGGATTCCGCGTTCTCATGGGGTTCGGCCGGCGGCTCTTCACGCCCCGTGCCTTCCTGCACAAACGCCGTCGCCATCACCACCGGGAAGAAGACGATCAGGAGTATGAGGGCCAGCTGTGGGACCCAATTCGGCAGGCCCAGGCTGGCAGTGAGCGTGTCGGCCGCCTGCAACGCCAGCCACGCTCCGGCCAGGTAGATGCCAAGAACCTGCCACAGCGAGCGGCGGTGAATCTCGGCAATGAAACGCTTGAGACTTGACATGTCATCGTTCCCGGGTCGCGCGACCGATGTGCGTCACGGGAGACTGGCTACAGGTGGAAGTCTAGCGGCATCAACGGCATCGGCAAGGGCAGGGCAGAGAGCCGGGCCGTCCGGTCAGTCGTTCCAGCCCTCCCGCTGCGCGACCCGTCGGAAGGCCTCTTCTTCACCCTTCGCCTCATACGCCTGACGCAGCAACTCGGAGATCTCCGCTTCCGAGAAGCGTCTCCCATCCCGGTCATCGCTCCAGTTCAGCAGCCCCAGTTCGAACAGGAATCCGAAGTACGGAGTGTCCGTGAACTGAGCCTCGCTGTCCGACATGCGAGGATCGCCGCGCGCCTCGAGATACGCGAACAGGTCGGCTCCGATCAGATTCCGCATCTGGTACGGATCACGCCGCATATCGAACAGCTCGAATTCGGGGCGACGTCCGAACGTGAGGTTGTACAGCTCCGGATACCGTTCCCGGCCGTCGGTCAGCGCGGTTCGGGTCGGCCCACCGTCGACATCGGCCGGCAGCACGTCCGGGTTGGCGTTCCAGATCAGGAGGTAATCCCTGGTCCGAACTGCCCTGGAGGCGAACGTCACTCCGTCCTCACAGCACCACGCATGTCGTTCGCGATACAGATAGACGCGGTCCCTCTCTGCGTCGATCTCGCCGTTTCTGTCGGACAGCACCTGGGAGAGGAAGCTGCGGCCGGACATCTCCTCCGGAACCTCGAGGCCAGCCGCTTCCAGGAATGTGGGGGCCAGGTCCGTGTGGCTGATCAGGTCGGTCACCGTGCGCCCGGGCACCGGGCGATCTCCCCACCAGAAAACCAGGGGCATGCGGGTGCCATGGTCGTAGAGGGTGGCCTTGGCCCGGGGAAAGGGCATCCCGTTGTCGGACGTGAACACGATGATCGTGTTGTCCAGCCTTTCATGCTTCCCGAGCGCTTCGACTACCCGCCCCACCTGCCCGTCGATGTGCTCCACCTCCGCCAGGTACTCGTTCAGGTCTTCTCGAACCGCGGGCTCGTCCGGAACAAACGGCGGGACGCTCAACGAGCCGGGGCCAGGCCTCTCCAGTGCGTTGGCCAGGCCCGGCGTGTAGCCCCGGTGCGGCTCATACGTCCCGATCCAGAAGGCGAACGGATCCTCTCCTGCCTCCTCCAGGAAGGCGTCCAGGTTGGCCGCGTAGTCCACCTTGCTGACCTCGGTCCGGTCGAACAGGTGGCCGTACGGATCGGACTCGATCTGGCTGTACAGCAGGCCGGCCGGGTTCCTGTCCCTGTCCATGAGGAAGCCCGGACCCCAACCCTTGCCGGTCGCGCCCACCCGATACCCGGCCGCCTCCAATAGATCGGGATAGGTGGCGAGGCGGATCGGCAGGTATCCCCACAGCGTCGCTCCCTGCGACAGCTCGAACCCGTTCCGGCCCGTCAGGATCGACGCCCTGGAGGGGGTGCACGAGGACGTGCTCACGAAGGAGTTGGTGAAAACAATCCCCTCTGCGGCCAGACGGTCAATGTTGGGCGTTCTCACCTCGGTTGACCCGTAGGCGCCCAGGTGCTCCCAGCTCAGATCATCGGCGATGATGAACACGATGCTGGGCCGCGTGTCCCGCTCCCGGATTGCAGTCTCACACCCGGTGGCGAGCATCAAGGCAGTCCAGAAGGGCAGCGTGCGTCTCCAATGCCTGCTCACGTGGACGTCCTTTCCGAAGCCCGTAGACATGATCGGCGCCGCCGGAAGTTGGTGACCAGAAGGCGTGGGCGCCACAGGACCGGCGTCCGTGCCCTTGCACCAGCTAACCGGTCCCGGTCTAGTAAGCGAGGCAATCCGCAGGAGGATCTTCAGCGAGAGGAGCCAGAGGAGTGTCGCTGGACACCATTATCAAGCTGGCCGCCGGGCTTTCCGCGCTCAGCCTGTTGCTGTTCGTCTGGACCCTCACGGATTGGTGGCGCAGGAAGGAGTTCCCGTCCGCTACCTACGGCGGCGTCGAGCTCCCGGGACGCCGGATCCGCTGGCTGTGGCTGGTTGCCCTGATCGGCGGTTGTGCGGTGGGAGCGGCCGAGGATCCCATCGTCACCGCACATGGTGTGGTGGAGACGGATCGAGAGCACGCGGGCCGGTCTCGCACCTACACCCTGGGCCTGCCGTTCATCCACTACGCTCGCGAGGAGACCCGGGGTGAGACCGGCCTCGTGATCATCCAGACAGAAACGGGCCTCCAGATCCCCAAAGCGTTTCTCGTTGCCATGGCGGCCTACCTGGCGCTGGTGAGGTGGTGGCATCCGGGAAGGGGGTGGAGCCGACGGTTTCTGTTCGGCAGACGGCACAAGAAGACGGATCCGGTTACCCCGGAGGGCCGCCCGCCGTCTGATGAGGAAAGGCCATCGGACATGGAGGAGACAAGATGAAGCGATTAAGCTGGCTGCTGCCGCTGGTGCTTGTCGCGGCAGGCTGCACGGCCAGCCAGGCCCTGTCGATCAGAACCGATCCCGTCGGCGCCAACGTGTACCTGCAAAGGCGCGGCGAAGTGGAAATCAAGGCCAGCTACGCCGGCGTGGGTGGGAGGGTCGGATCTGTCTCGTTCGAGGAGGGCTTCAAGTCGCTCGGCAATTCGCCGGTCGAATACGAGTTCGACCTCAGGTCGGAAGAGCTGGACGTGGACGGAGGATACGGCGGCGGCCAGATCGTGCGGCACTTCGAGGAAGGGATGATCCGAATCGAGATGGACGGCTTCCACGTGGAGGAAAGGCTCGTCCGCTTCACGGGTGGCAAGATCCGGCTGGACATCGTGCTGCGTCCGCTTAGGCCGGAATAGGCACCAACTACGTCAGGTTTCGGATGGCGATACGCGGCTCCCCGGCCGCGCCGCTCGCGGGCATCCGGTACCGGTCTGCGCACGCGTCCGCCCCCCCTGCCCGAACACGGTTCGTTGGCTACGTTGTGCCGAGCCTGAAAACCTGCCCAGAAGAACCATGGTCCCGAACGACGGAGAATCTGTCGATGCTATCCCGTGCTTCACGCCGACCGTGGCCCACGATGATGAATGCCACTCTGCTGGCTACCGCTCTTCTCCTGGTCACAAGCAGCGCGCCCATGCAGGCGCAGGCGACACCCGAGCAAATCCAGGCCGCCGTGGCGGAACTCGAGTTTCGGAACATCGGTCCGACCATCATGAGCGGCCGGGTGTCCGATCTGGCCGTGGTCGAGTCGAATCCGGCTATCTTCTACGTCGGCACCGCCACAGGTGGCGTGTGGAAGACGGTCAATCACGGAACGACGTTCGAGCCGATCTTCGATGACCAACCCATGGCGTCTGTCGGCGACGTGACCGTGGCGCCGTCCAATCCCAACATCGTCTGGGTCGGCGCCGGTGAGCCGCAGAACCGCCAGAGCTCGCCGTGGGGGGACGGGGTCTACAAGTCGACGGATGCCGGCCGCACCTGGACCCACATGGGTCTGTCCGCGACGCACAACATCTCCCGCATCCAGATCCACCCCCGCAACCCGGACATCGTGTACGTCGCGGCAGTCGGACGCCTGTGGGGCCCAAACCCGGAGCGTGGCGTCTACAAAACGACTGACGGCGGCGTCACGTGGGAGTTGACCCTGTTCGTGGACGAGGACACGGGAACGATCGACCTGGCTATGGACCCCGGCGATCCGCAGACGCTATTCGCCGCGATGTACCAGCGCCGCCGCACCCCATGGGGTTTCAACGGGGGCGGGCCCGGGAGCGGGATCTACCGCACCCTGGATGGTGGCGCGACCTGGAGGGAGCTCACCGAGGGACTCCCGGAGGGCGACAAGGGCCGCATCGGCCTGGAGATCTTCCGCGGCGACGGCAACATGGTGTTCGCGCTCGTCGAGGCGGACAAGCGGCGGCCGGGACAGGGCTTTGGTGGTGGTGGTGGTCCGGATGCCAAGAACGGTGTGTACCGCTCGCTGGACCGGGGGGACACGTGGGAGCAGCTCAGCACGACCAACAACCGCCCCATGTACTACAGCCAGATCCGGGTGGACCCCAACGACCCAAGCCGGATCTACCTGGGCGGCGCCAACCTCTACAAGTCGGACGACGGGGGCAACAACTTCACCCCCGACGCTGCGTCCGACGTGCACTCGGACCACCACGCACTCTGGATCGACCCGGCCAATTCAGACCACCTGATCCTGGGTGGCGACGGCGGGGTGTCCATCAGCTGGGATCGCTCAGAGACCTGGCGCCAGCTGTACAACCTCCCGATCTCGCAGTTCTACGAGATCGGCGTGGACATGCGCGATCCGTATCACGTGTGCGGCGGATTGCAGGACAACGGCTCGTGGTGCGCGCCGTCCGACACCTGGTCCAATCAGGGGATCCGAACGCGGGATTGGTACAACGTCGGATTCGGTGACGGGTTCTTCACCGTGATGCACCCGACCGAGTCGATCATGTTTGCGGAGTCACAGGGCGGGAACCTGGCTCGCGTGAACCTGGTCACCCTGGAAAGCACCCGGATGCGGCCCGTGGCCCGTCCACTCGAGGGAGGAGAGGCCTCCGAGGGCGAAGAGGAAGCAGCCGAAGAAGACGACGAGCGGTCGCTGCGCTGGAACTGGGACACGCCGGTGATCCTCTCGAGCCACGATCCGAACACGATCTACATCGGCAGTAATATCCTCTTCAAGTCCACGGACCTGGGCATGAGCTGGGAAGAGATCAGCCCGGACCTGTCCCGGGCCATCGACCGGGACGAGCTGGAGATCATGGGCGTGCTCGGGTCGGCGCCGGCCATGTCACGGCACGACGGGCAGTCTTCCTACGGCAATCTCACCGCGCTTGCCGAGTCGCCGCTGAACGAGGGGCTGCTGTATGCGGGGACGGATGACGGAAACGTCCATGTCACGCGAGACGGTGGTGAAACGTGGACCGACGTCACGGAAGACCTGCCGGGTCTCCCCGACCGAACCTACGTCACGCGCCTGATGGCCTCGAGGTTCGACGAGGGGACCGTCTACGCCGCATTCGACGGACACCGGACCAGCGACTTCCGACCGTACGTGTACGTGAGCCGCGATTTCGGCGACACCTGGCGCCTGATCGTAGACGGCTTGCCCGATTGGTCGGTCAACGCGCTGGCCCAACACCCCAACAACCCGAATCTGCTGTTCGTCGGCAACGAGATCGGGGTCTACTTCTCCATCGACGGCGGAGAGCAGTGGATACCCCTGAAGAACAACCTGCCCCCGGTGCCGGTGGATGACATCGTCGTGCACCCGCGGGACAACGATCTGGTGCTCGGAACACACGGGCGCGGCATCTGGATCATGTCGGACATCACGCCCCTGGAGGAGTTGACGCCCCAGGTCCTGGCCTCGGATGCGCACCTGTTTTCCACTCGCCGGGCTACGTCGTACAACTCGTACACACCGCAGGGGTGGACACCCGGCATGTACGAGGCGCCCAATCCGCCCGCGGGAGCCTTGATTCGCTATCACCTGGGTGCATCCCCAGCGGCAGAGGAAGGTGAGGAGGGTCCGGAGAAGGCGAAGATCACGGTCCTGGACGACAGGGGAGATGTGATTCGAGAGCTGGACGGCCCGGGTGAGTCCGGCGTGCACGAGGTGATCTGGGATCTCCGGCTGGCGCCCCCGTATGAGGTGGAGGCGCAACCACAGGGTGGGGGCGGCTTCTTCGGAGGAGGGCCGCGGGGCCCGAGGGTGCTGCCGGGGACCTACACCGTTCGGCTCGAGGCCGCCGGGCAGTCACTCGAGACGCCCGTGGAGGTCAGGCTCGATCCCAGGGTGGAGATCAGCCAGGCGGACCTGCTGGCCCGGCAGGAGGCGATGATGAGCGCCTACCATCTAGCGAAACCGGTTTACGAGGCGGGCCAGGCGATCCGGCGGCTCACCGAGCAGCTAGGCGACGTTCAAAGTCTCCTGAAGGAGACCGAGTCCGCACCCGAAGAGCTGGTCGAGGAAGTGGGTGCGTTGCGCGAAGAGGTGCGCGAGCTGAGCGGTGAACTCGGGGATGCACGCAGAGGCTCTTTCGCCTCGTTCTCCATCGAAGGATCCAGCACCCGGCCTACGGCGGACCAGGTGTGGGGAATCGAACAGGCCTGGGAGAAGACACCGGGTCTCATCGAGCAGCTGAACGAGATCGTGACGGTTAAGATGCCGGAGCTGAATGCGAAGCTCGATGAGCACGGAATCCGTCCCGATCCGGGCAAGGCAGTGGAGGTGCCCGTCCGACCGGGAGGCTGATGACAATACGGTAGACAGGCAGGGGGGCGGCCCGGACTCGGGTCGCCCTCTCTTTGTCGCGGGCAGTTTCAGCGCGAGCGGTACGCAGCCAGCAGATCCTCGCGCTGTTCGTCGGGCAGGTATTTCGAGCCCTCCCTCCGACCAGCTTCCGGATCTCCGGGACCGGGACACCCGCGAAGTCGAGGTCGCTCTTAAGGTACTTCTTTTCGCCGGCCGCCCGCTCGGGGGAGCCGAGAGCTCGCAGGGCGTCTTCGAGGTCTTGAATCTCGCAGCGGATCTTCAGGGTTCGCCTCCTGCACGCTCCGGCTATTCCGGAAACTGGATCACCCAGTTCTGCAGCGGGGCCTCGCCCGTACGTCGCTCCGGCTCGAGGGCTCTCTCCCGGCTCCAGAACGCGGCTCGCCCAACGATGTCGAACGCGTCTATCCGGAACGGAATCCCCTCGGCAGCGAGTGGCGACGGGGCGTCCGCGACGTGGATGTGCAGGTGCGGTTCGGTCGAATTGCCGGAGTTCCCCACAAGGCCCAGAAGATCGCCTTTTCGCACCCGGTCACCGACGGCGACGCGAAGCGATCCCGGGATCAGGTGGGCGTAGAAGACGTAAACGCCTTCGCCGATGTTCAGCATCACGTAGTTGCCGCCCACGGTCTCCAGCGTGATGGGCACCGCCCGGGAGGTGATGCCGGGGACGTTCTCGGGGATCCCGTCCTTCGTACCGACCACGACTCCATCGGCGACGGCCAGGATGTCGGCCCCATGGCAGCGGTAGTTCTCGTTGACCAGTTGGTCGTCCTTCCACGTGCGCCCGTTGTCGTAGAGCTGGACGTAGTCGATCGCGAAGCGCTGAGAGATGCGAGCCTCTCCGCCGATCGCGATGGCCGCTCGCCGGTGTCCGGAGAAGTTGGACGGGCCGTTCGCGGTGAGCCACGGCCCTCCACGGAGAGGGGCTCCCAGCAGAACGGAGGGCTCTGTGTCCAGGGTCATGTAAGCCCCTCTGAGGAGCACGGCGCGCGGCTCCGCTGGCTCCTGCTCGCCTGCCGCTTCGTCGGCTTCCACTTCGCCTCCCTCCGCGTCTTCGCCCTCGGCGGGCGCTTCTATCACCTGGCGCAGGGTGAGCACGTGTTCCAGGTCAACCGGCACGGCCGGCCTATCCTCCAGCTCCAGCCACAGGTGCACGATGGCCCTCAGACCGGGTCCTATGTCCTGTGTGCTGCCCGGATTCTGACCGAGGCCGGGCCGGCGAAGGGTGTTTCGGAGATGCATGTCCTCGAGAGTCAGCAGCGGTGGAGAATCGCTCCCTGTTTCCGCTCCTTCCCTGAGGACTTCGACGCGCTTCAGCGTGAACGTCGCCGAGCTCAGGTTCGTGATGTGGAGCTCGTAGCCGGCAATGTACTGGCCATCCGCCGCGAGCAGCTGCGGTGCCTTCGGAACGCGCATCTCGAGCGGTGGATCCCAGCCGGACGGAGTCTGACCCGCCAGAGGACCCGCGAGTCCGGCGACAAGCGCCATCGCCATTGCGAGCTTCTTCATTCCGACATCTCCACGACCAGCTCTGCCAACGCCATTAGCACCGCGCCAGGGCGAATCCCCAGATTGGGGATGTCGCTGGAGTTGAACTGAACGGCCACGGAGAAGCCGTGCTCCGGAAAGTACGCCATGTCGGTGAGGTACCCGGGCATGAAACCGCTGTGGCCCCAGGCCTCCCCCAATGGTGTCGGACGAATGATCACTCCGAGACCGTAACTGGTCTCGGGTCCCAGCCGAGCGGGAACTCCGTCCAGCAGCACGGGAAGCAGGGAGGCGTCGAACGCTTCGCCCCCGTACAGGGCCTTGGCCCAGCGTGCCAGGTCCTCCGCCGTGGACGCCAGACCGCCGCCAGTCCATTCGAATTGTGGGTTGATCACGAACACACCGTTGGCCAGCACCTCGTCCGGCAGCTCGAACAAGTTGGGGGAGCCAGCATATCCCTGGACCAGCCCCGGGACGCGGCGAGAGTCCGACGGGACGGTGTTCTCGAGGCCCAGCGGCTCCAGCAGCCGGTTCCTCAGTTCATCGTAGTACGCACTCCCGGTCAGGTGCTCGATGATCAGGCCGACTAGGATGTAGTTCGTGTCGGAGTACTCCCAGCCCTCCCCGACGGCGAACGGAGCCTCGGTATCGAGCACGTAAGCAAGCCGATCCTCCGGGCTCCAAGCCCTTTCCGGCGAGGCGCGCAGGTCCGCGATGAACCGGGGATCGAACTCGTAACGAACGATCCCGCTGGTGTGAGTCATCAGGTGGCGTACGGTTGCTTCCGCGTGGTTGGGTAGGCGCTCGAACCACGGCTCGCGACCCAGGTAATCGCTGACCGGGGCCTCCAGGTCGAGCAGGCCTTCGGAGATCAGCTGCATCGCGACGGCCGACACGTACGTCTTACCGACGCTGCCCTGGAGAAGCCGGCTGTCAGGCGTCATTGTGACCGAGCGGCTCGTGTCGGCCATGCCGGCCGCAAACCCCATGGCGGTGCCGTCCGGGAGCACGACGCCGGCCGTGATGCCCGGCGAACCGCTCTCCGCCTGGAGCTCGGCAAGCCGGTCGGCCAGTGCCTGTTCGAGGCTCCGCGAGTCGGCTACGACCGCGGGTTCCTGCGCCGACAACGGTCGGATCGAGCCGGACGCGGCAATCGCGGCAAGAGCTACCAGCGGTACCAGCGCCATTCGCGCCCGCTCCCGGGTCGATTGCATGGCTTTCAGCCTCCGCTCAAACCAGAAGGTTGCAGAGGAAGCCCGTCATCACGCCCAGGTAGTTGCCAAGCGCGTAGCCGAGCAGCGCGAGCATGATGGAGATCGGGACGAGCTCCTCTCGGTGATAGCTGGCGGCGACCGGCGCGGATGCGGCGCCACCCACGGCGGACACGCTCGCCACCGCCGCCATGCTGATGTCGAGGCGGAACAGCTTGGCCCCGACGATGATGAACAGGAAATGAACCGCGATGCAGGCCGCGCCGGCAGCCAGGAACCACCAGGCGCCGCCCAGCTTCGTGAGGTCGGCCTGCGCCCCCATCATCGTCATGTAGATGTAGACCAGCGTCATCGAGATGGGCTCGGAGCCCGGCACTTTGCTCAGCGGGGTGCCGGATAGGAAGATCCCGATGGTTGTCACCAGCAAGATCGCGTACGTGCCGGTGGTCAGGACCCGACCGACCTCAGGTATGTACCCGGCGACCGTGTTGGCCACGAGGATGGCGAGGAAGCCCCAGCCAAGCAGCGTGACCATGTCCTTGAAGTGGATCTCTTTCGTCTTCGTCTCGACCTCGGCCGAGGCCTCCGCGATGTGGCGGATCTCCTCCTCCCGAACCCCGGTCCAGCGGTTGAACCGGTCCGCCCAGCGCTTGCAGGACAGGATGATCGGGAAGTACGCGACGTAGACGAAGTTGTCGACAATCACGACCATGCCGACCATCTCTCCCGGTGTTTCCAGGCTTTCCGCCACAGCCGCCAGGTTCCCGGTCCCACCGATCCAGCTCCCGGCAAGCGCGCCGAACCCACGCCACGTATCCGGTGGAAGTCCCTCCCGGAAGAACCAGAAGGCGATCACGGCGCCAATCACGATCCCGAGCGAGCCCATCACCAGAACGGCGGCGCCTCTCCAGGCCACCTTCATGGTCTGCCGGATGTTGATGTCCAGCAGCATGAGGACGATGAACATCGGCACGGCAAAGGCCCGGAATGTGGAGTAGATGGGGCTGGAGCGCGGGATGATGTTCAGGTTGCTGAAGACGATGGGCGTCAGGAAGATCCAGATGATAGCCGGAAGATAGTCGAAGATCTTCCAGTGCATCCGCTTCTCCAACCAGATGAAGACGGTGGGGATCATCGTGATCACGGCCATCACGCTGATCGGGTCCTGAAAGATGGGCTCGGTGGGCATCAAACCTCCGCATCGTGACGCGCCTGTTCGGCGAGGATCGGCTCAAAAGATCCCACATTATGCGGGTTCGACCACGGTGGCGCACGGGCAAAAAAGGGGGGGCAGGCCGGGCCGCCGCCTACGGCCGCTCCAGCATCTCCCGGTAGCTGCGGAAGTAGTGGATGGCGAAACCCGCGAACGCCGGGGCACCGGCGAACGCCTCCGCCGTTTCCCGCATGACGGCTGTCAGGCGTGACGTCCCAAGGCGGTCGAACGTGATCTTGTCCGCCGGCACGTGAATCCTCCGGTCAATCTTCCACCACAGCACGTGCCCGGGATCCACACCTTTCTGCGCCAGTGCCGCGGCCAACGCCCGCGGGTCAATGCGGGCCTCCAGGCCCGACGGTCCGGCGGCGGGGGTCTCGGAGGCCGGGCCGCTCCACGAAGCCGAGACCACGAACAGCCCGATCGAGTCGGCCACGGGCGCCATCAGCACCACGTCGCCGGGGGGAAGCGTGTCCGGCAGGCCGCGCGCGGGCTCACCGCGGAACTCAAGCAGCACCTCGTCGGGCAGCGGACCTGTTTCCAGCCCCACCAGAACCGGTGTCCCGACTGACCCGGCATACTCGATCTCTCCCTCGGCGTGCCGAATGGTACCGTCCGCGCCGTAGGAGACGGTTCGGTAGTCCATGAGCGTGACCTCGTCCGCCAGGTCAATCACGTGCTGGCTGACGGGCTTGCGCTCGCCGCCGTACTGGACCGTCACCATCTCGTAGGACTGCTCACCCGGGGCGTCGTACCAGAACGGGATATCGGCCCCCAGCGTGAGCCCTGCCGCACTCGAACGCCGCTTCATCTCGGCGAACAGGTCCAGGAAGGCGCTCAGGATCATCTCACGCCGCGGACCGTGGAATCCGGGAATCAGGTACGGCTCGATGTCGAAGTGAATTCCGTGGAAGCGCTCGTCCTGGGCCGACTCGCGATTGTAGCGAATCACGGAATCGAGGTTCTCCAACACCCGTCCGTGCATCTCCGGCAGCGCGTAGGTTCGATAGCCATCCAGTGCCAGAACTCGAGCGCCGGCGCGATGGAGGCTGGCCACGACCGGCCGCAGACTCTCCATGTCCCACCTGACCTGCTCACCCACGGCCCCCGTCTCGCCGGGCAGGCCGGGGAGCTGCAGGTAGACGACGTCGAAGTTCTGTCGCACGACAAAATCCACCAGCTCCTGCTGCGCCACGGGGTCGCCGGCCAGCGAGGACGTGTTCCACACCCAGGTGGCCGTGCTCAGTTTCCGAGAGGGGGCGGACGGGGCAGGGTCCGGCAGCGGAGGCAGCGGACCCTGCTCACGGGACAGCGCCAGGCGGGCCACCGATATCCGACTCTGGCCGGGACTGGCCGCCTCGAAGATCAGGGATGCCAGTCGCGAACGGTCCAGGTCGCCGGGGAGCGCGTCGAGCGGAACCACGGCCTGCTGCCACTCCGTTTCGATTCGGCCGCCCGGCACAAAACGCCCTATCTCACCGATCGGAACGGCATCTTCGCGCGCCTCCCACACGTCGTCGGCGACCTTGAGGAGTATCTCCTCGCCTCCCTGGTCGCCCCGTACCCAGAAGCTGATGGTCGCCATGCCCCCGGCATCGAGATAACGCCTCTGGTCAGGCGGATCGCGATAGTCGAAGAGGTGAATCCAGGCGCCGCAGAATCCCTCCGCCCTCCGGTCGAACGACAGCTGGAGGGCCCGCCGCCCGTCAGAAGTCGAACCAAGGGCTGCCAGGGCGTTGGAGGGAGAGCGTTGGAACGTGTTGAAAAACCCGCCCAGGGCGTTCTGATTCTCCGTCGAGAACTCGGCAACCACCATGGCGTTGCCGGTGAACGCAGGAGCGTGTCCCGCGCCGCGGCCTGCAAAGGAGGGCGGGCGACTGGTGCTCAGCTGGTACACCTCCAACCGCGGCGCACCCTCGACCAGGATCACGGCAAGCTGGCCGTAGCGGACAGCGGCCGGGTCCGGCAGGCTCCAATCGGGCGGCGCCAGGCTGCCCTCGAGCCAGGACGGAGTGGATTGCGCGGTCAATCCGGGCGACAGCACGGCCGCACACAACACTACACACAGGCAACTTGCCGCCAGTCGAAGGCGGCAGCATAAGCGCCGGGGCGCACCCCGATCTCCCCCTGTCCCGCTTGTGGTCTGCTCAGCCAGGCCCTTGCCCATACCCCTTCCCGCGCCCTGAACGGCTTTCGCCGCTCCCTAGCGCTCTGATACGCACCCCCAGCCGCTGCGCTGATCAAGTACCAGGCCAGCAAGAATGGTGCTGCGGCCAGCGGCGCGCTATGGACAGGACATCCGCGACGGAGAATCTTGAGGGAGCCGAGGACCTCTGAACGAGGACGCCCAATGCCGAACGTTCGCTTCCCTGCACCCGATCTCATGCTGACACTCGCCCTGCTCGCCCTGGTTGCCGGCTGTGGCCGGGGACCGCTGGACCACTCAGGCCCGCTGGCCGAGTGGCCGGAATACGGTGGCGACGCGGGCGGCGAACGATTCTCACCGCTCACGCAGATCACGCCGGCCAACGTGCGTCATCTCGAGGTGGCCTGGATCTATCACACGGGGGACGTGTCGGACGGCCGCGGCGAGGTGCGCTCTACGACGGCGTTCGAAGCGACGCCCATCGTGGTCGACGGCACGATGTTCGTGTGCACGCCGTTCAATCGGGTGATCGCCCTGGACCCGGAGACCGGGGACGAGCAGTGGGTGTTCGATCCCGAGGTCGACCTGACCGGCGGCTATGCAAACCAGCTGGTGTGCCGGGGCCTCACGACCTGGAAGGATCCCGATCCAACCGTCCAGACGTGCGGTCGCCGGATCTTCACGGCCACGAACGACGGCCGGCTGATCGCCCTGGACGCGGCCACCGGTGAGCGTTGCCCGGATTTTGCCGACAGTGGAGAGGTGGATCTGACGGTCGGTGTGGGAGAGACCCTGTGGCTGGGGGAGTACCAGGTGACCTCGCCGCCCGCCGTGGCGGGCGATCTGGTGATCGTGGGATCGGCCGTGGCGGACAACACGCGGACGGATGCCCCGACCGGCGCCATCCGCGCGTACGATGTGCGCTCAGGGTCACTGGCATGGGCGTGGGATCTCGCGCCGCCGTTCGACATCCCGGATGCGCCGCGGGCTGCCGAGACCGGTTACATGCTGGCCACCCCGAACGTCTGGGCTCCGTTCGCGGTGGATCAGGATCGCGACCTCCTGTTCGTGCCGACGGGCAATCCCGTTCCCGACTACTACGGCGGGCATCGCCAGGGAATCGACTACTACGGCAGCTCGGTCGTCACCGTCCGGGCCTCTACCGGGGAAGTGCTGTGGCACTTCCAGACCGTACACCATGATCTGTGGGATTTCGATGTGCCGGCCCAGCCCACGCTCACCTACCTGGAGAGGGACGGCGAACGCATCCCGGCCGTGATCCAGGCAACCAAGATGGGGCTGTTGTTCACGTTCGACCGGGAGACGGGGGAGCCGGTGTGGCCCATCGAAGAACGGCCGGTCCCGCAGAGCTCGGTGCCGGGGGAGCAGACGGCGGCAACGCAGCCATTTCCCGTGAAGCCGCCGCCGCTGGTGCCGCATGAGCTGTCGCCGGAGGACGCGTGGGGAATGACTCCGTCCGACCGGGGCGACTGTCGTGAGAAACTGGAGGGCCTGCACTTCGAGGGGGTCTACACACCGCCGGCCCTGAACCGGCCCACCCTCATGTACCCGGGAAACGCAGGTGGCTCTAACTGGGGCGGCGTGGCCGTGCATCCGGATCGTCAGCTGCTGGTAGCCAACGTGATGGACATGGCGTGGGTCGTCTCTCTCCTCCCCACAGAGGACTACGACCAGGCCCGCCGCGACAACCCGGGCGTGGAAATCTCGCCCCAGTACGGCACGCCGTACGCGATGCGCCGTGAGATGCTGATGTCGAAGTGGGAGCTGCCGTGCAGCCCGCCGCCGTGGGGGACACTGGCCGCCGTGGACCTCACCACGGGCGACATCCGCTGGCAGGTGCCGCTGGGCACGATCCGTGACCTGGCGCCGGTGCCGATCATGTGGAATCTCGGCGTCCCGAGCCTCGGCGGACCGCTAGTCACGGCCAGCGGGGTCATCTTCATCGGCGGCACGATGGACAACTACATCCGCGCGTTCGACCTCGAGAACGGCCTGGAGCTGTGGCGCGCCCGGCTCCCCGCCGGAGGGCAGGCCACGCCCATGACATACCGGCTCCGCGAGGATGGCAGGCAGTTCGTGGTGATCGCGGCCGGTGGACATGGTCGGGCCGGGACCACGCTCGGCGATGCGATCGTGGCGTTCGCTCTCCCCGACGGCTAGCAGGAGCTCGTCGCCAGGCCCTGGCCGGCCTGGCCGCCCCTAGAAGGCCTCGTGTTCCGTGCGGGCGATGATCTCTTCCTGTAGCTGGATCGACAGGTCACAGAAGTAGTCGCTGTAGCCTGCCACCCTGACGATGAGATCACGGTGTGAGCCCGGGTCCGCCTGCGCGGCCCGAAGCGTCTCCGCGTTCACCACGTTGAACTGCACGTGATGCCCGTCCATCCGGAAATAGCCCCGCACCAGCCTGGCCAGCGCTTCGATGCCGTCCTCTCCTGCCAGCAGCGATGGGGTGAACTTCATGTTGAGGAGCGTTCCGCCGGTTCGCACGTGGTCCATCTTGGCAGCCGACTTGAGCACGGCCGTCGGGCCCAGCCGGTCTGCGCCCTGGACGGGCGAGATGCCCTCGGACAGCGGCAGCCCCGACTTGCGTCCGTCCGGCATCGCACCCGTGACCGACCCGAAGTAGACATGGCAGGTGGTGGGCAGCATCTCCAGTCGGTAGTAGCCGCCCAGCACGGTGGGACGGCCATCGATCATGGAAAACGCCGCCTCGAACACGCGCAGCATGAGACTGTCGGCGTAGTCGTCGTCGTTTCCGTACTTCCGGGTCCGGTGCAGCATCCGCTGCCGGAGTACTTCCTCTCCGTCGAAATCCCGATCGAGCGCGTCGACCACTTCCGCGAGGCTGAGCGCACCATCGTCGAACACCAGCTGTCGGATAGCCGACAGGCTGTCCGTGATGCTCCCGATTCCCACCGCCTGGATGAAGCTGTTGTTGTAGCGGGCACCGCCGGCGTTGTAGTCCATCCCGTTCTCGATGCAATCGTCCGTCAGCACGGAGAGGAAGGGGGCCGGCATCTCGCGCGCGTACAGCCTTTCGATGAGCTGGTTGCCGCGGATCTTGATGTCGATGAAATGCTGCAATTGACGCTCGAACGCCTCGAACAGCTCGTCAAAGCTCTGGAAAGAAGCCGCTGCACCCGTCCGGGGACCTAGCTGCCGGCTGGTGCGCGGATCCACTCCGTCGTGCAATGCCAGCTCCAGTAACTTCACCAGGTTGAAGTAGCCGGTGAGGATGTACGCCTCCTTGCCGAACGCGCCCACCTCCACGCAACCACTGCACCCGCCGGCCCGGGCGTCCTCCAGGCTCTTGCCCATGCGGATCTG
>JBDHIQ010000050.1:0-15671 GCA_039587395.1 Gemmatimonadota bacterium
CAGGTCCGTGTCGTCCACCATCCCGTTGGTGAACGCCCAGGCGATATCCCGGTTGTAGCCGACAACCACTCCCGGAGCTCCCGGAATCGACAGGCCAGCCACGTGATAGCCCTCTGCATCCCCGTGCACGGCATTGACGTACCAGGTGGCCGGCGCCCTTAGCGACAGGTGCATGTCGCTGGCCAGCAGCGGCTGGCGGCTCTTCGTGCGGATGCCCGCGACGGCCCACGAGTTCGACGCGTTCAGTCCAAAGCCAGAGAGAAACTCGAACGGATCCCAGCCTGCCCCGGCCCCGGACACCGGGCCCGGACCTCCGGTAGACTCCGGCGGAGCGGATCGTGTCGTAGCCGTGGTCGAGACAGCCTGCGCCGCCGTCGCGGCCTGCGCGGTGGTTGCATCAGGCATCGCGGCCGGCAACCAGCTGCCGTCGGGCACGATGGTCGGCCCCCAATCGGGGTACGGAAGCTCCAGGTATGCATAGCGCGCGGCATCCAGCCGTTGCGAGGCCAGCATGCGGGAGATCTCGGTCCGCCATTCGGCCAGATCCAGGGCCATCAGCTTGGCGATGGCCAGGCTGCTGGCGGGTTCCCACGGCGTCGGCTGGATGCCGAGCAGCAGGAACTCGGGTGGCCAGGGGCCGGTCCAGGTGGCGATCCGTTCGTTCACTCCCTCGGCATAGGCTTCGAGCAGGCGGCGGTCGCTTGCCGGCAGCGCCCGCAGGCTGCTCTCCGCGACTCCCCACAGGTCCAGCGTCCGCAGGAACCTGTCGGTCATCAGCGCCGGCTCCCCGAACAGCTCCGCCAGCTGACCGCGCGCGGTGCGCTGGAACAGCTCCATCTGCCACAGGCGCTCGTTGGCATGGATGTATCCCTGCGCCCGAAACGCGTCAGCGCGGGTGGAGCCGAACAGATGCGGAATTGAATGCCGGTCGAAGTAGACGGTGACCATGCTGTCCAGGGCCGCGAATCGGACACTGCCCCCGAGGCTCTGTACTGAGCGCCGCACCTGGAAGAACGTGGCGCTGACGGTGAGTCCTGCCAGCAGAAGGAAGACAACCAGTGCTGTCGTGGCGCCGCGCCGGAGAGCGTCCGGCCTCATTGCTCCGGTCGTACGGGACTCGTCTCGCGCAGAGCCCATCGGAACGATACGTAGAAATCGCCATCCCGAAGCAGCAGTCGGCGACGTTCCAGTTCGCGCAGGCAGGGCCGGACGAGATCCTCGTCGAGCCCCAGATAGGAGGCCACGGCCTTGGCTTCCGCGGGACCGACCTGCCACACCGCTCGCCACACCGTCTCGGTCAGCCGGCCAATCTCGCCGAGGAGCACCGGCCGACCGTCCGCGTCCTGAGCCGCCACGGCCAGGGCCTGTCGTCGCAGCGCCGATTCGATCGGGTCCCGGTGGTGTTCTCCCAGGCCCCCGAGGAGGAAGAATCGTTCACCGATCCAGTCGTCATCGGCCGGCGTGCGACCCACCAGCTTGGCCACAACCTCGTCGGCACAGCTAAAGTCGATGAGGGGCACGTTGCCGAAGTCCAGTACGGTCAGCACGTGGCGATCGTACTCGGCCAGGCGCTCTTCGATACTGAGACGCACAGCGCGACCCGTGTGTCGGGTGACGAGATAACTGTAGAGGTTGGTTCGCGTGACCGCCGGCCGCATCGTCCTCCGCCCTTTACGCGATTATCCGGCCACGGTCTCTTCGACGCGTGCCGGTAGCACTATCAGTACTTGCGCGCCTGGGAACTCGTCAAGTCCGGAGCGCAGCGCCGAGATATCGTCCCATTCCGGCACCCGGGCGATCATCGCGTCACCACTGCGGATCCGTACCTCTCCGTTCCATTTCGTGACCTGGCGGCGGATGGCCTGGAGCCCCTGTCCTCTGCCGGGATCGCGAAAGCGGGACTCGCCGTTCAGGAACGCCGCCTCCAGCGCCGTAGCCGCAGACCAGCGACTTCCGTAGCGCCTGGAGTGCTCGGAAGCCAGCGATCCCTCGAATCCGACGCCCACATCCATGACCGCCAGGACGAGCACGTCGCGTCCCAATCGCTTCTTCCAGTAGTAGGTCTGCGCGCATACCCACCCCGTGGATTCCGCATGCTCCAGGATGTTCTGACACACTTCGGACAACATGACGCTGAATTGGATCACGGACGGTTTGGGGTAGCGAAGCCGGTGCTGGAGAATCGTGGCGGAGCGCTCGCGAACGTGTTCCACCACATGGTGCACGTCTTCGTGAGACCGGATCGCCGTAATCTCGAGCAGCGCATCGGACTCACCGTGCGGCCGGCTCGGCACCGACGCCAGCTCGTACACCTCCGCGGCGTTCTTCCAGAACTCCATCCGCTCCCAGTAGGACCGCACCTCCGGGTCATCCGGCGCTTCGATGAGCGGTGCCCTGCCGGTTCGCTTCAGGGCCACCTGACCCAGCGCCAGGAGGCCGATCAGACCATATGGAGTGACCCAGTTGACCCGGCGGGCATCGAACAGGATGCGCGGCGACTCACCATCGGTTTCCCGGTTCAGCTCGCCCACCAACCGATTGAACGCGGTCGCGTTCAGCGTCGGTGGGACATCGATGATCCGGCTCACTCGCTCACCTCTCCCGACCCTGTCTGTCGTTCAGATTGGACAACGCCAGTCTCCGAGCGCAGCACGCGCCGCAGCCCGCTGGTCCCGGTGGATGCCACCGCGCGCGCCGCGAAGGAGTTGGCCCTTTGCATGGCTTCCTCCAGACCCAGGCCGTCCAGCAGCGATGCACAGCAGGTCAGCCCCCACACGTCGCCGCAGCCTGTCGGGTCGCCCTCCTGCGTCCCAACCGGATTCCCGGCAAACCCGGTCGCAAGCGGATCCGGGCCCGGGGCCTCGCCAGCCCCCGCGCCCAGGCCTTGTCTCCGACAACTCTCGGTCGCGATCCACGAGGCGCCGCGAGCGCCGAGCGTGACCAGAACCGCCTGTGTGTCCGGCCCCACGGCGCCGGCGATCAGGCGCGTCTGATCCTCGTCCTGCCCGGTCAGCACTTCGAACTCCTCCTCGTTGAGTTGCACGACGTCGAAGCAGGCCAGCCATTCGCGCCACTCGGCAAGGGGTCTGAGAGCACGGATGCCGTCAGGGCCTGCACTCAGGAGGAGGGAGTGGAGGTCCGCGTATATCGGACCGCCGACGCTGTCCCGGAGTCCGCGGGCGGCCGCCAGATCCATCTCCCAGCCGGCGATGAAATTAACGTACAGAGCGTCGCATTCACGCGCGAGCGACCACAATTCCTCTGGTTCCCAGGGCGGAATGCCGCCGCTCAGCCGCTCGCAGCGCCGCGACGTGTCGTGGTAGTGCAACGCGACGCGGTTGTTCGGCTCGGGCACGATCTGAACCCCGTCCAGCGAGTCCACCCTGACCAGATCGGCCAGAAACCTGTGGGCGGGCTCGGCCAGATCCGCCCCGACCTTGACGATCGGATACATCCGCCAATCTGCGGGGGCGACGGCGTCGAAGGCCGAGAGCGCGTATGCGATGCCTCCCCAGTCCTCGTGCGGCGATTCGTCACCAGCGCCGTGCGCGAAGATCGTGTCCCACACCATCGTCCCCAGCACGCCGAGCCGGGGCATCAGGAGTCGCCCCCCGGTGGATGCCGTGTCAGACGGAGCCGCACAGCTCCACCTTGTAGGTGGCCGCGGCTCCGATCACTCCCGCCATGTCTCCCAACTCGCTCGAGACGATCTGACAGGCCTCGTACGCTTCGCGAAACGCCCTGCGCCTCACCTCGGCACGCAGGGGCTCGAACAGGTGATCCCCGGCGCGTGTGACTCCGCCGGAGATCACGATCATCTCCGGGTTCAGCACGTTGATCAGGTTGGCCAGACCGGTGCCCAGGAACTTGGCCGTCTCGTGCATGACCTCTTTGGCGTACAGATCCCCGGCAACGATCGCTTCGGACACGGTCTCGGCCGTGATCCGGTCCAGCTTGCCGTCGACCAGCTCCGGCAGGAGGCTGGCCGAGCCCGCCGTCAGTCCTTCCACGGCCCGGGCCGCGATGGCCGGCCCGGACGCGTATGCCTCGAGGCAGCCGTAATTCCCGCAGTTGCATTTCCGGCCCGTCGAATCGATGGTCATGTGCCCGATCTCCCCGGCGACATCGGACGTGCCATGGTAGACCTTGCCGTCCAGCACGATCCCGCCGCCGATCCCCGTACCCAGCGTGACCTGGACCATCGTCTCCACGTTCCGCCCGGCTCCCATCCACGACTCGCCCAACGCCGCTGCGTTCGCGTCGTTGTCGAGCACGGTATCCAGACCCACGCGGTTCGCGATCAGGTCTCGCAGCGGAAAGTTGCGCCAGCCCAGATTCGGCGTCTCCAGTACCGTGCCCGTCTCCCGGTCCAGTGGGCCGGGAGACCCCACGCCGATTCCGACAAATCCGTCCTCAGGGATATCCCCCTCCCGGCGCGCATCCTTGATGCTGTCCCGGATCATCTTGACCATGCGATCCACGACGAATTTCGCACCGCGCTGCGCTTCCGTTGACAGTGACCGCATCCCCAGCACGGTCCCGCCGTCGAACGGCACGACACCCACGTTGATAGACGTACCGCCCAGGTCCACACCTACGATGTAGCGCTTGTCATCCACTGTCTCTCATCCTCCGCGCACTTGGGTCGGTCAGTCTCCCACCTGAAGTACGGCCAGGAAAGCCTCCTGCGGTATCTCTACCGTGCCGACCTGCTTCATTCGGCGCTTCCCCTCCTTCTGCTTCTCGAGCAACTTCCGCTTCCTGGTGATGTCCCCGCCGTAGCATTTCGCGGTCACGTTCTTCCGCAGGGCTTTCACGGTGGTCCTGGCGATCACGTCGCGTCCGATGGCCGCCTGAATGGCAACCTCGAATAGTTGGCGAGGGATCAGCTGCTTGAGCTTGCGGGCCACACCGCGCCCATACTCATAGGCTCGATCGCGGTGCACCACGACGCTCAGCGCGTCAACCGAGTCTCCGTTCAGCACGATGTCGAGCTTCACCAGATCCGATGCCCGGTAACCCGCCACCTCGTAGTCCATCGCGGCGTACCCTCGCGACACGGACTTCAATCGATCGTAGAAGTCCAACACGATCTCGGCCAGTGGCATCTCGTAGGCCAGCTCCACGCGCTGGGGATCGAGATAGTGGAGATTCACATACTCGCCGCGCCGATCGTGACAGAGCTTCTGGACGCCGCCGATGTACTCGGCAGGGCAGACAATCCGCACCCGGACGTAGGGCTCCCTCACCACGTCGATTCTCCCGCGTTCCGGCATGCGGCTGGGATTCTCCACGTTCAGCTCGTCCCCGTTGGTCAACCGGACGCGGTATTCCACATTGGGGATGGTAGTGATCAGGTCCAGGTCGAACTCGCGCTCCAGCCGCTCCTGCACGATCTCCATGTGCAGCAGGCCAAGGAACCCGCACCGGAACCCGAAGCCCAGGGCAACGGATGTCTCGGGCTCGTAGTGAAGGCTGGAATCGTTCAGCTGGAGTTTCTCGAGCGCGTCGCGCAGCTCTTCGAACTGGTCGGACTCGGTCGGATAGAGGCCGGCGAAGACCATAGGCTTCGCTTCCTGGTAGCCGGGCAGGAGTTCCGTTGCCCTGTCTTCGGCATCCAGCAGCGTGTCTCCCACCTGCGTGTCGGACACCCGCTTGATCTGCGCCGTCAGGTAGCCGACCTCGCCGGCACGCAGGACGTCGGTCGGCTGGAAGCCCAGCCGCATGAACCCAACCTCATCGACCTCGTACGTTGATTTGCTCGTTCCGAAGCCGATGCGCATCCCGGCGCGGACCTGGCCGTCCACGACTCGAATCATGGGCACGGCGCCCCGGTAGCGGTCGTACTGCGAGTCGAAGATCAGGGCCCGCAGAGGTCCGCTCGCGTCACCGCGCGGCGGAGGGATGCGCCTGACGATGGCTTCCAGCACATCATCGATGCCGGTTCCCTGTTTTGCCGATGCCAGGATCACCTCCTCCTCATCCACGCCCAGTAGATCCTGGAGCTCATCCAACCAACGTTCCGGGTGGGCCGCCGGCAGATCGATCTTGTTCAGGATCGGCACCACTTCCAGCCCTGCTTCAACGGCCAGGAACAGGTTCGCGAGCGTCTGGGCCTCCACCCCCTGGCTGGCATCGACCACCAGCAGCGCCCCTTCGCACGCCGCCAGGCTGCGACTGACTTCGTACGTGAAGTCCACGTGGCCGGGCGTATCGATCAGGTTCAGCTCGTACCGTTCGCCGGCGGCCGCCTCGTACGTCATCCGGATGGCGTTGAGCTTGATGGTGATGCCGCGCTCCCGCTCCAGGTCCATGGAGTCGAGGATCTGGTCTTTCATGCGGCGCGGTTCGACGGAGCGGGTCCGCTCGAGCAGCCTATCGGCCAGCGTCGACTTCCCGTGATCGATATGGGCGATGATCGAGAAGTTCCGGATATGATCCAGGGCCACGTTCGAGCTCATAGTCACACGTCAACCACAAGGCCATCGTAGGCCGCGAACACGCCATCCGGCAGTCGCTTCTCCAACGCCTCGTGTTCCAGGCGGTGAGACAGATGGGTAAGGTACGTTCGTTCCGCGCCCACAAGCCGCGCCGCCTCGACCGCCTCCTCCACATTGAAGTGCGACGGATGCGGGTTGCCGAACCAGAGCGCGTTCACGATGAGCACGCGGACACCCTCCAACAGAGCTACGGCGTCCGGCGGCACTCGTTTGGCGTCGATGATGACGGCCAGATCACCGAGGCGGAATCCGTAGCTCCGGTGGTATCCGTGTGGAAACGCGATCGGCAGCAGCGGGAAACCGGCCACTTCGATCCTCTCCCGATCCTCGAACGTCCGGAGCGCGAGCTCGGGTGTCACGTGCCACCGGGTCGCCTCCTCGTCCTGTCCCCAGATGTATGCGAAGCGGCGCATCAACTCGTCGGCGTACTCGGAAGCGATGTACAGGGGCAACGCGTCGGTGGCCCGCAGGCTGAAGATCCGCAGGTCGTCGACGCCATGCGTGTGATCCGCGTGCATGTGGCTCAGGTATACGGCGTCCAGGTGCCGGACGCCGGCGTGCAGCAGCTGAAGCCGCAATTCGGGCGGCGTATCGATCAGCAGCCGACGACCGGAGCCTTCCAGCAGCAGCGAATGGCGGGTACGACGGTTGCGCGGATCCGGCGACGTGCACACGGGACACTCGCAACCGATGACCGGCACTCCGAACGACGTTCCGCTACCGAGAAACGTGACCTTCAATCGACTCTAAATCTCCTCGATCCGCATCGTGTTGGTCGTACCGGTCACGTGAAACGGCACCCCTAGCGTGACCACGACTCGCTGTCCCGCTTCCGCGAGCCCCAGGTCCCGGGCTACCTGCTTGGCCCGCTCGAGCATGCTCCGGTAGCTGTTGTCACCATGGAACAGGACGGGGATGACGCCCCACACAAGAGCCAACTGGTTATAGGTCAGAGGCTGATCCGTGACTGCCAGGATCGGCACCCCCGGCCGGTGCGCCGCCATCACGCGCGCTGTCCACCCACTGCGGGTGAAGACCACTATGAACGGGGCCTCGATCCGCTCTATCGCCTGAAGAGCGGCCGCGGCTACAGCGGCAGAGGTGGTGCCCTGCACTTCCGAAACGTCGGAGTCCGCGGAGCCAGCGGACCACACGGACTCCGCCGGGCACTCCCGCTCTATGTGGCGAATGATCCGGTCTATCGTGACTACTGTCTGGACCGGGTATGCTCCCACCGCCGTCTCCGCCGAGAGCATGACCGCATCGGTGCCGTCCAGTAGAGCGTTCGCCACGTCCGACACCTCGGCCCGGGTGGGACGCGAGCTCACCGTCATCGACTCGAGCATCTGCGTGGCGGTGATCACCGGCCGGGCTCTCCCCTGCGCCTGGTGGATAATTCGCTTCTGCGCGAGCGGGACTTCCTCGTACGGCAGCTCCACGCCCAGATCGCCGCGAGCCACCATCACGCCATCGGACAGCCGGATGATCCCGGCCAATCGCTGCAGCGCCTGGCCTTTCTCGATCTTGGAGATGAGAAGGGGGCGTCCCGACAGCGCCTGCCGTGCCTCCTGTACGTCGTCGGGCCGCCGCACGAAGCTCAGCGCCACGTACTCGACCCCCAGGCCCTCGGCGAAGGCGAGATCCGTCCGGTCCTTCCGGGACAGGCTGGGCGCTTGAACGTCAACGTCCGGCAGGTTGATCCCTTTCTGCGAGCCAAGGCTGCCGCCCGTGCGCGCCTCGGCGATGACCCGGCCTTCTCCGACATCGCGAACCAGGAACTCAAGGCGTCCATCGTCCAGCAGAAGCCGGTCGCCCGGTGACAGATCATCGGCCAGTCCCGCGTACGTCGTGGGGATCGCATCGTCAGGTTCGGCGCTACCCGAGGCCGGTCCGGCCAGGAAGGAGTACGGCGCTCCGACCTGGATGGTTACGGGCTCCGCAAGATCTCCTACGCGGATTCGGGGTCCTCGCAGATCAGCCAGGACCGCGAGAGGACGGTTGAGCTTGCGGGCAGCTTCCCGGGCCATCGAGAAGATGTGCGTCGCGTTCTCATGTGTAGCGTGCGAGAAGTTGATGCGCGCCACGTTCATGCCGGCCTCCACCATTGCGTGGAAGATAGCCGGGTCCTGGCTGGCAGGGCCGATCGTGCAGACGATCTTGGCGCGGCGGACCCAGGCGGTCATGCAAAGTGGGCGGTCTTCATGCTTCCGCCCCTATGGGTACTCCTTGTGGGAGCCAACGGCGACGGCCAGGGAGAGGCCCGGACGGTGCGCCGCGATCCATGCGTGAATCCCGTGCAGCTGTGGAAGCGGAATACCCTCCAGCGATTTGACCTGGAGACCCGGAATGATGCAGGCGGCCGCGCGGCGCAAGAAATACGTACGCTGGAGCGCGCGTTGCTCGCTGTTCAGGCTCGTGCCGCCGGGGACGTCGGGTATCGGCTCCATGAGCCGATGGTAGCTGTATACTTCACGTGCCGAGAACTCGCGCGGGATGCAATACGAGTGTCCATCCAGCTCGAATTCGCCCTCGGTAGAGATGGCCAACGCACTCGGCATGCCGCTGCTCCTTACAGACCGGGAATGTTACATCGACACGCTAGAAAGGCCGTGCGGCTAGCGGGGAGATTTGACTCCGAGCCAAGTATAGAACTGGGGCCCTCCGGACGCAAATTATCGGAACTGAGTTACGTGAGTGGCGCTTGAAGGCCCGCGAGGACCCTCCTAGCTTGCTAAGCGCTTCGCACGCCTTGCGTGCGCGACCGGGCCGGTAGCGGGAGCGCGGCGGGCCCTTTTTCGGACGACCAAGGAGGAGCGGGATGACGCGGTTGACGGGCAAGGTGAAGTGGTTCTCCACGGAGAAAGGGTACGGCTTCATCGAGAGAGACGGGGCCGAGGACGTATTCGTGCACCGAAGCGAGATTCGGGCTGGCGGAGCTTCGATCCTCGAGGAAGGCGAGATGGTGGAGTTCGACGTGGAGTCCTCGCCGCGGGGACTGAAGGCACGGGGCGTCGAGCGGGCGGGCGCGGAAAGATCGGATCCGGCGCAGAGCCCTGGCTCGCGGGAGCCGGGCGGAGCGGGGATGGAGGCGGTCGGAGAGCCACCCGAGGAGCGCCCGTTGCTGACGCTGGAGGAACAACTGACCAGCAGGCTGGTACCCCGGTTTCTGCGCCGAATTTGACGGTCGTTTAAGTGTGCGGGTATATTAAGTGGCTGCGCATACAACAGTAACAGGCTGATCGTCGAAGGTCGGCAGAATGCCGACGGACGACGCGTGTGAGGAGGGATTTGCTTGGAGTACATACTTCGCGACAATGAAGAGCTGGACCGGGCGCTGCGGAAGTTCCGCCGCAAGGTTCAACGAGCGGGAATCTTCCGCGACATCAAGAAGCATCGCTTCTACGAGAAGCCGAGTGAGGCCAGGCGCCGCAAGGCGAAGGCCGCGGAGCGCCGCCGCCGTCGCCGCCGTCGTCGCCGCACCGTCTAGGAGCTGCGGCAGAACACCTGGTCCGGAGCGCTCACGTAGCCGCGTGGCGCTCTTGCGTTCCCCGTGAAGTAGGCACACTCGGCGGCGCCATTCGCGGTGGTGGCGATGGCCGAGAATCCCGTTGGCGTTGCCTCCAGGATGTCCACGACGACGCCGCTCCCCGGTTCGTACCCCAGAGAGCCCACGTCCAGCGCGTAGCGCGCGTTCTCGGCTCTATACGTCTCTTGCTGCGTCGCCAGCCGCTGGAGGTCCGCTGTCAGCGCCGCTTGTGACACATCGGACACCTCACCGCCGGCAGCAGGCCCTGATTCCACCGCCACCTGACGGCCGCAAGATCCCAGCATTCCAGCCGAGATCACCAGCAACAATCCCATTCCCAATCGTCTGTTCATAGTCACCCACCGAAGCGCGTTTCCACGTAGTCGTCCAATATCTCGATGAACTCCGCCACGATCTGCTCTCCCCTCAGGGTGGTCCGGTGCTGGCCGTCCACGAATACGGGGGCGCTGGGTTCCTCGAACGCCCCGGGAAGAGAAATGCCGATATCGGCGTGTTTGGATTCGCCCGGCCCGTTCACCACGCACCCCATCACGGCTACCGACAGCTCCTCCACTCCCGGGTAGCGGTCGCGCCAATCGGACAGTCGCCCGGCCAGGTACTGCTGGATCTCGAGAGCCATCTCCTGGAAGAAACTGCTCGTGGTCCTGCCACAACCCGGGCAGGCCGTGACCTGTGGCTGGAAGCTGCGCAGTCCGAGCGACTGGAGAATCTGTTGCGCAACCCTCACCTCTTCCGCTCGATCCGCCCCCGGCTCCGGCGTCAGCGACACCCTGATCGTGTCCCCGATCCCCTCCGTGAGCAGGAGAGCCAGGCCGGCGGCGGAGGCCACCACCCCTTTGCGCCCCATGCCGGCTTCGGTGAGACCCAGGTGAAGCGGGTGTTCGCTGCGCTCAGCCAGACCCCGGTACACGTGGACCAGGTCCGGAACCCGCGACACCTTGGCCGACAGGACAATGCGGTCGGCGGGGAGACCCACCTCCTGTGCGTAGGCGGCCGAGGCGGCCGCACTCTCGACCATGGCAGCCAGGGTGACCGCGTGCGCGTCCAGGGGAACCGGTCGCGCGGCGTTCTCGTCCATCATTCGGGTGAGCAGAGCCTGGTCGAGCGAGCCCCAGTTCACTCCGATGCGAACCGGCTTGCCGTGTTCCAGAGCCGTCTCGATGATCCTGGCAAAATGCTCATCGCGATGATGCTTGCCCACGTTTCCCGGGTTGATCCGGTACTTGTCCAGCGTGGCTGCGCAATCAGGGTTGCCGGGCAGAAGGATGTGCCCGTTGTAGTGGAAGTCTCCGATGAGCGGAACCGTCGTACCGCGCTTCCGCAGTTGCTCCACGATTCGCGGAACCGCCGCGGCCGCGGCCGGCGTGTTCACCGTAATCCGAACCAGCTCGCTCCCGGCGTCGGCCAGTTCCGATACCTGTCGAACCGTGGCTTGCACATCGGCCGTGTCGGTGTTGGTCATGGACTGGACGGCAATCGGGTGCTCGCCGCCGATCATCACATCGCCGATGCGAACGGGTGTGGTGCGTTTTCTGTGCGGGGCCGTGGCCACTGATCTCCTCCCCAAAAAAAAGCGGCCCCGGCCTCTCACGGGGCCAGGGCTTAAAACCGGGCGATGAGTCTCCGCCGCCCGGCGAAGACACCTTTCGTCACCGCGTCGCCGGCTCGGCGCTCAGGTTTGTTGGGGACCGGGTCGGCGAGCCCGCCAGAACCGATCGAATTCCCGCGAATACGCCCGCCGGCGTCGCTCCATCTCCTCCTCGAACGCGAGGCGGTGAGCCACGCTGGCCGTCGCCAGCCAGCGGCTGGTCAGCGGTGGATGTCGCTTCTGTGTGTCCTCCCCATCCGCCGCCCCGCCACCCCCCGGACGCTCCCCGGTGGTCATGGCTGCACACCTTGGCCAGACTGATCCTGATTGTGTCCGGCCTCATCGAGACCGGACGCGGCCCGTTTCCACACCCTCAGGCGGGTTTCAAACGCCCGAAACGAGCTTATCCACCAGGTATCCACCGGGTTTCCCCGGGCAAGCTCGTTTTCCACAACGCTTCCACAACATGTTGTGGACGAGGCATGGAACAACCCCAACATATTGTATATAGGGATGGGAACCGCGGGCAAGAGCTAGCCCCGTGTGTGGGCCAATAAAAGGAGCGCGACTCCCGATCCAATGGACCTGATTGGGAGCCGCGCGTCCCGCCCTTCGTGGCTTGGCCGGTCGGCTCGGGTTTTGCCCGGGCCAACCGCCGGGTCAGCTCAGCCGCACTCGCTGTAACCGCAGGCGTGGCACTTGGCACACCCTTCCTCGAATGCGAGGCTGCTTCCGCAGTCGGGGCACGTGCCAATGAACATGCGGGCCGCCTGCTCTTCGTAGCGTTCCAGGTGTGGCTGCGCCGCTGTCTGTACGCCACCGTTCGATTTCTTGGCGTGACCGACCTCCTGGATCGGAAGGGTCTGCTGGACTCCCTCCTTCTCCTCGAGGTACTTCTCGACGACCTGCGCGATCGCGTCGGGGCTGGACAGTACCTTGTTCGGCCCTAATCCGACTACTCGATCCGACGAGATCCCTCTCAGCTGGCGATGCACTCCCCGGAGTGATATGCCCGAACGCAGCGCCAGGCTGATCAAGCGTCCGATCGCTTCGGCGTCCGCCATTGCCGGACCACCGGCCTTACCCAACGCGACGAACACTTCGAATGGACGGCCCTGATCGTCCTCGTTGATCGTCACATACATGCTGCCCAGCGGCGTCTCGATCTTCCGCGTGTGCCCACGCAACACCGACGGCCGCTGGCGCACCGACGGCCGCTTCATGTGATCCCCTTCAAGCTCCGCGATGCGCAGGTCTTTCGATTCGATCGAGTCTCCCAGCAGCCGGTTCTGCTTCTCCAGCTCTCGGTTTGTCTGTTCGAGATTCTCGAGCTGCTCCATGAGCTCCGCCAGCTCTTCCGCCAATGCCGGCTCCGCTGCAACGCGCTCCAGCGAGAGTCCCTCCTTCAACGCGGTGCCGCCCTGTTCTTCCGTACCGCTGGCGGTCGCCGACAACTGCACCTGCCTGGCCGTCTTCCCCGTGGACAACACCTGCTCATCCCTTGACCCATCCCGGTACACGGTGACCCCCTTGCAGTTGAGCTGGTAGGCTAACTCATAGATTTCTCGCACGTCTTCCTCGGTTGCCGACTCGGGGAAATTGCAGGTCTTGGATATCGCCGAATCGGTATGTTCCTGAAAGGCGGCTTGCATCCTGATGTGCTGTTCCGGCCTAACGTCGTGCGCCGTAACGAAGATCTTCCGCACCTCCTCCGGCACCTCATCGAAGTGGATGTGGCCCTCATCGGCGATCCGACGCATCAGTTCGTCGGAGTACCACCCCCCTTCCTTCGCACGGCGCACGAACTCCGGATTGACGTCGGGCATCAGCACGCCCGCCTGGTTTCGCATGAAAGCCACGGCGAACAGCGGCTCGATGCCGCTCGAACAGCCCGCGATAATCGAGATCGTCCCGGTCGGTGCGACCGTGGTCAGGTTACAGTTGCGAAGCTTGCGCAGCGGTCGAATTCGCTCGCCATCGGCGTCTCGCGCACACGAATCGTCCGCTCCCCAGATGGACTGCTCCCACTCCGGGAAGACGCCACGCGACTCAGCTATCTTCTCGGACTGGACCTTCGACTCCTCGTCGACAAACCGCATCAGTTCCTTGCCCAGCTCGATAGAGCGCCGCGAGCCGTATGGCTCGCCCAGTCGTACGAGCATGTCGGCCCAGCCCATGATCCCGAGTCCGACCCGACGGATCCGCTTGGATAGATCGTCAATCTGCGGCAGCGGATACCGATTTGCGTCGATGACGTTGTCGAGGAAGTGGGTGCACCCGTGGACGGCGGTGCGCAGGCCGTCCCAGTCGATACGGGCATCATCGGTCACGAAGTGCCCGACGTTCACGGAGCCGAGGTTGCACACATCATACGGAAGCAGTGGTTGCTCGCCGCACGGGTTCGTGGCCTCGTAGGAGCCCAGATGTGGAACCGGATTGTACCGGTTCGCCTCGTCGATGAAGTAGACGCCGGGCTCCCCGTTGCGCCACGCCCCGTAGATGATGGTCGCAAACACCTCCGGCGCGCTCAACTGGCCTACCGGCTCTCCCGTACGCGGGCTGAGCAGGTTGTAGTCCTCACCGCGGCTCACGGCGTCCATGAACTGGCGGGTGATGGCAACGGAGATGTTGAAGTTCGTGATCTTGTGCTTCTCCGCCTTGCAGTCGATGAACTCGAGGATGTCCGGGTGATCCACCCGGAGGATTCCCATGTTCGCTCCGCGACGCGTCCCGCCTTGCTTCACGGCCTCCGTCGAGGCGTCGTAAACCTCCATGAACGACACCGGCCCGCTGGCCACGCCCATGGTCGATTTGACGACATCTCCCTTGGGACGGAGACGGCTGAAGCCGAAGCCGGTCCCACCCCCCGATTGGTGGATGAGGGCCATGTCCCGCAAGGTGCAGTAGATCCCGTCGAGGCTGTCGGGCACCGGAAGGACAAAGCAGGCGCTCAGCTGCCCGAGCGGACGGCCGGCGTTCATGAGCGTAGGGCTGTTTGGCTCGAAGATGCCCTCGGCCATCAGGCTGTAGAAGCGACTCGCCGTCTCCGTAACCTCCTGCGGCGACGCGCCGTAGCGCGCATCCTCGGCGGCGATGACCCGGGCCACTCTCCAGAAGAGGTCTCGAGGCGACTCGATGGGCTGGCCGTCCTCGCCCTTCTTCAGATAGCGTCGTGCCAGGACGGTTCCGGCGTTGTCCGTGAGGTTCGGTTCCGGAAGGTGCGTAGGGGTCCCCATCTTATCGACTTCATCGGTTCGTGCTTTGTTCGCAGCCGACGCTGCGCCCTTCACCGCCACTTCCGGTGGGATCATTTCCCCGTCCTCTGTCTAGTGTGAACGACTGCCGGTAAGACATCACGGCCGGCCACGAAGGCCGGCCGTTTTCTGTGTTTTGCTTCCCGCCCGTGCCCGGGGGACACGAACCTAACTCGAGGGTTGTGCCGGCTTCAGCCGGGACCGATGGCCACGCGTATCGAGTGCCGGCCTCCGCCGGTTCGTCCTGCACCGCGGTCCTGTTCCGCCGTGCTTCCCTGGCTCGCACATTCCGTGCGATTCCGGGCTTGCCACTTTTCCACGGTGTGGGCAGAGTTCTCTACACTCTCTCCACATGAACCGCTAGATATTGTGGTGGACCCAGTGTAATACCACGACATATTGTGGGTCAAGGGGATTTTGGGGGTTTTGGCAATTCTGCCGGATTACATCGGAAATGTCGTGGCGAGCAGCGTCCGACCGCCGAGTTTTTTGAAAAGAATGCCCGCTCGCGGATGGTCGCGGCACGACGGCTGGAGGGTCACGAGCACGTCGCGCGTCCAGCCGACCCGGGTACTCTCCGCACGCATCCGCGTTCAGGACTCCCGCGGCCCCGTCACGGCGCCCTGGAGCGCAGAAACGCTTCCAGGCCCAGCATTACGCCGCGCGCATAGCGCCCCTGGAACTCGGCCGTCTTCAGTGCCGCTTCGTGCTGCGGCATCATCATGAAGGCGCCCTCGGCGAGCACTGCCGGCATCCACGTGTCCCTGGCCACGGCCAGGTTA
>JBDHIQ010000051.1:0-15098 GCA_039587395.1 Gemmatimonadota bacterium
ACCTCTCTGCCGCGATCAACATCGGGCGCATGCCCCTGGGGCCGTTTGACACGGCTGTCCGGCTGGACCTGCTCCATATCCAGATCAATCGGGACCCGAGTACGAAGGTGGCGGATCCGGGCGGCGAGCGCCGCGGTGTCACGGCATGGTTCGGTGTGACGTTCACGCTTCTCGGGCCGGAATGCCGCCCCGAGAAAAGCATCTGCGCAACAGGACGGTGAGAGTGGCCGCATGAGACACCCGACTCCGTCGAGCCGGTTTCCGCCACTGGCAGCGCTTGCTCGATTCTCCCTCGCCACCCTGACCGTGGCCGGGTGCGCGGCCTCTCCCGACGAGATTCGGCTTCCGTCGCCCGAGTCCGCCCTCCCGCGGGCGTCGCCAGTCTCCGGTCTGCGTGCCGGATTCGCACGCGTGGACATCACGCCACCTCCCGGAATGGGTGTCGCAGCCTGCGCGTTCGAAGGTCAGCAGGTCACCGGGTACCGCCACCGCCTGTACGCACGCGCGTTGCTCGTGGAGGACGCACGCGGTGAGCGGTTGGCACTGCTCGTGGTGGACCTTCCCCTGGTCTCGCCGCTGCTCCACAGACTCACGGCCGACCTGACGCGCGCAGGGGCCTCGGGCATCGGGGCCGATCGGCTTCTCCTGTCTGCCACGCACACGCATGCCGCACCTGGGAATTTCTTCGAGGTCAAGCAGTACAATGAGAACGCCGGTGCCGTTACTGGATACGACCAGCCATGGGTGGACTTTCTTGTCGAGCGCTTCGCGCAAGCCGTGGACAGCGCCTATGCGGACCTGCAACCGGCGCGCGCCGCCTGGGGTGCGGCCCGGATCGAGGGAGTAACCCGAAACCGCAGCCTGGATGCCTTCGCGCTCAACCCGGAGCCTCGTCCGGGCGTCGTAGACGACACGCTGCGGCTGCTGCGCATCGACCAGTGCCTCCCGGCGGCTGGAGGTCGCGAGCCACATTGCCGTCCGCGCGGCGCGTGGAGCGTGTTCGCGATTCACGGCACGGGCAATCCGGCCGTGAACGACCTGATGGATGGGGACATCCACGCGCTGGTTCAGCGCGGGCTGGAAAGGCACATAGACGTCCTCAACGATCCGGCACGTCCCGACGGCTTCGAACTGAGTGGCGTACACCTGTTCGCGAACGGTGCTTCCGGAGATGTCTCGCCCGCGTACGATCCGGGGAGCCGTTGCCAAGCGTTCCAGAAGTACCTGCCGGGCAGCCGCCCCGCAGGGCCCAGGACACCCCCTCCGCCCGAGGAGTGGCACATCCCGAAGGACGCGATCGAGTCCTGCATCGAAAAGGGAAGGGAATCGACGGAGCAGATCGGCGGAGAGATCGCGGAAGCGGCTACGCGGCTGTTCGATCGGCTTGGAGACAACCTCTCTGGAGATTTCCCGATTGAAAGATCCTTCACCACACTGCACCTGAAGCACTTGGAGGGTCCATACGCGTTGTGCGACCAGCCTCTGACCGGAACGGCCAACTGGGGTGGTTCTGAGGACAGCCGGACGCGCCTGAACGGCTGGAAGTTTCTGTGGACAATCGACTCTGGCATCGAGGAGGGCGGCGCGGCCATCAACACCCGGCTGGCACCCTGCCACGGTGTCAAGAAGATCGGCATGGGGTGGCTGCAGGGTGTGTTCGTGGGAGAACACGGCCTGCCCGAGTACGCGCAGCTGACGGTGGCGAGACTGGGGGAAACCCTGATGGCAGCCACACCGTGGGAGTTGACCACGGCGGTGGCGGCTCGCCTCAAACAAGCCCTGCGCGCCGCCGGGCCCGACGACATTCGCGGGATTGCGATCGTCGGCCTGACCAACGGCTACATCCAGTATGCCGTTACGCCGGAGGAGTACCAGGCTCAGAACTACGAAGGGGGCTCGACGCTGTATGGTCCCAACACGGCGCCGATGATCCAGGATCAGCTGGCACGGCTTGCTGCGAGCCTTCGCACAGGGTCGCCAACCGCGAATGTGGGGGAACTGCTAGCCTATCCCGGCGCGCGGCGCTCTTATCTGCGGTCGCGGGACGCTGGACCCACTCCTGAGACTATCACGCGTCGCGTGGAATCCTTGGTCTGCACCGCCGGTGGGCTAAGCGCAACGTGGCTCGACCTGTACCCGGGTCGGCTGGTTCCGGCCGATGGCCAGCTTCTGGAGATCAGAGTCGATGGCAGGCCCGTGGCCTGGGACGATCATACGCGAGTGGAGGTCAGGGCGAAGCGGAGCCGCGGCGCCCGGGGATATCTGTGGGAGGTCCGGTGGACACCGGACGACCGCCCCGGCGTTGGACCCGAGTTGGTCCTATTGTCCAGGCCCGGGCTGCCCGAAATCAGAGCCACGTGTGACGGAGCCCACCAGTAGCCGCACCGCCGGTGCCCGCCCCCCTAGAAGAACAGGTCGTCCCAGCGCGGTGACGTGGCCAGGATCATGGCCAGCACCACACACGCCCACAGGACGATGCGGGTGCGCCGCCGCCCCGCAAGCTTGCACGTACCGCCGTCCGCCTCGCACCGGGCTTCCGCCCGCTCCAGCTTGTGAAACGCCCAGTACAGCAGTGCGGCTGCGGTCAGCACGAACACGAACCGGTACGGCCGCAGAGCCGCGGCGGCTCCGGCTCCGGCCACGCCCAGAGATGCAAGGAGGAGCGGTCCGGTGCAGCAGGCAAACGCCCCCAGGGCCGCAGTCACTCCGGCTCCGGCGGACGCGATCGCGCTCCCGTACTTTGGCTGGATACAGTCAGGAATCTCGTTCATGTCGACGCGTTGCTACCCATTGGCACGCGTGCAGGTGCCACCCCAACCTGGGCCCCACCCGGGGTCCGTAAGGGAAGCTGATGTCAAGAGGCGCAATCGCCATGGTTGTAGTAGCCGGGTCGCTGGCCTGCGGAGGCCGGAGCACGGAGCTGGAGGGGCCGGCGCGCCGAGCGCTCGATATCGCGGAAGCCTATGTGGATGGCTTCTATCGCCAGTTTCCCGAGGAGGCCTACGAGTCCGCCTATCCAGGCGCTCCGCGGGATCGCCTCGGCGACCGGAGCCTGTCCGGGCTCGCAGACTGGGAAGCCCGGGAGGACGGCTGGCTGGAGGAACTCCGGGCCCTCGACCCGGATCGGCTGGCCGGTACCGAGGCCGAGATCCCGTACGCGTACGCCCTCGAGAGGCTGGCGTCATCGGTGGAACGCCGTGTCTGCCGGACGGAGCTGTGGAACGTGAGCCCGACCTGGACCGGATGGCAGAGCGTCCTGGCGGCCGTGTTTGCCCAACAGCCCGTCGGGACGCCGGCGCATCGCACGGCCGCGCTGTCCCGTGCCCGGGACGTGCCGCGCTACATACGGACCGAGATCGACAACCTGAGGGAAGGGCTGGCGCTGGGATACACAACGCCGCGCACCAACGTCCAATCCGTGCTGGAGCAGCTGGAGGCGCTCCTCGGCGCACCGCTGGATAGCTCTCCCTTCTTCGATCCGGCGGTCCGGGATGAGGATCCGGCGTTTCAGAACGCCCTCCGCGAGGTGATCGAGGCGGAAATAGCCCCGGCCGTGAGTGCGTATCGCGATTTCCTGGCCGCTGAGTACCAGCCGCAGGCGCGCGAGGCGGCTGCCGTCAGCGAGGATCCGGGCGGGCTGGCCTGCTACCAGGCATCCGTGAGGTTCTGGACATCGCTCACGATCTCACCCAAAGAGATCCACGATATCGGCGAAGCTCGAAATCGTGAGATCCAGATCGAAGTGGCAGAGATTGGAGAGCGGAGCTTCGGACAGGGCTTCCCTCGCGTGATCTTCGATCTGGCCCGCAACGACTCTACGTATCGGTTCCACTCGGAGGAGGAGATTCTGGCGTACAACCGGGCCGCCGCCCAGCGCGCCCGGGACCTGGTCCCGTTGTGGTTCGGGTTCGTCCCCGAGGCGGAAGTCGTGATCCGCCCCTTCCCGGAGTTCCAGAAGGCATCGGGCGGCGGCTTCTACAGTGCTGCTGCCGAGGACGGGAGCCGCCCGGGCACGTTTGAACTCGGCACATTCGACCCCACCTCGATCTCTAAGGTGGGCGCGGAGGCCACCGCCTTCCACGAGACGTATCCCGGTCATCATATGCAGATGTCCGTAGCGCAGGAGCGCGGCCGGGCGCACCCCGTCGTCAGGTACTTCTACGACGCGGGATTTGGCGAAGGTTGGGCGCTGTATACGGAGCGGCTGGCCGACGAGATGAAGCTCTACTCATCCGAATTCGACCGGCTGGGCATGCTCTCCAATGAGGCGCTGCGTGCTGCCCGTCTGGTGGTCGACGCAGGGATCCACGCGCTGGGTTGGAGTCGTCAGCAGGCCATTGACTACATGGTGCAGTACACAGCCGAGTCGGAGGCCACCATTGTCTCGGAGGTAGACCGATACATAGCCGTTCCAGGCCAGGCCACGTCCTATCTGCTCGGGAGCCTCGAGATACAGAGGCTGCGCCGTCTTGCCGAGGAGCGGCTGGGTGACCGGTTCGACATTCGAGTCTTTCACGACCGGGTTCTCGAGAACGGGGCCATTCACCTGGGGCTGCTGCGGAAAAGGATCGAACACTGGATCGAAGCGGGCGGGCCCGAGAGCGACCCGGCCCGGATGCAGTGAGAGGGACGAGACGTGGGGAGCTTCCTGGACACAGCCGTCCACCACCTGTGCCCTCGCTGCGCGAAGGGAACCCTGTTCGAGCGGGGCTATGCACTGAAGGCCGCCTGCGAAGAGTGTGGCCTGGACCTTGTAGGTCGGCACGGGGCGCACTACGGCGGGGCGATCATTCTGGGTTATGGCATCGGTGCCCTCGCCGCGCTGGTGTGTTTTGCCGGTCTCTACTGGCGGTTCGGTTTCTTTCCCTCTCTGGGATGGATCGTGGGGGCGGTTGCGGTCCTGTCGATTGTCCTCACGTTTCGCTCCTGCAAGGCCGCCTACACGTGGCTTCTGTACCGGACCGGAGAGCTGCCACCGCCGGAGTGACGCGGCCACGCGGCCCGCTTACCTTGTTGGCCACCAGCGCGGCGGTCCCCGCTCGACACAGGCGACTCTCACGGGAGATAACGATGCTCCACAGAAACCATATACTCGGTCTCGCTCTCGGTCTGGCCCTCGTTTTCGGCACGGGGAACAGGGCAAGGCTGGACGCCCAGGAGAACGTGAATCTGGGAGTGAAGGCAGGCATCAACTTCGCCGACCTGGGCGGCTCGGACGTCTCCAGCGAGGCGGTGCAGGGAAAGACCGGCTTGGTCGGTGGCCTGTCGGTGGCCTTCCGGTTCGGCGACATCTTCGAGGTGCAGGGTGAGTTCCTGTACTCGCAGAAAGGCGTCAAGATAGAGGAGACGGGGGCGAACGGACTGACGAACGGGACCATCAGTCTCAATTACATGGAGACACCCATCCTTCTCAAGGCAGGCCTGCCGACCCAGGGCAAGTTCCGGCCGGCTCTATATGCAGGACCCGCCGTGTCCTTCGAGATGAGCTGCGATCTGTCGGGAACATTCGACGGGGAGACCGCAGACCGGAAGTGCGACAATCAGGACGATGGTTGGGTGCCGAAAGAGCGGAAGACGTTCGACTGGGGGCTGGTGTTCGGTGCCGAAGCGGTCTACAAGGTGGGTAGGAAGACCTCCCTCCTGTTCGAGGTACGCTACAACCTGGGACTGAGCTCCCTGGAGGCGACCGAGCAGAACCTGAACGTGAAGAACCGGGCCCTGTCTCTCATGGCCGGCGTGTTGTTCGCGCTGTAGCTGTCTCGAGATCGACAAGAGCCTTACAGAGACCCAACAACAGAGGGTGATACCGGATATGGCCAGCACCAGAGTGGTGATCATGGGAGCCGCAGGCCGCGACTTCCACAACTTCAACTGCCTGTTTCGCAATAACGGGGACTACCAGGTAATTGCCTTCACCGCGACCCAGATCCCGGGGATCGAGGACCGCACCTACCCGGCGGAGCTGGCCGGGCCGCTGTATCCGAATGGCGTTCCCATCGTGCCGGAGCAGGAGCTCGAGAGCCTCATCAAGGAGCAAGAGATCGACGAAGTGTGGTTTTCGTACTCGGATGTCTCCCACGAGTACGTGATGCACAAGGCCAGCCAGGTCATCGGCTGGGGTGCGCATTTTGGCGTGTGCTCCGCGACGCGGACGATGCTGCCTTCGTCGAAGCCCGTTGTTGCGATCACTGCCGTCCGCACCGGGTCGGGCAAGTCCCAGACCACGCGCTACGTGGCCGACATCCTCCGTGGGCTCGACAAGAGCATCGTTGCGGTGAGGCACCCGATGCCATACGGGGATCTGGCAAAGCAAGCGTGCCAGCGGTTCGCCACCCTGGAAGACCTGAATCTCCACGAGACGACCATCGAGGAGCGCGAAGAGTATCAGCCCCACATCGACGCGGGTTTCGTCGTGTACGCGGGGGTGGACTACCACCAGATCCTGCGGGAGGCGGAGCAGGAAGCCGACGTGATCCTCTGGGACGGCGGCAACAACGATACTCCGTTCTACCAGCCCGACCTGTGGATCACCATAGTGGATCCCCATCGTCCGGGTCATGAGCTCAGCTACTTCCCGGGGGAGACGAACTTCCGCATGGCCGACGTGCTGATCGTGAACAAGGTCGAGACGGCGGACCCGACGGCGGTAGAGCAGGTGCTCCAGAACATTCGCGAACACAACCCGGCGGCCGCGGTGATGCAGTGCCGTTCGGTCATCACCGTAGATCAACCGGAGCTCATCCACGGCAAGCGCGCACTGGTGGTCGAAGACGGTCCCACGCTGACGCATGGCGGGATGGAGTACGGCGCGGGCTGGTACGCGGCGCAGCGCTCCGGGGCGGCGGAGATAGTGGATGCGACCCCGTTTGCGGTGGGTTCGATCAAGGAGACCTACGAGAAGTACCCGAACTCGAGGAAGATCCTCCCGGCGATGGGCTACGGGGAAGAGCAGATCCGGGAGCTGGCTCAGACCATCGATGCCACACCGGCAGACGTCGTGGTCGAGGGCACACCCATCGATCTGCAGCTGGTGCTCTCCGTGAACAAGCCCATCGCCAACGTTCGCTACGACCTGGAGGAACTCGAGCCGGGAGGTCTGGAAGCGGCCGTGCTGGAGGTGCTAGAGTAGCTGTGCGACGTGTGCAGGAAGAGCCGCTTGAGAAGTAGACGATTGTGGAGTAGCGGGCGTAGAGGCCATACAGGAGACCAGACATGACGTATCAGTCAGGGTGTCGCGGTCGGGTGGATCTGGGGGAGCTCCCCGGGCACGTCCGGGCCCGGTTGGGCAGGCTGCCGGGCGAGTGGCTCGAGTACGACCCGGCCACCAGCGCGATCACCGTGAAGCACGTAGAGCCGACGGACGCGCCCGTCCTGCTGACGGCGGCCTCCGAGCTGGTCTGCATGATCTCCGAGATCCCCTACGAGCTCCAGACCCGGATACCGGGTGGCGATTTCTTTGTCCACCTGGAGGAAACAGGCCAGCTGGTGCGCCTACGCGTGGATGAGGGTGGAACGATTCATATTGAGTGGGCGCACCCGGGCTACGAAGGAGCGAAGAAGCGCCCTTATGACTCTCGCGAGATAGCCATTGAGCCCTGGGAGCACCGCCTGAACGGTCATGTGGCCCTCGTCTCGGCCGATGCGGCAGCGGCGGCGGAGGCGCTTCAGACACTGGCCGACGGCTTTGAGGGCCTGTACCCGGAGGGTGACTTCCGCCCCGTGGTCGAGGAGGAGGGGGGGCTGCGAGTCGAGATGAAGGATGTGAACCTGGATGCGCGCCTGCTGGTGGACAGGCTGATCGCGTTCGCGAGGCCGAGAAGCCTTACCGGGTCCGTAGACGTGAGCTCGTTCGGGGACGTCGCTCCCGAGCATCTGGTACGTCTGGTCTTCGAGGACGGAGAAATCTGGGTGCAGCACCCGCTCCTCTGGTCCGCCGCCACCGGCTGAACTTCGGGGCAGCCCGGCCGACCGTGCGGTTGACCGGACGGTCGGCTACCGTGGCCTACGCGGCGAGCCGGGAACGGACCCTTTCGTCGCCTGGTATGCCGCAAGAGCTCTCTTCCGGGGTGGTCCTCCCCCTGAGCCGCTGCCAACAGGCTGGGAGCGGCCGCGCGCGTCACCTGCAGCAGCTTCGTCTCCGTCAGTGCATTGGACGCGTTCCGACGGACGGAAGTCACATCTCCGGCCCGGGAGCCACCGCGGAAGCCAGCTGACACGGTGTACGAACGCGCGTACAGGTGATAAGCTCCCCGGCCAGACAGGCCAGATGTGACAGACGGGGCCGGATAGCGAGACCGGAACGATCCCACCAGGAATCGCCAACAGGACGGCAAGCGGTGCTTGACTATTTTCTGACTGAAGATGAGCTGATGATCCGTGAGTTGGCCCGGACCATCGCCGAGAACGAACTGCGGCCGGTGGCGGCCGAGTACGATCGCAGCGGCGAGTTCCCATGGCCCGTTGTCGAGAAGATGGCGGAGGCCGGGTTGTTCGGCGTGTTCGTCGACGAGGCGTACGGCGGGATCACGGACGGCAAGCGAACGATGAATCTCGCCATCGTCACCGAGGAGCTGTCCAGGGCTTGTGGCGGAATCGCCTTGGCCCTGGCCGGCAGCGCCCTCGGCGCGATGCCCATCATCCTGGCCGGCAGCGAGGAACAGAAGCAGCGCTTCCTTCCAGCCGTGGCGACAGGCGAGCATCTGGCAGCTTTCGCGCTCACCGAGCCGCAGGCCGGTTCAGACGCCGGCGGTATTCGGGCTACCGCGCTCCGGGACGGAGACCACTACGTGCTGAACGGGCTCAAGCAGTGGATTACCAACGGAGGAGTGTCGGAGGTATACACTGTCATCGCGCTCACCGACCCGACGAAAGGCCCGCGTGGCGCCTCCACTTTCATCGTCGAGAACGGAACACCGGGCCTCAGCATCGGGAAGAAGGAAGACAAGATGGGCATCCGGGCTTCGGCGACCACCGAGCTCGTGTTCGAGGACTGCCGGGTCCCGGTCGAGAATCGCATTGGACGGGAAGGCACCGGCTTCATCACCGCCATGAAGACATTCGACGCCTCCCGCCCGGGCGTGGCGGCACAGGCGCTGGGCATCGCGCAGGGCGCCCTGGATCTTGCCGTAGAGTGGGCGGTCAACCGCAAGCAGTTCGGTTCGCCGGTCTCTTCGTTCCAGGGGCTTCGCTTCCTGCTGGCGGACATGGCCACCCGCGTGGAGGCATCGCGCGCGCTGATTTACGCGGTGTCGAGGCACATCGACTCGGCCCCGAAGACCCGGCCGACCCTCTTCTCGGCAATGTCCAAGCTATTCGCCTCCGACATGGCCATGGACGTGACGACGGATGCGGTACAGGTGTTCGGCGGATCGGGCTACATGAAGGACTACCCGATCGAGAAATACATGCGCGACGCCAAGATCACGCAGATCTACGAGGGCACGAATCAGATCCAGCGCGAAGAGATCTCCCGGATTCTGATCGGCGAGCACATCTCGGGTCACGGAAAAGCCGAGCGCGGAGCCGGCTAGGTCCGAACGGACGACCAGGCGCCGGCCCCGGTGCCTGGATAAGACAGCCACAGGGGGCGGCTCCAGCGGGGCCGCCCCCTGTGTGCATCCCGCCGGGAAGCCGGGCCGGGACTTCCGCAAACGATAATCGCACGATCCTCTCTTCCTAGCTTTGCATATCGCATCACTACAAAGACTTGACGATCTCTTGAGTGCCTTCGGTGCACCTTGCCTCTCGAACAACATGACCGACCCGACTGCCGGGCCGGCCGACACAAAAGGAGGCTCATCATGTTCCAGATCAGAACCGCTCTCCGTCGATTCGGCGCCCCCCTGGTCGTGGGGCTGGCTCTCTACGGCTGCCAGGGCGACAACTCGCTACTCAGTCCGGTTGACGTATCGCAGACCGCAGACCGCGCCGGATCTCCATCCATCGACGTCATCACATGGAACGTGTATGTCGGCGCGAGCATAGAGAACATTCTCCTGGCCGAGACCGAGACCGACTTTCTCCTGGCCGTCATGGCGGCGTGGGCGGAAGTCCAGGCGACGAACTTCGAGGAACGTGCCGAAGCGCTTGCCGACCAGATCGTGGCCAGGGCACCCCACCTGGTCGCGTTGCAGGAGGTTACCCTGTTTCGTCGCCAGTCCCCCGGTGACCTGGCGCTGGTCGCGGCCGGTGTGATTCCGCCGGAGGCCGCTCAGGATGCGCAGGATGTGGAGCTGGACTACCTCAGCCTCCTTTTGGACGCGCTGGCCGACAGGGGTTTCGTGTACCAGGTCGCATCGATGTCGGAGAACATGGATCTCGAGGTGCCGCTCCTTACCGGCGCCCCCGTTCCGGATGACATGCGGCTCACCGACTACGACGTGATTCTGGTCCGGGACGACGTCGATGTGATCCCGGGCAGCGCCGACAACGGTCACTTCACGGATGGCCTGCCTGTCAACGTGGCCGGCACCGAGGTCTTCCTCCCCCGCGGCTGGGCATCGATCGATTTCACGTTCAAGGGTCTCTCGTACCGGTTCTTCACGACCCACCTGGAGCCGGCGGACGTAGCACCCGGTTTCGTGCTCCCGGAGCTGGCTGCGCTACAAGCGTCGCAGTTGAACGACCTCATGATCGAAATGGATCTGTCTCCGTACCCGGTGATCGCCGCCGGCGATTTCAATTCGGCGGCCGACGGGAGCACCACATCGACCTATCAAGACATGCTCACCGCAGGCTTCGTCGATGCCTGGACCATCGGGCGTCCCCTCGGCGACGGATATACCTCGAATCAGGCGGGCGATCTGATGAACGCGGCGGCGGCTCTGTTCCACCGGATCGACTTCGTGTTCTACCGTGACGAGCATACGGCGGCAGGTGGCAATTTCCGGGGTTCGATCCACATCGATCGAATCGGCGAAGAGCAAGCCGACCGCACTCCCTCCGGTCTGTGGCCGTCCGACCATGCGGGCCTGGCGGCGCAGCTCAGAGTCGCTCCGGGGTTGGGTCTCTGATCGCGGACTCCAGTATCCCCTCGATCGCCGGGCCGGTCGCTTCACGATCGGTCCGGCGTATCGTATCCAGTCGGGCCGCTCTCCGGCCCTCGCGCCCGGCTTCATTGAGGGCCGTTTGCCTCACTCCCTGTCTGACTCCTCGCCAGACCGGCTGCAGGGCCGATTGTCGGACCGTGTCATTCACCCTAACGTGAAGGCGCGGCCCGGCCGGTTCGGGCGTCTCATCACTCCGACCACGCATAATCAGGCAGGACAGATCATGAGGAACCACTTCGCAGGAAGCCGGGCTCATCCCGGCCAGTCGCTCCGTCGACTGCTCCTCGCGCTCCTGGTCGCGGCAGCCATGCCCCTGGGCGGCGCGTCCCTGCAGGCGCAACAGGATGGCGGTGTGCTGACGCCCGAAGATGTCACGCGGATCAGGACCGTGGGGCAGACCGTGGTGTCACCTTCCGGCAGCCACGTAGCCTACACGGTCTCTGTGCCACGGATGCCGTTTCAGGATGACGACGGACCCGCCTGGACGGAGCTGCACGTGCTGGAGATTGGCTCGGAGCGATCACAGGTTTATGTGGGCGGGCACGTGAACGTGTCCGGTGTAGGCTGGACTCCGGACGGTAGAGCCGTCACCTATCTGGCGCGCCGCGACGGCGACGATTCGCGTTCGCTCTACGCCATTCCACTGGGCGGCGGTGAATCCGTGAAGCTGCTGCAGCACGAGACCGGCGTTGGCTCCTATTCCTTCGGCCCGGATGGGAACGAGGTCGCGTTCCTGTCCACGGATGCGGCCAGTCCCAGGCTGACGGATCTCTCCAAACAGGGCTTCAAGGCCGAGGTCTACGAAGAGGAGATGCGCTTCACCCGAGCCTGGGTAGCTCGGATTGACCTCGGGACGATCACATCCGGAGCCAGCAAGGCTGCGGCTGCCGCGGAGACCGCGCGCCAGCTGCCGGTCGAGGGGCAGGTCAGCTCGGTCGTGTGGGCGCCGCAGAGCGAGAAGGTGGTCGTGGTCGTGGCTCCCACTCCGCTGGTGGACGATTCGTACATGAAGAAGCGCATCCAGGTAGTGGACGCCCACAGCGGCGACGTGCTGGCCCGCATAGACAATCCGGGTAAGCTCGGCCAGGTCGCGTGGAGCGCGGACGGCGAGTACCTGGCGATGGTTTCCGCTGCGGACATCAACGATCCGCAGGCCGGGCGGCTCATGGTGGCACCGGCCGGCGGCGGCCAACTGGTGGATCTCGTGCCGGGCTTCGAGGGGCATGTGACCGCCGTGCGGTGGCGTGACGCAAGCATGATAGTCTACACGGCCGCGGAAGGCGTCTTCACGACCGTGAACGAGATCAACCGCGATGGCAGCGGCCGGCGCACCCTGGTTGCCGCGGGCGGGCCCGTTCTTGGCGGGATGACCGCGTCGGCTGGAGCGGAGACGTTGGCCTTCGCCGGTTCCACTCCCGCTCATCCCAGCGAGGTGTTCGTGAAGTCACAGGGCGGGGCGCCCCGCCGGATGACCGACAGCAATCCCTGGCTGGCCGCGAAGCAGCTTGCCAGCCAGGAAGTGGTGGAGTGGGAGGCTCGCGATGGCCTGCGGATTCAGGGGCTCCTGATTCGTCCGCTGGATGAGCGTCCGGGCGAGACATACCCGTTGATCGTGCAGGTGCATGGGGGGCCCGAGTCACACTACAGCCAGGGTTGGCTGACCGGCTACTCGGCACCTGGACAGGTCGCTGCCGGGCGCGGCATGGCGGTCCTGTTCCCCAACTACCGGGCCAGCACGGGTCGCGGCGTCGAGTTCAGCAAGCTGGATCACAAGGACACCGCGGGTGGCGAGTTCGACGATATCGTGGACGGTGTGGACCACCTGATCGCCCAGGGGTTGGTGGACGCGGACAGGGTGGGTGTTACCGGGGGATCATACGGGGGCTACGCGACTGCCTGGCTGACGACCAAGTACAGCGACCGCTTTGCCGCCGGCGTGATGTTTGTCGGCATCAGCAACCAGATATCCAAGGTGGGAACCAGCGACATTCCGGACGAGATGTATCTGGTCCACCAGCGTCTGCGGCCGTGGGACGATTGGGAGTTCTTCCTCGATCGGAGCCCCATCTTCTGGGCTGGTCAGTCAAAGACACCGCTTCTGATCGCGCACGGCAAAGAAGATCCAAGGGTCCATCCCGGGCAGTCGATGGAGATGTACCGCAACCTGAAGCTGCGCGGCGCGGCGCCGGTCCGACTGATCTTTTACCCGGGTGAAGGCCATGGCAACCGCAACGCCGCGGCTCGATACGACTACGGCCTGCGCCAGCTGCGCTGGATGGAGCACTACCTGAAGGGGCCGGGAGGGGACAAGCCGCCGTTCGAGATCGAGTACCCCCTGGAGAACGTGAAGAAGGTCGAGAAGATGACCACCTAGCTGTGGAACGCGCCCGGTCTCCGGCCGGGTTCCACACAGAGAGCCGGGGGAGCACTGGTGTTCCATCCCCGGCTCTTTTTCATCCCAGCGGGCTGAGGCGCTCCTCGATCCTCTTGCGATCCGGTTCCAGCCAGGCGGGTAGCCGCAGCTCCCTCCCGAGCTCCGACAGTGGTTCGTCCACGCTGAACCCGGGACCATCCGTCGCGATCTCGCACAGCAACCCGTCCGGAGCCTGGAAGTAGATGCTGCGGAAGTAGCTGCGATCCAGGACCGGAGAACAGGCAACCCCCAGTCCGATCAGGTGCTCGCGCCAGGCCAGCTGCGTATCGGCGTCGGGTGCGCGGAACGCGATGTGATGCGTCTGGCCCGTGCCCGGACGCGACCGCTCCGGGGATTCGGGCCAGCCAAACAGCGTGAGCGAGCTCCGGGACGCGACGGTCCGCCCGTCGTAGCGGGCCCAGAACAGGTGTTTTGTCCGGCCATCGTCCTGGTTCACGGACTTCTTGACCAGGCGCAGTCCCAGGCCGGCCTCGAGAAACTCACCGGCCCGCTCGAGGTCATCAGTGATCCCCGTGATGTGATGAATTCCCGTGAGGGTCATGTCCGCGGAGATCTCGGGCACCGGTTCGGGGTGCGTAAGGCGCCGAATCGCGGCCTCGTTCCTGTCACCTTGCAGCTGAGCGCCCGGAGGCACGGTCTCCGCTTCACCCAGGGCGTCGGCCGGCTCGTCCACCGCGTAGCCCGGACCCGCAGTCGCGATCTCGAGGATCTGTCCGTCGGGGTCGGAGAAGTAGAGGCTCTTGAAGTAGCCGCGATCGTACGGTCCGGTGACCGTCACCCCGTGATCGGTCAGCCGGCGCTTCCACTTGAGCTGCGCTTCCGGACCCTCGACCGAGAGCGCCAGGTGGTGGATCCCGCCGACCCCCGGGCGGCCGCGGGGCAGGGCGGCCCATTCGAAGAACGTGAGTATGGTTCCCGGCGTGCCCGCAGGATCGCCGAAGTAGAGGTGGTGAGCGGAGGGGTCGTCGAAGTTCACGGTCCGTTTGACCATCCCGATGCCGAGAAGATCGCGATAGAAAGCCAGCGTACGGGCCGCGTCCGATGACACCATGGTGATATGGTGAAACCCGGGCGTGATGAAGTCGGTCACGATCGAACCTCGTTGTCTGTGCCGGTGGTCTGTGCTCCCTCCGGTGCACCTCCGGGGGCCTCCCATGGTGCCCCCATACAGCACGCCGTCCGGCTGCCAGTGTTCCATCACACTTGAGCCCCAGTCCATCCGGCACGCTGCCACTGTTGCGTCGAAGTGGCGGACCACCGCCCCTCAGCACTAGATAGAGTACATCGTACGAAAGCATCTAACCAGTTGTACAACAACATGATAACGGAGTGGTTCGTTGGCGGGCCCCACCCTTGCAGTCGGACACGATTCCGGCGGAGCTGATTTGACCGCCATTCCACGCGCTACTACGGTAGCGCTGCCGAACAGCTGAGAGATCCGGTCTTTGCCACAGGAGGTCGTCTCGTGAAGTTGCTCCGTTCCAGAATCCCGGGTTCCGTTTGTTCGCTTCTGACCGCCATGATTCTGGCGGCCATCTGGTCCGCTTGCTCCGATGCGCCGAATGGCGTGACGCCCCCGGACGCCGTTGATCAGGAATCGCCGGGCCTGGACCTCC
>JBDHIQ010000235.1:0-3254 GCA_039587395.1 Gemmatimonadota bacterium
GGCGGTGCGCTGGAAATCGACTCGTCGCCTGGCGGCGGCACCCGGGTTAAGATTGACATCCCGCTGACACGAGTTCGCTGAGGCAGCGGTTCGGCTTAGAGGAGGGGTAACGAAGTATGGCCATGCGGATTCTGATCGCCGACGACCATTCTCTATTTCGCGACGGTCTGCGCAGCCTGCTGGAATCCCATGACATGGAGGTGGTCGGCGAGGCCAGAGATGGCCGGGAGGCGATTGCTCTGGCATGGGAGCTCAAGCCCGACGTCGTCCTCATGGACTTGCTCATGCCGGAGATGGACGGGCTGGAGGCCACCAAGCGGCTGGTCGCCGAGCTGCCGGACATCAAGGTCCTGATCCTGACGGCCGCCGATGACGACGAGAAGCTGTTCGAGGCCATTCGTGCCGGGGCCAAAGGCTACTTGCTCAAGGATCTTCAGTCGAGCGAGTTCTTCGATCTCCTGGAGGGTGTGAGTCGGGGAGAGCCGGCACTGACGCCGGCCGTGGCCCGGAAGCTCCTGGACGAGTTTGCCCGACCGGCGGAGGAGAAGAAGAGGTCGCGTGATCCGTTGGCGCTCACCGACCGCGAACGCGATGTACTGGAGCTCATGGTCAAGGGCTCCACATCCAACCGGGACCTCGCCAGGCGTCTGCAGGTCAGCGAGAACACGGTCAAGTTCCACATGCGGAACATCCTCGACAAGCTGCACCTGCACAGTCGAGCCGAAGTCGTGGCCTACGCGTTGCGCAAGCAGTTGGTCGACCTCGAGCCCGATTGAGAAGCACTCCGCGTAGCTGCCTTCACCTGGAGATCCAGGGCGCCGTCCAGGGTGTTGGCTTCCGGCCCTTCGTCTACCGTCTGGCCCATGAACTGGACCTCAACGGCTGGGTTCTGAACGGTAGCCAGGGTGTGATCCTCGAGGTGGAGGGCGAGGAAGCCACCCTGGCCCGGTTCCTCGAGCGCCTCGAGCGGGAGAATCCGCCGCGCTCGATCATCCAGAGCCTGGAGGCCACCTGGTCGGAGGCCGCGGGCGTCTCCGGGTTCGAGATCCGCCATAGCGATCGGGCCGGTCAGAAGGTCGCGGTGGTACTCCCCGATGTCGCGACGTGTTCGGAATGTCTGGCCGAGGCGCTCGAGCCACAGGACAGGCGCTTCCGATATCCGTTCACCAACTGCACCAACTGTGGGCCGCGCTTCACTATCGTGGAAGCCCTGCCGTACGATCGTCCTAGCACCACCATGCGCGGGTTTGCGATGTGCACGGAGTGCCAGGGCGAGTACGACGATCCCCTGAATCGCCGGTTCCACGCTCAACCGAACGCCTGCTCGCTGTGCGGTCCGCACATCGAGCAACTGGACTCGGGCGGCAACCCGGTCGCGGCAGGGTGGGAAGCGCTCCAGATGGCAGCCGACGCCATCCGTGACGGCGAGATTGTCGCCGTCAAAGGGCTGGGAGGCTTCCACCTGGTGGTGGACGGTCGCGATGATGCCGCGGTCCAGCGACTCCGGGCCCGAAAAGCGCGCTACGAGAAGCCGCTGGCCATTATGGCACCGGACCTGGACAGCGTACGGAGTCTGTGCGATCTGTCGGCCGAGTCAGCCGGAATCCTGGCCTCGCCCGAGGCCCCGATCCTTCTCCTGCCCCGGCGAGCCGAGTCAGAGGGTGTGGCCCCCCAGGTGGCCCCGAACAACCCGTACCTGGGCGTAATGCTTCCGTACACGCCGCTGCACCACCTCTTGATGCGGGAGCTGGGCTTCCCGGTTGTGGCGACCAGCGGCAACCTGAGCGACGAGCCCATCTGCATCGACAACCGGGAAGCAGTCGAACGCCTGGGAGACATCGCAGACTGCTTCCTGGTGCACGATCGTCCCATCGCCCGGCACGCGGATGACAGCGTCGTCACACAGGTGGCAGGAGAAGCACAACCCGTGCGGCGCGCGCGAGGGCTGGCGCCGCTGCCGATCATCCTGGATCGCGAGTGCGAGGCCGTGCTGGCAACGGGAGCTCACCTCAAGAACACCGTGGCGCTGTCCATCGGCCGCAGGGTGTTCGTAAGCCAGCACGTCGGCGACATGGAAACTGCAGAGGCGCACGAAGTGTTCGAGCGAGTCATTCGCGACTTCGTGGAAATCTACGAGGCGGAGCCACACGCCATAGCCCACGACCTGCACCCCGACTATCCGTCGACCGGGTGGGCGCGCAAGGCTGTGCAAGGCGGCCCCTTCGAAGGGCTGCCGCTGGTGCCGGTGCAACATCATCACGCTCATCTGGCCTCCTGTTTGGCCGACAACGACCAGGCAGGGCCTGCGCTGGGCGTGATCTGGGATGGCACGGGGTACGGGCCGGACGACACCGTGTGGGGTGGAGAGTTCTTGCTGGGCGATGCAGCGGGCTACCGGCGCGTCGGATCATTACGGCCGTTCCGACTGCCGGGTGGAGAGGCCGCAATCCAGGAACCGCGCCGTGTTGCGATCGCCATGCTGCGGGATCTTCCGGGAGGCCAGGTGTGGGAACGCTCGCAGCTGGCGCCGGTGCAATCCTTCCGCGAACCCGAACGCCGGTTACTGGACCGCATGCTGGATACGGGCTTTCGCGCTCCGCTGACTACCAGCGCGGGGCGACTGTTCGATGCAGTCGCGGCGCTCCTCGACCTGCGCCAGCAGGCGTCGTTCGAAGGCCAGGCCGCCATGTCCCTGGAGTTTGTCTCGGATCTGGACGAGCCCGATGCGTACCCGATCGGCATGTACGATGACGACGGTATGCTCCGTCTGGACTGGCGCCCGACCCTGGATGCGCTGATCGAGGACTCGCAGCGCGGTTCCCAACCCGGTATCGTTTCGGCCAGGTTCCACAACGCTCTCGTCGAGGGACTGGTATGCGTTGCGGAGGCAGTCGGAACGAGCACCGTGGCTCTGAGCGGCGGATGCTTCCAGAACCGCCTGCTGACCGAGCGCACGATCCGGAGACTCGGTGGCGCAGGGTTCAGGGTGCTTGTCCACCGCAGGGTCCCCCCCAACGACGGCGGAATAAGCCTGGGACAGGTGGCAGTGGCGACCGCCCGGCTGGCCAGGGATGGCCGCGCTGGCTAATCGAGGCGGCAGGGCAGGTGAGCCGCTGACTCGTCGGAGGTAGGCGTATGTGTCTTGGCGTTCCCGGTAAGGTGATCCAGATCGATCCCGATCCGCTCGGGATGCACATGGGCAAGGTGAGCTTTGGTGGAATCACCAAGGAGGTCTGCCTGGCCTACACCCCCGA
>JBDHIQ010000052.1:0-35651 GCA_039587395.1 Gemmatimonadota bacterium
GCCTGACGCCAACAAGAAGCCGACGGCGTACTACGGCAACTACCTGTACGACACGGCTGGGACCAGCGAGCAGTTCATGCAGGACGGTACCTGGTTCAAGTTCCGTGAGGTTTCGCTGGGTTACAGCCTGCCGCAGAACTTCCTCCAGAACGTGTTCAAGGGCACGGTGGATCGGTTGACCATCAACCTGATCGGCCGCAACCTGTTCACGATTACCGACTATACGGGCTATGACCCGGAGGTCGGCTCTGGCGGCGGCGGTTTCGCATCGCAGGTGGTGGGTCGTGCAGATCTGCACGGGTATCCGAACTTCCGGGCCATCACGGCCAGTCTCGAAGTCGTCTTCTAGACGAACGGAGGAGGGGGAGCCGCCCGCCCTGGGGCGGTGCGGTTCCCCGCTGATGCCGATAACGAAAGACAGGACAGTTTGGATACAAAGAGGAGTTCAAAAATGACTAGAAAAACGACGTTAGGGGCGCTGGCGGGACTTGCGCTGTTCCTGACGGCCGGTTGTGCCGATCTCGCGGTCGACAACTTGAACAACCCGGACCGTTCACGCGCCCTCGCCTCGCCGTCGGATGTGGAGTCGCTCATTGGGAGCGCCTATCTGCAGTACTTCACGGCGGCGCAGTACTACAACAATGGAAACGCGCTGAACGTGGCAGCCGACCACGGGAGCTCTTCGTGGGGCAACTTCGGGATGCGCGACATCTCGTGGCAGCCGCGTAAGACGTTCGACAACAACTCGTCCTACAACTACGCGGGAGTGACGGAAGCCCCGTGGACCAACACCTATGCGGGAGTCGCCGCTGCGGGCGATGGATTGCGTGCGATCGAAGGTGGTCTGGAGATCGGGGATGGGGGCGAGGACACCGAGAGAGCCAAGGCGATCGGCAGGTTCGCGCAGGGCGTGGGCCACTGCTTCCTCGCAATGCTGTTCGATCAGGCTTTCATCGTGGATGAGACCTCGGATCTGGCAGCGCTGACTGCGAGTCCTTATTCCGCAGTGGGAGCAGCCGGACTGAAGTATCTGGACGATGCGATCACGCTCTCAACGGCCAATTCCTTCACGACCGAACCCGGCTGGTTCGGAGACGCCACCAGCGACGTGTACACCAACACGGAGATGGTTGCACTCGCGAGGTCGTACAAGGCACGCTGCCGTGCATTGATGCCGCGCGACCCGACCGAGAAAGCGGCTGTGGAGTGGGGGCTGGTTATCGGCGACGCGGATAACGGAATCAAAGGAAGAGACTTCGCCCCGTTCGGTGACGGTGTGAGTAACTGGTGGAGCGGGATCAAGACACTGGGTGGCTCGAACGAGGGTTGGACGCGCGCCGACATGCACTGGGTCGGCCAGGCCGACGTGAGCGGTGGCTACCAGGCTTGGGTGAGCACGCCGGTCGCGCAACGGCAGCCGTTCGACGTGGATTCGCCTGACAAGCGATTGCCGGCTTATCCGCCCGACGACTTTGATGAGGGCAACGGGCCGTCACGCTTCACCTGGTTCGCCGGCATTCCGCACCCGCCGGAGCGTGGCACCTACCACCTGTCGCACTACTCTCCGTACCACTGGATCGATTACAAAGAGAGCAGCGCGTGGGACTGGACGGGTGATATTTCCGAGTTGACCGTGACGGAGATGAACCTCTATATGGCCGAGGGACATATCAGGAACGGGAACCCGGGTGCTGCTGCGACCCTGATCAACTTGACACGCGCACACGAAGACCACGGTGGGCTGACACCGGTGACCGGTGCGGGCCCCGTGCCGAACGAGCCGGGTGGCGGCTGCGTGCCATATCCGCGGTTTGACACGACCCAGACGTGTGGGGATCTCTTTGAGGCCATGAAGTACGAGTACCTGATGGAAGTCTTCCAGGTCTCTGCGGGTCTTTCGTGGGCGCAGCTTCGTGGTTGGGGTGACCTGATTGCGGGAACTGTCATCCAGCTGCCCATCCCGGGCTCTGAGCTGGAAACGCTGCAGCTGGACTACTACACGTTCGGCGGCGCGGGCATGCCAGGTGGAGCGCCCGGCACCAACGAGTCGATCGGACCATCGATGGAAGAGCTCAGACAGGGCGGACTGGAAGTCGCACTGAGTCGAGCCGCCTATTCGCTGGATAGTCCGCGAGAGGCAAGAGCAGAACAAGAACCTGAAGCCGGTGGTGGTCGAGTACTAAGACCGCGCTTCAACGCTCGAGTCCTCACTCGGGCAGCACCATCTCGAAGGCCGTCGCGGAACAACGCGGCGGCCTTCGTGCATCCGGGAGAGTACGAGCGTAGAGCTTTGTCGTAAGAAGGGGTGCCCGCCAGAATTTGCCGGGCCGTTGGCAGCTTACGAGGAGCCGCGCTTGGTCCAGATCACGATGGATCCACAATCGCCGTAGAACTGGGGCGGAGTCTGGGAGATGCCGCGGTAGAACTCGATCGCCGCCACATCGTGCGCGGAGACCAGTGCGTCCAGGTCGGTGGGCTGCTCGAGGTGCATCCTGCGTCCGTCCATCCAGAGCATGGGCGGACAATAGACCGTGCGCAGGTTGGTACTGGTGCTGAGCCAGTAGTAGCAGTGCGGCTGGCACACCTTGCGCATGAACAGGCCGGGGATGCCGCGCAGCAGCTCACTGAACCGGATGCTGGCTCGGCTCTCGATGTTCTCAGGGGTGAGAAATGTGCCCATGCTCTTCGCCTGCCGATCGTAGAATCCGGCGTGCTCCAGCCACTGGGGTCGCGTGGTTACCGTCACAGTAAGCGGCTCGAGCGCGATAGGCTGAGGGTCGATGCGAATCTCCACCACACTGGTGTTCCCAGGACTAACCTCCACGAGGGCGGACTGCTCGCCGTAGGCCACGTGGTGGATCGTGATCTCGATCTCTCCCGGAGGAACATCCTCGATACGGAAGTTGCCCCGCTGGTCCGTAAGCACCCCGACGCCCACGCTGGGCAGGGTCACCGTGGCCGCATCGACCGGATCGCCCGTGCCCGAGTCAGACAGTTGACCTGCCAGGGCGCCGGCGACCCGCGTGAGGTACACGGGCACATCCTGACGACGAAACAGGGTGCCGTCGTCCGCATCGACCGGGCGCTCCGGACCGAGCCGGCTGAGCGCAACGCCCTGCAGCGTGGCCGAGGCAGCCCGCGGCACGGCACAGAAGGTGTACTGGCCGGCTGCGTCGGCCAGGGCAAGTTCCTGGCCATCCGCAACCTCTCCCGTCGCATCGACGGCCTGCCAGCGGAGCTGGACGGTACTGCCGGGAAGGGGTGTTCCCGTGGCCGCATCCAGGACGATTCCGTACAGGACGAACGTGCCTCCCGTGTTTCCCACGTTCGAGCAATTGTCGCGGAAGTAGGCGCTTGCCACCCTGTCGACCTCAGCGCCACGACGCCGCTCGACCTGAGCCGTCACGGAAGATGCGGTACTCATCAGGAGCAGAAGAGGAGTGAGGAGACGAACGACGGAGGGCTGCACCCGGCCCGGGCCATCTCGGGAGATGGTCGAAACGCACTGCGCTTGATGATTCCCGGTCAGCAACTCACGCCCCTTGGGCAAGGTGTCGTATACAACCTATCCTACCCACTCCATTGGCGCGAAGTTTCGAGGGTCTCCTAGATTGTGTTAGATGAATCGAGATGGGGAGTTCGCTGGGACGCGATCCGTGCCCGTCGCCATCGGCATCGGGAGCAACCTTGGCGCGCGGCTGAAGCACCTGGCCTTTGCTCGCAACCACCTGGGTGGTTTGCTTGTTGACTCACGCTTCTCGCGGATCTACGAGAGCGAGCCGATGCATGTGAGGGAGCAGCCCGCGTTCCTGAATGCGTGCTGCGTCGGCAGGACCCGGTTGGCGGCCCCGGACCTGTTGGAGCGCCTGCAGAGGCTGGAGAGGACGCGTGGACGCACCAAGACGGGTCGGCGGTATGGCCCCCGCCCGCTTGACCTGGACATCCTGCTGTATGGGGACCTGGTGATCGATTCGCCCGGACTCCGTGTGCCGCACCCACGACTTCCGGAGCGGGCGTTCGTGCTGGTCCCGCTGGCCGAACTGGCCCCGGAGTGGGTACACCCGGAGCGGGGTCAGACAGTCGGCGAACTGGCAGCCGGAGTGTCTTCCACTGGAGTGAGCATGCACCAGCCGAGTACGGTAGACCAGCCAGCGTGGAGCGAGCGCGAGGATGATGCGTAGGGCGTTGATGACCGGCGCGGTGGTCCTGATGGCATGTGGCGCAGGATCGAGCTGTTCGGACAGCGAGGCTCAGGCCAGGAACCAGGCGGCGGATCAAGCCCGGCCGACCATGTCGGATACCGCGCTCCGCCGCATGGCCATCGAGATTCAGCCGGTGGTGGAGCGTGCCAGCGGGCTGGTTGCGACCGCTCCGTTGCACGTAGCGCTGGGCAGTCGCGAAGAGCTCGAAGCGTACCTCCTGAACCAGCTGGAGGAGCAACTGCCACCCGAGCAGGCAGCGGCCCTGACCGCTGCCTACGCCCGCTTCGGCCTGGTGCCGGATACGCTGGACCTGTCCGCCGTGCTGGTGGAGCTGTACAGGGAGCAGGTAGTGGGGTTCTATGATCCCCGGCGCGACACCCTGTATGTCATGGACCGTGTGGACGAGCAGCTGGAGATGGTGTTGGCCCACGAGCTGGTACACGCGCTGCAGGACCAGCACGTGGACCTGGATTCGCTCACCACCCTGCTGGTCTCCGACAACGACCGCGGCACAGCCGTGCAGGCGGCCATCGAAGGTCAGGCTACCCTGGCGATGATAGAGTGGCAGATGGGAGTGGACGTGACCTTGCTCCCGGATCTGGGCCAGCAGTTTGCCGGCGTGGACATCGCGGCGCTGGGCGAGGCCGCCGGCATGCCCAGCATCGGTAACGTGCCGCGGGTCCTTCGCGAAGCCCTGATCTTCCCCTATATCGGCGGCCTGATCTTCGTTCAACGTCTATGGAGCGACCGGGAAGGCCGGCCGCCGCCCTTCGGGCCCGATCTTCCCACGTCCACCGAACAGCTCCTGCACCCGGAGAGATTCGCCGACCCGCGGGATGAGCCGACCGCCGTCCGCTTCCACACAGCGGCAGAGGGTGAGTGGGTGGAGGTATACACCGACGGACTGGGCGAGCTCGAGACGAAGATCTTCTTTGAAGAACACCTGACCGAACCGGCAGAGGCGGAGTTGGCTGCCGCAGGTTGGGACGGTGATCGCTACCGGCTGCTCCGTGGCCCTGCCGGGGAAGTGCTGATCTGGGCCACCGTGTGGGACAGCCTGGCAGATGCGACGGAGTTTGCAGGGGCTGTCACACGGGCCATGGATGCCCGATACGCTTCCGACGGAGGCGTGGACGCAGCCGGGCGGCGGATTCAGGTGGAATCGCTGGAGCGTGGGGGCCGTCCGACCGTGCTGCTGGTAGACTCGCCCGCGGCCTTCCAGGTGGATTCGTCCTGGGCGCTTACCCTGTTCGAGATCGAGCCGTGAGCCGAGCTGAGCGCCGTCTGGAGGTGGTGGTTCCCGGTCACGAGTCTTCCACGTACGCAGTGGTCCAGGCGGCAGGCGTCTTGAGTCGCCTGGGAGAGCTGTGCGACTCTCTGGCCCCGGCACACCGATACGCGCTGCTGGCGGACAGCCGGGTTGCCGACCTCTACGGACCACAGGCGCTGGAGTCCTTCGCGGCCAGCGGGCGACCGGTGGAGCTGTTCACATTCCCGGCCGGAGAGTGGAACAAGTCCCGGGAGGAATGGGTGCAGCTGTCCGACGGAATGCTCCGCCACGGTTTCGGCCGCGACTGCGCCGTGGTGGCGCTCGGAGGAGGCGTCACCGGTGACCTGGCCGGATTCGTTGCGGCCACGTACATGCGGGGCGTTCCAGTCGTCCAGGTGCCCACGACGCTGCTGGCCATGTTCGACAGCGCGATAGGCGGGAAGACCGGCGTGGACACGGATGTCGGAAAGAACCTGGTGGGCGCGTTTCACCACCCGGCGCTGGTCGTGGTGGACCCGACTCTGCTCGAGACGCTTCCGCGCATGCAGCGCGCGGCCGGGCTGGCCGAGGGAGTGAAGACGGCGGCGATCCTGGACCGGGAGCTGTTCCAATGGCTCGAAGCGTTTGCCGGAGAACTGCTGGATGGGGACCCGGAGGCCACGGCCGAGGCCGTGTGGCGGGTCATCGCGCACAAGGCTGCGGTAGTGGAGGAGGATCCGCGCGAGGGGGGGAGGCGAGCGATCCTCAACTTTGGACACACCATTGGCCACGCCCTGGAGCTGGTGGGTGGCTACGAGATCCTGCACGGCGAGGCGGTAGCGGCCGGAATGCGCGCCGAGGCCCGGCTTGGCGAGAACCTGGGCGTCACCGAGACGGGCACCTGCCAGAGGATCGCCTGTCTTCTGGAGGCGTGCGCCCTGGATCGCCCGCTCGAGGAAGAGCGGCCCGCCCGAGCTCTCTGGGAAGCCGTCGCCCGCGACAAGAAGGCGCGCGGTGGCTCGGTGCGCTGCGTCCTGCTCGAGACGCTGGGCCGGGTGGCGCGGACCCCTGAAGGGGACTGGACGTTCCAGATCCCGGGGGAAGAGGGAGAAGCCTGGTTCTCGGCCGCCCTGCAGCCCTCCAGCGACTCGTAAGTCGTTCGCTGCCCACCGCAGGCAGGTTGCTGACCACCCCGTACAGCGAGTACAGTTTGTTTCGCCGCGCTCGCTAGCCTGGCCCTACGTCCGGTCATGATTGGAGGTTGAATGCAGGGTGCGAACACGGAGACGGCCGGAGCTACGGTCGTCGACGTTCTTCGTGATCAAGCGGAGCATCATCCCGACGCTCCCTTCGTCACATTCGGCGGGCACACTCTGAGCTACTGTCAGGTCGCCACGCAGGTGCGGGCGCTCGCCGTCGGTCTGCACAACCTGGGCATCGAGCCGGGTGACCGGATCGCGGTCAATCTCCCAAACTGGCCGGAATTCGTCATCACGGCGCTGGCCGTGGCCGAGCTCGGCGGCAGCATCGTGCCGCTCAACCCGGGGTATTCGCCTCGCGAGCTGAAGTTCATGCTCCGCAACTCGGAGGCCTGCGTGGCCGTCACCGCGGAGCGGTACCGGGGGGTGGACTACCTGCAGATGTTCGAGACTCTGCTCTCGGATCTGCCGGATCTTCAATACCTGGTGACGGTTGGCGAGGAGGACCTCTGGTACGACGATCGGATCTTTCAGTTCGAAGATCTGGTGTCGAGCGGCATGGGACGCGAGTTCGAGCCAGCCCGCATCGACCCGGCCGAAGACCTGTTCGCCATCATCTTCACGCCCGGCATCGCGGGAACGCCGAAAGGCGTGATGCTCACGCACGAGAATCTCATGACCACGGGGCGGGCAACCGCGGATGCGCTGCGACTGAACGCGTCCGACATCACCCTGTGCTCGGTCCCGCTGTTCCACGTGTTCGGCCTGGGCGTGGCGTTGATGACGGTGTTGGCATCCGGGAGCACCGTGGTGCTCCAGGAGCGCTTTGCGTCGTCCGAGGCCCTGGACCTGATCGCGTCGCAACGAGTGACAATCGTCCACGGCGTGCCGACCATGTTCGTGTTGCTGCTGCGCGACCCCGGCCTGGGTGAGCGAGACCTGTCGTCATTGCGCAGCGGAATCGTGGCTGGAGCTCCCGTTTCCGAGGAACTCGTGGAGGAGGCGCGCAGCAGGCTCGTGCCGGAGCTGGAAATAGCCTACGGACTGACGGAAACGTCGCCGACCGTCTCGTTGACCGGTCCAGGCGACCAGGGCGTGAAACGGTCCCAGACCGTAGGACGCCCGTTGGACGGAATCTCGGTCAGGATTATCAGCGAGGAGGACGAAACCGAACTGCCGCCCGAATCGATCGGCGAGCTGGCAGTCCGCGGGTTCAACGTGATGCAGGGCTACTTCCGACAGCCCAACAAGACGGCGGCCGCCTTCACGGCTGACGGTTTCTTCAAGACTGGCGACCTGGCGATGCTGGATGAGGACGGCTACCTGCACATCGTGGGGCGGGAGAGCGAAGTCATCATCCGTGGCGGCTACAACGTGCACCCCCGCGAGGTCGAGGACCTTCTGCGCTCGCATCCGGCCGTTGAGGATGTGGTGGTCCTGGGCACGCCGAACGAAGTTCTCGGTGAGCTGGTGTGCGCCTGCGTGGTTCCGGTCGAAGGGGCCCTCATCACGGACGAAGAGTTGCGCGATTTTTGCAGGGAAGGGGTCTCCGACTATAAGATACCGGACCTTATCCGGTTCTTGGAGGTATTCCCAACGACACCGGGCGGTAGGGCGCGCCGCGCAGAGCTGGCCCGTCTCGTCCGGTCTGAAGAGAGCTAGATAGCCAGGGGGCTATCGCGGAAGGAACTGTAGCGGCTCCTCGTATCGTCCCCTCCGAAGCGCCTGTGCCCGCCCATCGGCCACGGACGAACCGGAGGCGAGATCGAGGGGCCTCTCACCCGCTCCCGCGGGTAACGTTGCGTTTTGCAACAGAGGAGAGGACATCTTGAACGAGTACACTCGCGCTCCACACAGACGTGGAGGCACGCCCGAAGAGCATTCGCCCAACGCGGCCCTTCTCATCGATTTCGACAACGTAACCATGGGGATCCGGTCCAACCTGGGCGCGGAGCTCCGCAAGCTTCTCGATTCCGACATCATCTACGGCAAAGTGGCCGTGCAGCGCGCCTACGCGGACTGGCGGCGCTACCCACAGTACATCGTGCCGCTGTCGGAATCCTCGATCGATCTCATCTTTGCGCCGGCGTACGGGTCATCAAAGAAGAACGCGACCGATATCCGCCTGGCAATCGACGCGCTCGAGCTGGTGTTCACCCGTCCGGAGATCGGGACGTTCATACTGCTGTCCGGGGATTCGGACTTCTCCAGCCTGGTGCTCAAGCTCAAGGAGTATGGCAAGTACGTGATCGGAGTCGGGCTACAGGAGTCGTCGTCCGATATCCTGGTCCAGAATTGTGACGAGTACTACAGCTACAACACCCTCTCCGGACTGACCGCAGCTGCCGACACGACACAGGTTCGGCTCGATCCGTGGGAGCTTGCGGCCAAGGCGGTGGAGCGCATGGCCAGCCGCGGGGACGTCATGCGGTCCGACCGGATGAAGCAGGTCATGCTGGAGTTCGATCCCAGCTTCGACGAAAAGTCGGCCGGGTTCAGCAAGTTCAATCGATTCCTGGCCGAGGCCGCGAATCGTGAGATCGTGCTCCTCCGGAAGGCGCCGAACGGCCAGTACGAGGTGGTGCCGGGACGGGCCCCCGCCGCGTCGGAGCCCGCCGCGACGGCCGAGCTTGTTGCCGCCACACCGCACGCCACACCGGCCCCCGCGATCCGCGCCGCTCCGCCGGCCCGCCGCAAGCGAGGCCGGCCCGCGGCCGAACCCGAGGTAGCTGAGCCCGAAGTGGCCGAACCCGAGATCGCCGCGCAGCCGCAAGCCAGATCAGACGCAGAAGTGGGAGAGATGCATGCGGATGATCTGCGCAGGGCCTACCAGGCGCTTGCGTCGGCTGTGGCAGCCCTTTCAAAGGGCGGCGCGGCCGTCCGGGACTCCGAGGTGAAGCGCAAGCTGATCGCGGCTGACGGCGGATTCGATGAGGGAGCGCTGGGTTTCCGCAAGTTCAGTCGGTTTCTCATCCAGGCGCGAGACGAAGGAATCATCGATCTCGTGCAGGGAGAGGACGGGAACTACTACCTCTCCGAAGTCGAGGAGCCGTCCACCGGGACGCCTCGCCGCAAGAAGAGAGAGCGTCGCGGCGGCCGGGCCGAAGGGCGGAAGCTGGAGGTCAGTGCCGAGCCGGAGGAGCCGGCGAAGCCCGCTGAGGAGAAGAAGCGGAGAGGTCGCCGTGGCAGGCGATCCGAGGACAAGGAATCGGTCAGCGAGGTGGCCGGGCCGGAGGCCCGCACGAAGCCGGACCGTCAGCGCCCCGGCCGCAAGACGGAGAAGGAGGCCAAGCCCGCTGCCTCACGGTCTACGGAGGCCCCGAAGGACGCGCCGCCGGCACAGCCCCTGGAGGCGGCGCCCGAGATGCCGTTGCCCGAGCCCGAAACGACGCCTGCGGCGGATGCCGGGGCTGCGTCCCGGGCGCGCGGTGGCATGGGCCGGTTCCGGCGCGGGTCGCGTGGCCGCGGTACTCCCGAGGTCGCAAAACAGGGCAAGGATGCGGAGAAGCCGCGCATTGGACTCGTGGGAGAAGAGACTCCGGTGGAGGGTGATCCGGCGCAGCCGGCAAAGGGCCGGGTGCAGGAGGCAGCTCCCTCCACGGATGCCCCCACGGGTGGTCAGGCAGCCGGCGAGCCGGCTCGGCAGGGAATGGGTCGGTTCCGGAAAGGCTCGAGAGGTGGGGGCGGTGCGCCTGCGGGCGGCGGCAGCGAGGCCGCGCCGACTGGCCGGGGTGAGACCGCCGGACGGCCGGACGAACCGCCTTTCCCTCCGGCGGACGGCAACGGAGGAAGTGGCGCGGGTTCCAGGGCCGCGGCTGCGGAAGGTGCCGACGCCATAATCCACCACATGGTGCGCACGTACAGCGGGGTAGGGAAACGGACGGCCGAGCGGTTGGTGGAAGAGTTCGGAGCGTCGGTGTTCGATGTGATCGATGCCAATCCGGAGAGATTGTCGGCCGTGCTGTCCGAGCGCCGGGCACAGGCCGTGGTAGCGGCTCGCCAGGCGGAGCGTTCGGCGGGGCTCGAGTAGCATTCGGGCCAGCCGCAGTGGGCAGCTTGCTGAAGCCGCCGCCGCTGGCCCGCGAGTTCTTCGAGCGGCCGGCCGCGACCGTCGCCCGGGAGCTACTGGGCTGTATCCTCGTCTCCGAATGCGGAGGAAAGAGGACATCCGGAGTAGTCGTGGAGACGGAGGCCTACGTCGGACCGGAGGATCCGGCCAGCCATGCGGCCCGCCCGATCGGCCGCACAGCGCGAAACGATCCGATGTTCGGACCGCCGGGAACGGCCTACGTACACATGAACTACGGGGTTCACTGGCTGCTGAACGCCGTGACCGATGCGGAGGACTTCCCCGCCGCGGTGCTCATCAGGGCCCTGGCGCCCCTGGACGGCCGCGACGTCATGCGGGAGCGACGTGGCCGATCCGAGTTGACCAACGGGCCGGCTCGGCTGGCCCAGGCCCTGGCCATCGATGCCGAGCGCCAGCGACATCCGCTGGACCGCTCCCCGCTGTGGCTCTGCTCGGGCGCACCGGTTCCGGAGGAACACGTGGTTCGCACGACCAGGGTCGGAATCACGCGTGGTACGAGGCGCGAGCTGCGGTTCTACGACGACCGGAGTCGCTGGGTGTCGCGCCGGTGAGGGCGCGCTCGATGGAGATCGGACACTGTGGATAGCGCCACCTCCTACGGAATACTGTCGCTGCTCCCGCCTCTCCTGGCCATTGGCCTCGCCATCCGCACCCGCCAGGTCTACTTTTCGCTGGCTGCCGGAATCTGGCTGGGGTGGACCATCGCGTCCGGCTGGAATCCCCTGGCCGGAGCCGCTGCGGCGCTGGACCAGACGGTTGGCGTCCTCAGCGATTCGGGCAGTGCCAAGGTCATCGTCTTCACTTTCATGATCGGCTCCCTGATCGCGCTCATCGAGACGAACGGGGGTGTGCGCGGTTTCGTCGAGACAGTGGAACAGCGCCAGTGGGTGACGGACGGACGGCGGGCGGAGATCCTGGCGTGGCTGATCGGGCTCGTGATCTTCATCGAGTCGAACATCACGATCCTGGTGGCCGGATCGGTGAGCCGTCCGCTGTTCGACCGGTTTAAGGTGTCGCGGGAGAAGCTGGCATACCTCATCGATTCCACGTCAGCGCCCGTCTGCATCCTGATCCCGTTCAACGCCTGGGGCGCCTACATCCTGGGCCTGTTGGGCGGCCTCGGCGTGGCGGAGCCGCTGTCCGTCTTCCTCGCTGCCATCCCGCTGAACCTGTATGCCATCCTGGCACTGACCCTGGCCGGGTCGGTGGCCGTGTTCGGGTTCAACCTGGGTCCGATGCGGGCCGCGGAAGAGCGCACCGCGGAAGGCAAACTGCAGTGGGACCACGCCGTCGCTCTCGCCGATCCAGGCCACATTGCGCCGCCGCCGCCCGAGGGCACACCGCTGCGGGCGATCAACATGATCCTCCCGATCGCAGTCATGGTTCTCTCCATGCCGGTAGCGATGTACATCACGGGTGGGGGTGACATCGCGCAGGGCTCAGGCTCCACGAGTGTACTGTGGGCCGTGCTGGCCGGAATCGGGGTGGCGTGGCTTCTGTCGCTTGGACAGGGGATCCTGAACCTGGAGAAGCTGAGCGAAACCAGTATTCACGGAGCCGGCGCGCTCACTGGAATGGCCGTCGTGCTGTTGCTGGCCATCGCGCTCGGAAACGTCACGGATGCGCTGGGGACCGGTGAGTTCGTGGCCGGTGCGGTGGGTGGCCGGGTCCCGACGTCAGTCCTTCTGCCACTGGTCTTTCTGGTGGGCGCAGGAATCGCGTTTGCCACCGGCAGCAGCTGGGGGACGTTCGCCATCATGATGGCCGTGGCCGTTCCATTGTCCAACGCCCTGGGTCTGCCGCCGGCGCCGTTCGTCGCCGCCGTGCTGTCGGGAGGGATCTTCGGCGACCACTGCAGTCCCATCAGCGACACGACGATCATCGCCTCCCTGGCTTCGGCCACCGACCACATAGAGCACGTGCGGACCCAGATTCCGTACGCCGCGCTCGCGGGCGGAGTCGCAACGCTGGGCTTCGCCGTCATGGGGGCCACCCTGTAATCTTGCGCACTTCGGTGCCGCGAGTCACTCTGCGGGTCCGGCCCCCCGTACAGCATCCGTACAGCATGTCGAAGGGGCGGAGCCTCAACTCCAGTCATCAGGGAGATTCCGATGAACATCCACTCTCGACGTGTGCGGGCGTACCTGCCGCGCCTCGTGGTCGCGATCCTGCTCCTCGGCGGCTCAGCGACCGTAGCGGTGGGGCAGGTGCCCACGGCCGACATCGATTCCGCAGTGATTTCCGCCCTTGAGTGGCGCGAGATCGGTCCGGCCAAGATGGGGGGCCGGGTAGCCGACCTCGCGGTGTTGGAAGGCAGTCCGGCCACATTCTACGTCGGCCTGGCCACCGGCGGAGTGTGGCGGACCACCAGCCACGGCGCCAGCTGGGAGCCGCTGTTCGACGAACAAGAGACGGCTTCGATCGGCGACGTCACGCTGGCTCCCTCCAACCCCAACGTGATCTGGGTGGGCACGGGTGAGCCGCAGAACCGTCAGAGCTCTCCGTGGGGGAACGGCGTGTACCGCTCGATGGACGGCGGCAAGACCTGGTCGCACCTGGGCCTGGAAGAGACGCGCCACATATCCAGGATCGCGGTTCATCCGCGTGACCCCGATGTGGCCTATGTGGCAGCTGTCGGGCACCTGTGGGGCCCGAACCCGGAGCGCGGCGTCTACCGCACCCGGGACGGCGGGCAAACGTGGGAGCTGGTGCTCCATGTGGATGACGACACCGGGGCGATCGATCTGGCCATGGATCCCGGAGATCCCAACACGCTCTTTGCGGCCATGTACCAGCGCCGGCGCACGAACTTTGGATTCAACGGCGGTGGCCCCGGCGGCGGGATTCACCGGACCGTAGACGGTGGTGATAGCTGGGACAGGCTTTCCACAGGGCTGCCGAAGGGCGACCTGGGACGCATCGGGCTGGACGTCTACCGTCGGGACGGCAACACGGTCTACGCGATCATCGAGGCGCGGGGAGATGACCAGGGTGTCTACCGCTCGCTGGACCGCGGGGAAACGTGGGAGAAGCGCGGCGACTACAATCCGCGTCCCATGTACTACAGCCAGCTGCGGATAGACCCGAACGATCCGCAGCGCGTCTACTCCCTCGGCACCCGGCTGGCGGTTTCTGAGGACGGTGGGAAGACGTTCGATCGCATGAACACGCGCGGAGTCCACGTGGACCACCACGCCATGTGGATCGATCCGGACGACTCGAAGCACCTGATCCTGGGCAACGATGGCGGGATCTACGCCTCCTTCGATCGCGGCCAGACCTGGCACACCTACAACAACCTCGCCATTGGACAGTTCTACGAGATCGGGATCGGCATGGACGATCCGTACACGGTCTGCGGCGGCCTGCAGGACAACGGTTCGTGGTGCGGACCGAGCGCCAACTACAACGGCCAGGGGGTGCTCAACGGGCACTGGCGCGAGATCAACGGTGGGGATGGCTTCTACACCGAGATCGATCCGACCACCGACCCGGCCATCGTGTTTGCCGAGTTCCAGGGCGGATTCCTGGCCCGTGTGAATCTCGAGTGGGGGGAGGGCGCCTTCATCCGGCCCGTAGACCGGGTAGTGGACGACGAGGAGGAAGCAGAAGAGGCGGACGAAGACGAGGAAGAGGAGCTGGAGCGGCTGCGCTGGAACTGGAACTCGCCGATTGTCATGTCTGCTCACGATCCGCGCACGATCTATTTCGGCGCCAACGTGTTGTTCAAATCCGGCGACCGCGGACAGACGTGGGAAGAGATCAGTCCAGACCTCACGAAGAACATCGACAGGCGAGAGCTCGAGATCATGGGCCGCCAGCTGACCGATACGCTTTTCTCCAGAAACGACGGGATCTCATCCTACGGGAACATGACAACCATCGCGGAGTCTCCCTTGAACGCGGACCTGCTGTACGCCGGGACTGACGACGGAAACATCCAGCGTACGCAGGATGGAGGCGTCACGTGGACAGACTTGACCGCGAATGTCCCCGGCGTGCCCGACCAGACGTACGTCAGCCGGATCGCGGCTTCCCGGTTCTCCCAGGGCCGGGTGTATCTGACGTTCGACGGCCATACGAATGACGACTACGCGCCCTACGCGTTCGTCAGCGAGGACTACGGCGACAGCTGGCGTCCCATCGTCGCCGGTCTTCCGCAAACGTCCGTCAACGTGATCGCGGAAGATCTGGAGAACCCCAACTTGCTGTTCCTCGGCAACGAGGTAGGAGTGTTCTTCACGACCGATGGCGGGAACAGCTGGAGACAGCTGAAGGGCAACCTCCCCACGGTGTCGGTCGACGATATGGAATTGCACCCGCGCGAGAAGGACCTCGTAATCGGGACGCACGGCCGTAGCATCTGGATTCTGCACGACCTCACGCCGCTGCAGGAGCTGACGCCGGAAGTACTGGCTTCCGCGGCGCACCTGTTCCCGCCGAAGCCGGCGCGCAGCGTCAACCGGAGCGACTGGGAGGCAACGCCGGCCGGTCGCTTCGTGGCCCCGAATCCACCGAACGGAGCTGTGATTCGTTACTACCTGGGTCAGGACGCGGCTGCCGAGACCGGGGACGACTCCGACGAGACCGATGAGGCCGCTGCGCTCAAGCTCTCCATCGTGGACTCGAACGGGAATACCGTGAGAGAGCTGGACGCAGCCAGCACGACCGGTCTGCACGAAGCGGTCTGGGATCTCCGCATCGAGCCGCCATACGAGCCCGAGCGAGGGCAGGGCGGTGGCGGCGGTTTCTTCGGAGGCGGACCGCAGGGGCCGAAGGTCCTGCCCGGCACGTACACGGTTCGGCTCGAAGCGGGCGGAATGACCAGGGAAGCGTCCCTGACCGTCGAGTTGGACCCGCGGATCGACGTCTCACGGTCGGAACTCGCGGCGCGTCAGGAGGCCCTGATGGACCTGTACGCCCTGGCGAAGCCGACGTACGAGGCAGGTCGGGCGCTCAACAGGATCGAAGAGCGTCTCGAGGAGGTGGAGAGCCTGCTCGAGGGCAGGGAAGAAACGCCCGACGCGGTGACGAGTGCGCTCGAGTCCTTGCAGGAGGCACACGAGGACCTGGAAGAGGACCTGGACGACGTGGCGGAGGACACGGGCATGCTTGGCTGGTTCATGGGAATGCCCACCTCGCCGCCTACCGCCGACAATCTCTGGATGCTTGAGAGGGCCTGGGAGCGGGCGCCCGACCTCGTGGACAGGGTGAACGAACTGGTGCAGGTCAGGATGCCGGAGCTGAACAGCCTGCTCGACCAGCACGGGATCCGGCCCGATCCGGGCAAGACCGTTGATCCGCCCGAGCGTCCGGACCGATAACGGCTGGAGTGGCATGACGGACGGGCCACCCGCTGGTGTCCCGTCCTCACAGCTAGCCGGTCGTAAGTACCGGCGCTCTACGGCTTGAGGGCTTCACCGTCCAGGGCCTCGATCGTCGCCGTCGATGGGGGCCTTTCTGCCTGGAGGCGCTTCGCCACGGTCTCCGCCTCCTGCCAGGCGCGCAACACGTTCTCGCTGGCCAACTTCCGCAGATCTTCCTCCGTCCAGCCCCGCCGCGCCAGTTCGGCGAACAGGGCCGGATAGGTCGATACGTCTTCCAGGCCCAGCGGCCCCGGGCCCATCCCATCGAAGTCGCTGCCGATGCCGACGTGATCGACTCCGGCCACGCGCCGCACGTGCTCGATGTGATCGGCCACATCCGCCAGCGTGGCCCGGGACTCCTCGGCCGGGCGCTCTGTATCCGGGGTGCCGCGATATGCGTCCACGGCGGAGCTCACGAATGATTGCACGAACGTCACCATCACGACGCCCCCGTTGGCCGGAATCCTCTCCAGGACGTCGTCCGGAACGTTGCGCGGGTGGTCGGTAACGGCGCGAGCGGAGGAGTGCGAGTAGATGACGGGAGCTTCTGCGACGTCCAGCACGTCGTGCATGGTCTCAGGCGAGGTATGGGACAGGTCGACCAGCATGCCGAGGCGGTTCATCTCCCGGATCACCTCGTGACCGAACGCTGTCAGCCCCCCGTGCACCGGCTCATCCGTGCCCGAATCGGCCCAGTCCACGTTCGCGCCGTGGGTCAGCGTCATGTAGCGCACGCCCAACCGATAGTACGCGCGCAGGGCGCCCAGCGAGTTCTCGATCGCGTGACCGCCCTCGATCCCCATCACGGAGGCGATGCGTCCCGCCGCGATGGCCCGGCGCACGTCCTCCGTCGTGGCCGCCTCCTGGAAGACATCCGGGTAGGTCTCGAACATCTCCTTCGCGATGTCGATCTGTTCGAGCTGTTCGCGCGCTGCGCCCGTCTCCGCGGAGCTGGCCGGGACGTAGACGGACCAGAACTGGGCCCCCACCATGCCGTCCTTCAGCCGGGCGATGTCCGTCTGGCCGGGCGTTTCGCGGCGCAGGTCGTACGCGGCGACCACGCGTGGCGCCTCCTCGTTGAGGCTGATGGCCCAGACCAGATCGTTGTGTCCGTCGAACACTGGAGACAGTGCGAGCGCCCGGCGAGCCGTTTCCCAGTCTGCCTCGGCAGGAGGTTCCTGGGCCGATGCGGGAGCTCTCGACCCGAGACCGGCGAACACACCGGCCACCCCCGCCGTTAGCAGGATGCGTAGAGTACGTTTCATGCCTTCCTTCTTTCCCTCCGCGAAGTGGCGGTCTGAACGCGGCCGACACAATGTAGCCGTCGGCCACCCTTCGGCGAGTTCTGGTTGCCGCCCTCCGACCCCGGGGCGAGATTGACGGACTCGGTTTCGCCAACTCCCCGCAGGAGGAACAGACCATGAGAGCGTCACGCCGGGGCACTCTGTCCGCGGTTTCGATGGCCGCGGTTGCCACAGCACTGCTCCTCGCGGCCCTGACTGCCCCCACCCCACTGGACGCCCAGCAGACCGCCAAACCGGTGCTGCACGGCAAGCACTGGGTGGCCATCACGGGCAAGCCGCTTGGCGCAACGGCCGGGGCGCTGATCTTCGGCCAGGGCGGGAACGCGGTGGACGCCGCGTGTGCCATGCTGGCTGCCACCGCCACGATGTGGGACGTGCTGAGCTGGGGAGGCGAGACGCAGGCGCTGATCTTCAATCCCAACCTACTACAAGGAGCAGGGCCACGACAAGTACCCGCCGGCCCTGGGGCCGCTCGCCGCCGTAACCCCCGGCACCCCGGGTGGGCTCATGACGATGCTGGCGGAGTGGGGCACGCTGAGCCTGGCCGACGTGCTGGCACCCGCCATCGAAATGGCGGACGGCTATGCTATCGAGCGGCAGGCGGCCAACTCGATGGAGGGCAACAAGGACGAGATCAAGGAGTGGAAGTACTCCACCGAGGTCTATCTGCCGCACCTCGGGGAGGAGCGCGAGGCCCCGGTGGCGGGCGAGATCTTCCGGCAGCCCGATTTGGCCAACACCCTCCGAAAGCTGGTCGAAGCGGAAGCACAGGCGCTGGCTACAGGGGTGAGCCGCAAGGAGGCCATCTATGCGGCCTACGACCGGTTCTACAGGGGTGACATCGCCGAGGAGTTCGTGCGCGGCGTGCAGGAGGAGGGCGGCCTGATCACGATGGAGGACCTGGCCAGTTGGCAGATCTACATCGAGGAGCCCGTCTCGACGACGTACAAGGGAATCGAGGTCTTCAAGCTCACTCACTGGGTGCAGGGACCCGTGATGCTGCAGACCCTGAACATCCTCGAGAACTTCGACCTCAAATCCATGGGCTTCAACAGCGCACTTTACACCCACGCGCTCTACCAGGCCATGAACCTTGCCTTCGCGGACCGCGATTTCTACTACGGAGATCCGTACTTCCCGCCCGCGGAACCCATCCAGGGCCTCCTGTCAAAGGACTACGCGAAGGCGCGGGCCGAGCTGATCGACTGGGAGAAGAACGACCCGGCCGTCGGGCCCGGCGACCCCTATCCGTTCCAGGGGGGCGAGAATCCGTTTCTCGACTACCTGGACGAATGGGGACAGGAGGACGAGGAGATCACGACCGACGAGGCGGCGGACGCGACGACCGATCGCTTGCTGAGCGGGGCCACCCTCAATGAACAGGCGTGGGAAGGACTGGACGAGGCGCTGTACATGGGCACCACATCCATCCAGGCAGCCGACAAGGATGGCTGGGTGGTGTCGATCACGCCCAGCGGCGGCTGGATCCCGGCCGTGATTGCCGGCCGGACCGGCGTGGGGCTCAGCCAGCGTGCCCAGAGCTTCGTCCTCAACGAGTCCGAGAACCCGTACAACGTGATCGAACCGGGTAAACGGCCGCGGGCCACACTGACGCCCGGGATGGCCCTCAGGGACGGCAAGCCGTTTCTGTCCTTCGCCGTGCAAGGAGGGGATTCGCAGGACCAGAACCTGGTTCAGTTCTTCCTCAACGTGGTCGAATGGGACATGAACGTCCAGCAGGCCGTCGAGGCTCCCAACATCAACAGCTCGCAGATGAAGGGCTCGTTCCGTGACCACCCGATCAACCCCGGACGCCTGCTGCTCCAGGAAGCCACGCCCCCATGGGTGCGCGCAGAGCTGCGCGACATGGGGTACAGCCTGACGTTCCGCGAGCGAACCTCCGGTCCCATCACCGCGATCTTCTTTGACTGGGAACACGGGTCGTTCTGGGGTGGGGCCAGCCACCACGGAGAGGACTACGGGATTGCCTGGTAGGATGGCGCCCAGCACCTGTCCAAGGAGCCCGGCGAGACAGGCGTGAAGTCTGGGAGGCTCGCCGGCCTTACATGCGTCGCCTGCCTGGGCCTGGTGCTCGCCGTCGCAGTCACGCCGCTGTCTGCCCAGCAGAAACTCGACCTGGAGCCGGACGAGCTTATCTGGGGGACGATGTCTTCGTCGGGGTTCTCCCAGAACAGCGCCGCCGGTTCGTCCGCGAACGTCCTGGGAGAGAAACTCATTCGGGATTCGCCTGCTCCTGGCGTTCAGAATTGCGAATGTGCGGCTCGGGGACCCCGATTTCCGGCTGGATGACCTTCGGCTCGGTCTGTTTGCGCCTGGCGTCGAGTTCGTCGTGCCCATCGCGCGCAGGGCTTTGCTCCGCCCGCGCGTGAGCCTGGGACTGACCAGTGTCTTCCAGGGCGACAGCGCACTCGTCTGGACCAACCTGGGCCTGGGGGCCGAGTTCGTGTTTCCGTGGAAGAAGTTCGAGCTCGGCCTGGAGCCACGGATCGACTGGTTGAGCGCCATCGCGACCGATAACCGATACGCCGACGAGCACCTCGGCTTGGTCACGCTGCAGGCGGATGCTCGTCACCCGTTGTGGTTCAAGCTGGGCGAGTACCAGCCGGATGCGGGCATCTATGCCACTGGATCGTACGCGTTCGAGCCGCTTGGGGTGCCTGCTGCGTCCGGCGCGCAAACCGCGCTGGTCTGGCAGGCCGAGGTCGGGGCCATCCTGGGATTCCAGAGCCGGCCGAAGGTGTGGTTCGTTCGTATCCCGACAATCGGAGTCGGCTACCGGTTCGGAGATCTGAGCGGTCTCAGGATCCGGATCGGTGGCGATCGATTACTGCGGCTGGCGGAGGCGGAGTCCCGCGAATAGTCCGCGGTACCCACCTGTAGTCGAACGAACCGAGACGCCACTCCACACTTGTCAGCACCGCTCCCCGGCCCCGCCCTGCGCTTCCACTCTGACATCCACCCTGCTTCGAGCGCCGATCAGAACATGTCCCGCCCAGGAATGCCCGGTCCTGGTCGCTCTCACTGTGACGCCTCGATTCGCTCTATGAACAGCGGCCCTATTCGGGAAGGACCTGAAACCCCTGCTCCTGGAAGTGCTCGTCGAACGCGAAGACGCTGCGGACCCCGAGCCGTCGCATGACCTGGAAGCTCACGCAGTCAACCAGGCTGAGCTCCTGACGACCCGCTGCCAGCACGGCCTGGACAGCCACCGCGTGATCGGCCTCGTCCACCCATTCCACTTCAAGCACCGGCAGGACCCTATCTTGAAAAGCACGCACTGCCTGCAGACCCAGGTGGTGCTGAACGAGGGCGAATGACTCGCCGATGACGTAGTTGCTGGTGAGAAGCGTCTCCTCTGCCGTCAGCAGCCTCTCCCACACAACGCGCGCCGGAGGGTGCGAGAGGTCGCTCGCGTCCAGAACGGCATACAACGCCGAAGTATCTACAAAGGTGGTCACGGCCCACGCTCACCACCGAAGCTTTCGTCATGTGTACGCGCCGTGTCCGGTTTCTCCGACCGGAAACTCCCGGCCACGTCCAGCGCTCGTTGCCGCAACTCGCTGCGCCGTGGACGTGGCTCGGCCCGCGCCGCGGATGCGACGGCATGCCGCACCAGATTCGACACGGACACCCCCTGGCGCGCTGCCATCTCGCGCAGAATCTCCAGCTGGTCTGCCGGGAACTGGACCTGCGTTCGCACCATTCGCATGCCCACATAATGGCAATATTACCCACATGATGCAACCCCCACGCGTGCGCGTGACAAGAAGCCCGTCCATTGTCCCTGGCGGTCCGGATAGGCAGATTTCGCGGCCGTCAACCGCCTCACACAGCCAAGGAGGATCCGCTCGATGGACCGGACCAGCACTTCCCGATGCGCTTTCGTACGAACGTTCCTTCTGTTCGCCGTGTCGCTTGGAGCGGGCGGAGCCGTGGGGCTGGCGGGAGGCGGTCCCGGGCCGCTCACCGCGCAGGAAGCGGACGCCAACACCGTCTACGACCCTGCCCTGTTCGAGGGTTTGGAATACCGGCTGGCAGGCCCGTTTCGCGGGGGTCGCTCCACGACCGTCACGGGCGTACCGGGACAGCCGCACACGTTTCTCATGGGGACCACCGGTGGGGGCGTGTGGAAGACGGACGACGCCGGAATGCACTGGGACAACATCACGGACGGCTTCTTCGGGGGATCGATCGGAGCGGTAGCAGTCGCCGATTCCGACCCCAACGTGATCTTCGCGGGGCAGGGGAGCGTAGATATTCGCGGCAACACCTCGACGGGCCGCGGAGTGTGGAAGTCTACCGATGCCGGCAAGACGTGGTCGTTCAGCGGGCTTCCCGAGGCAGGTCAGATCGGTCGGATTCGCATACACCCGCAGGACCCGGAGCTGGTGTACGTGGCCGCGCTGGGTCACCCGTTTGGCAAGAACCCGGAGCGAGGAATCTTCCGCTCGAAGGATGGCGGAGACAGCTGGGAACACGTGCTGGCCGTCAACGATAGCACTGGAGCCTCGGACCTGGCGATGAACCCCGGCAATCCGCGCATCCTCTACGCCGGCATGTGGCGCGGCGAGCGCAAGCCATGGGCCGTGATCAGTGGTGGACTGGAGGGCGGGGTCTACAGGAGCATGGATGGCGGTGACACGTGGGAGAAAGTGTGGCGCGACCTGCCGCAGGGTCTGGTCGGCAAGGTGGGAGTCACGGTTTCCGCCGCCAATCCGGACCGGGTGTGGGCCATGATCCAGGCAGAACCTGACGGCGGAGTCTGGCGTTCCGACGATGCCGGTGCGACGTGGAAGCGGGTCAACGGCCAGAACAAGCTGCGTCAGCGGGCTTTCTACTACACGCACGTGGTGGCCGATCCGACGGACGAGAACACCGTGTGGGGTCTCAATGTCGAGTTGCACAAATCGGTGGACGGCGGCCAGTCCTTCGAGTCCGTGGCAGTGCCACACGGAGACATCCACGATCTGTGGATCAACCCGGAAGACAACCGGATCATGGTAGTCGGCAACGACGGTGGCGGTCAGGTGACCCTGAACGGCGGAAGAACCTGGTCCACATACCTGAATCAGCCGACAGCAGAATTCTACGATGTCATCGTCGATAACGAATTCCCGTATCGTTTGTACGCGGGGCAACAGGACAACACGGCCATCAGCGTTCCAGCCTGGCTCGAGGCCAATACGCTGAACGAACGTGAGGGCTGGGAGAACATCGGCGGGTGTGAAACGGGTCCGGTAGCCCTGGATCCGGACGATCCGACCATCGTCTACGCCGGCTGCTACAGTGGGATCATTGACCGCTGGGATCGCGCCACGCAGCAGCGCAGGTGGGTGACGGTCTACCCGCAGGAGCAATCGGGCGACGCCGCCTACAACCTCAAGTATCGCTTCCAATGGGTCGCGCCGATGGTGGTGGATCCACACGATTCCGACGTTGTGTACCACGGCTCTCAGTATGTCCACAGGTCTACGGACGGTGGCATGTCATGGGAGACCATCAGCCCTGACCTGACCACAAACGACCGCGCGACGCAGGACTACGCGGGTGGGCCCATAGACTACGACATCACGGGAGTGGAGGTCTTCAACACAGTCTTCTCGCTTGCCGTCTCATCTCACGCACGCGGCGAGATCTGGGCCGGGACGGACGACGGCCGCGTGCAGCTCACGCGCGACGGCGGAGAGACGTGGACGGACGTCACGCCTCCCGGGACTCCGGAGTATGGTACGGTGGACGAGATCGACCTCTCCGTGCACCAGCCCGGGCGCGCCTTTGTGGCGGTGCAGCGCTACCGGATGGATGACTGGGCACCCTACGTATTTCGCACGGAAGATTTTGGACGGACATGGCAGCGGCTCACGAACGGAAGCAACGGCATTCCAGCGGACCACCCCGTCAGGACTGTGCGGGAGGACCCGGAACGGCAGGGGCTGCTGTACGCCGGCACGGAGTTCGGCATGTTCGTCTCTTTCGACGATGGTGGGCACTGGCAGCCGCTCCAGCTCAACCTGCCCATCACCCCCATCACGGGAATGCGCGTAGCTCATGATGACCTGATTCTGTCCACCCAGGGGCGGTCGTTCTGGATCCTGGACGACGTCACCCCGCTCAGGCAGCTGACGCCGGACGTGGCGGCCGCGAGCCTGCACCTGTTCGCACCGCGACCGGCCACCCGCGCGAACATGGGAGGTGTGGAGGACGAAGGAGAGTCCCGCCCGGAGGCCCGGCCGGGGCCGGCGCTCTTCCACTACTTCGTGGATCAGGAGCCAGCGGACCCGGTTCGTCTGGCCTTGCTGGATGAGACTGGGAGCGTGTTGATCGAAGCGGTCAGCGACTCGGCGACGGCCGATGCCGAGGGGATAGACCGGATCCCGCCGGAGTTTCTCGAGGCTGGAATGCACCGCGTTCCGTGGGAGCTTCAGACTGCCGGACCGCGAACGCTGGACGGCGCCGAGATCTCTGGCTACGACGGCGGTGTGAAAGTCGCGCCTGGCTTGTACACGGTAAGGCTGTCGGTGGGAGACCGGAGCCGGTCGCAACCACTGCAGGTGCTTGCCGATCCACGATTGCCCGACGTGACGCAGGCGGACTACGAAGCACAATTCCGACTGGCCGTGGCGATCCGTGACACGCTCACACGAATCTACGATGGCCTGCGCGCGGCTCAGACCGTGACACAGCAGCTGGATGCCATCAGCGAGCGCATCGGTGCGGCGGAATACCCGGCCCAAATACGGGAGCTGGCCGATACCGTGGCGGCCAAGTTGAAGAGGGTCGAACGGGAGCTCCGCCAGACGAAGAACCAGAGCGGCCAGGACATGCTGCGTTATCCGCCGAAGCTGGATACACAATTCCTGACCCTGTACTCGTATGTTACGGGTCACGACAACTACAGCTTTGGCGGTCCCGAGGGACGACCCACGGAGGGTGCGGTCCAGCGATTCGAGGACCTGAACCGCGAGTGGTCCGCGCTGCGCGATCGCCTGCGCGTAGTCCTGGCCGAAGATGTACGGGCGTTCAACGAGATGCTGGCACGGAACGGTGTCCCCGGGGTGATCACACCGGGATCGACGGAGGGGCCTATTCCCTAGGCGTCGCCGCCCATTCCCTGGCTGCCGCCGCCGATTTTCGTGGCGTGCGCAGGTGTCTCGCGAACCAGCCTGCGGAGCAGGTACGCGACCGCCAGGGCGAGGCCGAACGAGCACACCACCACCGGCCCCGTCGGCAGGTCCGTCTGGTAGGAGACGTAGAGCCCGGCGATGGTCGCCGCCGACCCGGAGGCCAGGGCGATCGCCATCAACGGGGCCGGTCGGCTGGTGAAGAGAAAGGCGATGACGGCCGGAATGACCAGGAACGTGAACACCAGCAGGACACCGGCGATGGCCACTGACATGGTCACCACGAGCCCGAAGAGCGCGTAGAACAGGAAGTCCCAGCCCCCCACGGACCATCCCACCCGCCGAGCCGAACCCGGGTCAAGCGAAATGGTCAGGAAGCGATCGCGGAAGGCCCAGTGGACGGAGAAGATCGCGACATAAGCGGCCGCGAGCTTCAGGATCTGCGGCCACGTCACCCAGAGCAGTGAGCCAGCCAGGAGCTCCTCGACGTGCTCGGAACCACGCGGCGCCTGGGCCGCCAGCAATATCGTCCCGGCCGAGGCGACCACGAAGACGATTCCGATGATGGCCTCCTGGGTGATGAACTCGTGCTCGATCCGCGTCGCGCTGAACAGGAGCGCACCCATCAGGGTCGCGCCGATCCCCAGCGCATAGCCAACTCCGGATCCAGGGGAGTAGTCCAGGAGAGTCGCGGCCGTGTAGCCCATGGCGGCCATCTGCGCTAACGCCAGATCCACGAAAATCACGCCTCGCGCGATGACGTGGATCCCCAGGTAACCGTGACTGGCCACGAGGATCAGCGCCGCGACCAGCGCGGGCAGCATCAGCTCCAGCATCGAGCCCTCCTGTTCGAGTCCTTCCGACCAGCCGTGCTCCGCATGCGGCGGCTCATCGGCCTCACGATCCGTTCCCCGGGTCCGCTGCGCGGAAGGCTCGCGCCAGGTCCCGCACCCATCGGTCTACGAGGGCAAAGTAGTCCTCGACTCCATCTCCTCCGTCCACGTGTTCAGGTACCACCACTGCGACGGCCGACCCCCGATCGGCGACTTGCTGTGCGTGACTCCGGTTGAAGTAGTTGGCCGCGAACAGAACCGGAATGGACTCTTCCCGCATGGACGTGATCACGTCCTGGACATGCCTGGGGGACGGCGGGATCCCGGGCTTCGGCTCAATGTACATGGCGCATTCCACCTGAAAGCGGTGGCTGAAGTACACCCAGTTCTTGTGGTAGCAGGCCATGCGCCTCTCGCGGAATGGCGCTCCGTCTGCCAGCCAGCCGCCGATGAAGTTCGTGAGCGGCCTGTCCTGGTAGCTCTGGCCGGCGGCGAAGCTCCAGAACCGGTTGCTTCTGGCAAGATCGAAGAGAGTCTCCTCTCCCAGCAGTTCCACCAAGCCGTCGCCGAACAGGCGACGCATCACACGAGACTCGAACAGACGCTCGTTTCGCTCGTACGCGGCGGCCCGGTCCGGGTCCACGCGCCGTAATCCGGCCAGGATGTTCCGGGCGATCAGAATGCCGTTGATCGGATCGGTGTGGATGTGCGGGTTCCCGAACACGTGTACGTCTCCACCGGTCCTGGAGACCGAGGCGGGAACGTCCAACAGCTCGACACCGGAATAGGCCACGACGTGTCCCGTAGCGCCCTCGACAACCGCCGGATTGTTAGCCCGGTCCAGGAGTCCCGGAACCCAGATCTCGAGGTCGAGACCGGTCGAGATGAACAGATCCGCATCCTGCAGCATGCGCGCGAAACTGGGCCGAGGATTGACGAAGTGCGGGTCTTCGTCACCGCGCGCGATGGAGCGTACCTCCGCCAGGTCACCCGTCAGCTCCCGGGCAATGGACGCATAGGTCGGAAGCGTGGCGACGACCTGGAGCCGGTCCTGTCCTTCCACCGGTTCCGGAGCGAGTGATGCTACCGCGCCTGCAAGGAACGCCAGCAATCCGAAGAGGCGACGGCAGCGCGTGGGCGCGTGGCTTACCGGAAACCGTGACATGTTGATCTCGCCCCCCTAGTAGGATTCGTGCTTATGGGGTCCAATGGCCCACACGGTCTGGAACAACACCGAGTGGTTGCCGCCCAGGCCATCCGGCTTCAGGAAGTTGTACTGCAGCCGAAATCGCAACCACTCGCTCTGCCACCACGTCACGGAAGGCACGAGCTGATACACCGTTCGTTCCGCACCGAAGTTGTCCAGGAAGTCGGTCCGGAATCCGGCCACCCAGCGACGGTCGAACCTGTACATGGCCTGTGCGTAGCCGCCGTGTCCGGTCTCGTTCAGTCCCGTGAAGTCCTGCTTCGCCCAGTAGTACTCCCCCTTGAGCGTGAGCTCGCGGTACAGCGACCGGCCGGAAGGCGCCCAGCGGTATGCCAGGTCCACGCCCAGCAACGTGGAGTCCAGCTCCTCGTCACGATTGCGTCCGTAGATTCCGTTGGCGCCAACCTGAATGTAGCTGCTGGGACTCACGTCGAAGAAGCTCTGGAACCTGCCCAGGTACGTGAAGCCGGTTCCTCCTTCGAACAACCTGTTGTTTGCCGCCGCGACCTCGAACCACGCGGTCTGAGTGGCGGGACCGAGCGTAAAGCTGGGAAGCGTGATGCCCGCGCCGGTCTGGATCAGACCGTCGTGGCCGAGGAAAGCGTTGGTGACCAGGGGGCGCTCGACCTCGAGCAGCGCATGTGTGTGCCAGCGATTGTACAGGCCGATTTCCTGTCGGAACTTCCCGACCTTCAGGCCGAGCGCGCCCGGCAGCCCGACCCAGTAGACGTACGCCTCTTCAATGTCAAAGCCACCGCGACCAGATTCCTGGTGGCCATTGCCGTCCTCGGGGTCGCCTTCACCGAGCACGTCGTCCAATCCAGCTATCTCCAGCTCTTGCTCGTAGCTGGCAAAGATCTTGGTGCGCGTGTACGGATCCAGGGCCGACTGGAAGGAGAACTCGAACTCGCGCGGAATTGCCGTGGCGCGATTGTCTCCACCATCCGGTGCCAGCACGCCGCCGACCACATCGCCCATCACGCTGATCTCCGGGTTGAGAATGTTGAGGTTCCGGGTGCGACTGGCTTCCTGGGCCGTGTCCGGTCTACCGGCCGAAGGAGGCGTGGCATCGACCACCGCCCGGGCCGCAGCCCGGAGTTCCTCGAGCTCTCGATCCCCGGCTGGCAACGCCGCGGGCAAGCTATCCGGTGTCGCTGCGGCAACCTGGGCCGCGGCCAGCTGGCGCAGCTGAGCAGCCAGGCTGTCGACAAGAGCCTCCAGGCGTTCGACGCGTGCCTGTAGCGAGTCCGCGCCTGCCTCCTGGGCAAGCACGACGCTGGGGTGGGTCCCCGTGCCGAACACAAGGAGAGCCGCGGCCATGACCACGGTTTTGCGGAATCTCAGAGAACTGGCAGCGAACATCATCAGTGGTCTCCTGTCCACCTGTGCCTCGAGCCTGCCTCGGAATCGACCCGGTCAGTCGGATGTGGAGACAGCTCGGTGATCCAGCCGGAGTCCGGCGAGGGGCGTCGGCCTCCGGCGCTACGCGCCGATCAAGCGTTTGAGGGCGGAGCTCTGGGGCTGAGAGGAGAAAACCGCGGAACGGGCGGTATGTGGATGGGAGGTACGGCCGGCGGTGTAGGCGAGACCCACAGAGGCGCGTTGCCCTGGCCCGCGTCGGGTGAGTCCCACAACGAGCTCAACAGCTGCGAACACGCCGCATGGTCATGGTGCCGGGCGCAGCTGCCCGGATCGTGCCTGGACTCGACGTGCGTGCCACCCGCCTGTTCACCTGCGTCGACCAGGGCCACCGAGAGCTGACCGCACACCACCGACACCGCGAGCGCAACGACAGTAGCCTGACTGCATCCCTGTTGCCCGAACATTGCTACTAACATAGCGTTGTCCAGCGAATTCTAACAACGCACCCTCCCTCATGAAGAGGCAACGGAACACATGGCGGGTTGGCCGGCCGTTCTCCTGTTCGCCGCTATCGCGGGAGTCGCCGGCCTGGTTGGCGTGTGGATCATGTGGCGGCACGAGGCCTGGGCGCGCCGCCACACGGGTGAGCTGATCACGTTTGCCAGCGGGCTGCTGGTATCCGGATCGCTTCTTCACCTGGTGCCCCGGGCCGTCGACCTGACCGGTCTCGGGCCCGCGATGGCCTGGACTCTGGTTTTCTTCGTTGTCGTGTACATTGCGGAGAACCACTTCTTCCCGCACCCGCACGCCCGCTCCGAAGATGAGCTGGACGGCGGCCATGTGCGTGGGCACGGCCATTCCGGACACGCGCACGAGAGCCCGTTCGGAATGGCCGCGATATTCGGGCTGGGCCTGCACTCGGCCCTGGATGGGATAGTGGTGGGAGCGGGCTTCTCCGCCAGCTTCATCACGGGCAGTGTCATCGTCTCGCTCGTGGTAGCGCACAAGATCCCGGTGGGCATCGCATCCATGGGTGTGCTGTACCATGGGGGGCTGCCCCGCCGGAAGGCTGCCACGTACAGCTCTGCGGTCGCGCTTCTCACTCCGCTCACCGTCATCATCTCTTACGCCGTGCTCCGGGACGCCACGCCAACTGTGCTGGGAGCGCTGGTGGCTGCGGCGGGGGGGACCTTCCTTTATGTGGGCGCGGCGGACCTCCTTCCCGAGGGCCAGGCCTCGGGCCTCAAGCGAAACACTCTCGCGTTTCTCCTGGGCATCGCCGTGATGGTGGTGGCGCTGGCGCTGGTGCCGCACTAGGCGGTGATTTGGAGAGGCCCCGGCACCGCATGTCCGCTAAGCAGAGGAACGCAAGCAGGTTGTGGACCGAGGTATTCTCACCGATGAACGCTGCGGCGAGACCGTAGTTTGACGGCGGCACGTCCCTTGCCTAACGTACAGGTGGCGAATGTGAGGCTCCATTTTGAACCAACATTTGACCAACTTGCCTCGGATCTTCCGGCGGACGTCGCGCCCCTGAGGGGAAGGCGAAGAACCGGGAGGAGGGGCAAAGCCTTCATAGAGGGCTTCAAAAAAACCCTCGCATCGCTTAAGGGCGACCTTCGGGTCGCCCTTTCCTTATTGCCCCGGGTTTTGCAACCTTACGAGCCCTTCCGGGTCGTACCCGGCCTCGCGAAACTGACATTGTCCGCCTGGAGTTACCGCTATGCCGAAAGTGCTCGTTACACGCCGGGTCCACTTCGCGGCCGGCCATCGGTTGCTGAATCCGGAGTTCTCTGAAGAGCGCAATCGGCAGGTGTTCGGCGGCTGCTACAATCCGCACGGTCACAATTACGATCTCGAGGTGACCGTGGAAGGGGAGGTCGACCCGGATACGGGCTACGTGATTGACCTGGGCGATCTGAAGCGCCGACTGCACGAGCTCGTAGTCGACGAGGTGGACCATAAGTTCTTGAATGAACAAGTGAGCTGGCTGGAAGGCGTGAATCCCACCGCCGAGAACCTTGTCGTGCACATCTGGAGTCGGCTGGACGGCCGGCTGGACGGCTTGCGACTCGTCAACGTCAAGCTGTGGGAGACGCCACGAAACATCGCGGAGTATCAAGGCGAGTGAGACGAGCAAGGCAAGAGAGAGCGTGAACGAAGATCAGAAAGCCCGGACCGGGCACGAAACCGACGATGCGCCGGGTGCGGACCCCCGTGTAGAGGCTCGTGATCGCGAACTCGAGGCGCTGGTGCGGAAGCAGATGGAGCTCCTGGACCTCGACACGGAGCAGCCGGGACTCGAGAGAACGCCGGCCCGGGTGACGGAGAGCCTGCGCTGGCTCACGCGCGGCTATCATATGTCTGTGTCGGACGTGATAGGCGGAGCCGTGTTCGCCGAGCCGCACGACAGCATGGTGCTCGTCAAGGATGTCGAGATCTACTCGCTGTGCGAGCACCACATGCTGCCGTTCTTCGGAAAGGCCCATATCGCCTACATCCCGGACGGCCGGATCGTGGGGCTGAGCAAGCTTCCGCGCATCGTAGACGTGTTTGCCCGCCGCCTGCAGGTGCAGGAGAGGCTCACCGAGCAGATCGCCCAGGCCATCGAGGACGTGCTGCAACCCCAGGGCGTAGGAGTGCTTGTCGAGGCATACCACCTGTGCATGATGATGCGGGGCGTGGAGAAGCAGAACAGCAAGACCATCACCAGTGCCGTGCGGGGCCGGTTTCGCAGCGATCTGCGAACCCGCGAGGAGTTCATAACCCTCGCGCTCTCCCCGAGCTTCATCAGCTGAGCCGGCTGGCCACGGACTATGAGCGGCACGGGGCTCTCCGGCATGACGGCGCTGGTGACGGGCGCCAGCCGCGGCATAGGCCTGGCGGTCTCCCGCTCCCTGGCGGCGGAAGGGGTCCGCCTGGTGCTGAATTCGCGAGGGGGAGAGGCGCTCGAGGCGGCGGCCCAGTTGACCGGCGGATGCGCAGTGGCCGAGGACGTCGCCAAAGCAGCGGGTCGCGACCGCCTGGTGAAGGCAACCAGGACCGTCCTTGAGGGGCCACCCGACATTTTGGTCAACAACGCCGGCCTGTTCGGCCTCTCGCCGGCAGCGATCCTGGCTCCCCGGGAGTTCGACCGGCATCTGGACGTGAACCTGCGGGCGCCGTTTCACCTGGTGCGGGCGTTTCTGCCGGACATGCTGGAGCGAGGGGATGGCGCCCTGGTGCACATAGGTTCCATCGCCGGACGCCAGGCGTTCCCGGAGAATGCGGCCTACGCGGCCTCCAAGTTCGGTCTCCGTGGACTGCACGAGGTCTTGTGCCTGGAGCTCGCCGGGACCGGCGTCGTGAGCCTGCTAATCGAGCCGGGCCCCGTCGACACCAACGCCTGGGATCCGCTGGACCATCGACTGGGACGCGATCTCCCGGCCCGGGTGCAGATGCTGCGGCCGGAGACCGTCGCGGCCGCTGTGGTGTCCGCGCTGAAGCTGGCCGAAGAGGGAGCCCGGTCCGAGATCCTCGTGCTCCCTGCCTGAGCGGGTCGATGCTCCCCCATGTTCATTGAGCTCACCGAGATCCTTGCCTGCCCCGCCTGCGATGCGGGCGCAGGGATGGTCGCTTTCGTCGATCGGCTGGACGGACGACGTGTCGTCGAGGGATACCTTGGTTGCCCTTTCTGCGAGGAGCGGCGTCCCGTGCACGGGGGAGTCGTCCACATCAGCGACGCGTCCGATGCCCCGGTTTCGGCGGGCGCAGCGCCTCCCGACCAGGAGCTGGCAATCTACGCAGCCGCCCTGCTGGGGCTCCACGAGCGCCCGGGTGGCTATGTGTTGCTTGACGAAGGGTTGGCGGGGGCGGCGCGCCAGGTGGCGGATCTGGCCGCCGGCACCGAGATCGTTGCCCTGGCAGGCCTCCCCCGGGGCGCATCGGAGGGTGCCGCGGCCGTGAGCTATGTCGTCGGCGCCGCACAGGACTCGCTCCCAGTTCTACCCGGCAAGCTGCGCGGAGTAGTGCTGCGTGCGGCTACGGTCCCCCGGGTGAAGTCCGCAGTGCGCGCGCTGGGCTTCGACGGCCGGCTGGTCGTCTTCAGACCCGATCCCGCAGTCCGGAAGGCCGTGGACGCCGCAAGTTTGCGTCTCCTTGCCGCGGACGAGCGGGCTCTGGTTGCCGTAAGGGAGTAGGGCAACGCACGGCCGTTCCTCCCGTGCCGGGCGCGTTGCCCAACCATATCGCCCCGTCTAACTTCGATGTGGGCTGACTGCAGCGGGCCGGCCCCGCACTCCACGTGACATCTCGGGACCGAAAGGACGGCAGGCATATGCCCTGGTGGAAGTTCTGGGCCGAGGACGATCCCGACGGCAACCGACCCGACTACTACGACGAGGGAGTCGCGCTCGTACGGCAGGAGCGCTTCCACGATGCGCTCACCTCGTTTCGTCTGGCGCTTCGAGACAAACCCAACGATCCCGCGACGCTCGAGCAGATAGCCGTCGTGTACACCCACATCGGATTGATCGACGAGGCGATCCGATCCTATCGCGATGCGCTGGAGATCCGTCCCGGGAGCCCGTCGGCCCACTACGGGATCGCGTTCCTGCTTCTGCGTGAAGGCGCCACGGACGCTGCCGTCGATCACCTGAAGAAGTTCCTGTCGTCGGATCGAGCCAACTGGGATGAGGACCGACACGTACAGTACGCCCAGACCACGCTGGCCAACCTGATCGGAGAGCGTCCGGAGTCACGGGACGGGACCGCGGCGGAGGGGCCTCCGGCGGAGGCCGCTTCCGAGGAGCCGGTCGAGGCCGCCGACGAGCTGACCAAGCCCGCCGACGAGGCTGCCCCCGGGGAAGAGGCCGGCGAGCCAGCGGGTGGATAGCGTCGGAACACCGGTTCGGCTTGAACCGCGCACACTGGTTGACCTGTTCCTCGACTCCGCTCAAGGGCCGGAGCGGACCGACGCGATGCTCACACGCCGCTCCGATGGTTCCTGGGAACACTCCTCAAGCCGTGTGGTCGGTGAGCGCGTGCGAGCTCTCGCCCTGGGTCTGCGATCCCTGGGCTATCCGCGGGGCGAGCACATCGGCCTCCTCTCGCATACCAGGATGGAATGGGCGCTGGCCGATTACGCGATGGTGATGGCCGGGCTGGTGAACATCCCCGTCTACCCGAATCTCCCCGCCGATCAGGTGGCGTTCGTGCTCCAGCACTCGGGCGCGCGAGCCGCTTTTGTGGCGGACCAGGAGCAGCTGGACGAGGCCGGCTACCTGAAGATCACGGATCGCAAGAAAGAACTCATCATCACGGCGTACGGGAAGAACATCCTCCCGCAGCCGGTGGAAGAGGAGATCCGGCGGTCTCCGCTGGTGACACAGGCCGTGATGCTGGGTGACAGGCGGAAGTTCCCGATCGTGGTTGTCGTGCCGGAGTCCGGGCTGGTCCAGGAGTGGGCGGCCGGTAGGGGAATCGAGGAGAGAGAGCCCGCCGCTCTGCTGGCGGATGCGCGCGTCCGGGAGTGGATCGAGACGGAAGTACTCTCCGGCTGCGCCCATTTTGCACAGTACGAGAAGCCACGCAGGGCGCTGGTGTTGCCGGCGGAGTTCACCATCGAGAGCGGTGAGCTCACGCCCACCCTCAAGGTGAAGCGCCGGATCGTGGAGCAGAAACACCGTCCGGCCATCGAGGCGCTGTACCGGGAAGCCGAGGCGAAGAGCCGCAAGCTCGAGGACTACGGCGGCCGGGGATGACGCACGCGGACGCCGGAGTGAAGGCTGTAGTCGTCCTCATGACCGGGCCCGACTACGAGACGACCCGGGCCATGGCCCACTATCTGGTGCAGGAGAAGCTGGCGGCCTGCGTGAACGTGATCGACGGCGTCACATCCGTGTACCGCTGGCAGGATGCCGTGGAGGAGACCCGCGAGGCGCTGGCCATCATGAAGACCACCACGGAGCGGGTCTCGACCTTGAAGACGCGCGTGAGCGAGCTTCATCCGTACGACGTGCCGGAATTCCTGGTGCTGCCGGTCAGTGAGGGAGCGAAGCCGTACCTGGACTGGATCTTCGATAGCGTCCGCTAGGGCCGGATCACCGAGCTGGGAGAGCCGCCGGAGCACCCGTGGACAACCCCGGGAATCCCTTGCACCTTGTCTCGCAACCCTACCCCAAAGCGAGGCAAGATCATGAACCGCATAGCGATTACGGGCACCCTGCTAGTCCTGCTGAATGCCGGTCTGGCCGGCGCCGTGCGCCCGCTGGCCGCACAGACGTTTCCGACTGATAATCCGGTCCTCAAGGCCATCTGGGCGGAGGGCATGGAGAACTCCCGCGCATATCCCCTGGCTCAGGCTCTCATGGACTCGATCGGGCCGCGATTGACCGGCACCCCGGGCCATCATGCCGCCAACGAATGGGCCGTATCGATGTTCAAGACCTGGGGAGTACCCGCGCGCAACGAGGAATACGGGACATGGGTGGGATGGCGGCGCGGCATCAGCCACATCGATCTGGTGTCCCCGCGCGTCCGCTCCCTGGACGGCATGATGCTGCACGGGGGGGGCGGTGGAGGCCGCGGCCGTAGCGCTTCCCTGGTTCGAGGGAAGTGACGAGCTGGGCAACTGGCTGCCCACCGTCAATGGTAAGTTCGTCCTGGTGGGACCGGCGGAGAGCTCATGCCGGCCGTCGTCCAACTGGGAGGAGTTCGCCACTGGGGCGTCGTTCGAGGCGCACCAGGCCGCGCGCCAGGAGGCCCAGGCAAAGTGGCGGCAACAGGTGGGTGATCTGGGCGGGACAGACAGCCTGATCGCCGGGCTCGAAGGGGCTGGCGCCGCCGGCGTGATCACCTCGTCCTGGTCCAGTGGCTGGGGTGCCCGGAGGATATTCAGCGCTGACACAAAGGCGATTCCGACTGTGGATCTGGGCTGTGAGGACTACGGGCTGGTGTATCGGCTGGCCCAGCATGGCCAGAATCCGGTGCTGCGGATCGAAGCCGAGGCGGAGTTCCTGGGCGAGGTGCCCGTGTTCAACACCATCGCGGAATTGCGCGGAAGCGAGCTTCCGAACGAGTACATCCTGCTCGGCGCCCACCTGGATTCGTGGGATGGCGGCTCTGGCGCTACCGACAATGGCACCGGCACGGTGACCATGATGGAGGCCATGCGAATCCTGAAGGCTGTCTACCCGAACCCCAGACGAACCATCCTGGTCGGTCTGTGGGGTGCGGAGGAGCAGGGGCTCATCGGTTCCAGGGCGTTCAACGAAGATCACCAGGAGGTGATGGACGGCCTGCAAGCCGCGTTCAACCAGGACAACGGAACGGGTCGGGTCACCGGCATCTCCATGCAGGGTCTGACCGGCGCCGGCAGCCATTTCGGCCACTGGTTGTCGCTCATTCCGGGGGAGATCACGGGGCACATTGACCTGTCGATCCCGGGAAGCCCCAGCGGGGGCGGGAGCGATCACGCCTCCTTCGTGTGTGAAGGAGCCCCGTCGTTCATGCTGGGCTCGTTGAACTGGGGTTACTTTCAGTACACGTGGCACACCAACCTGGACACGTTCGACAAGGTCGTGTTCGACGACGTGAAGAACAACGCGGTTCTGACGGCCATGCTGGCATACCTGGCTTCGGAAGACGCGGAGCGGATTCCGCGTGACCGCCGTGTCATGCCACTCAACCCGCGCACCGGGGAACAGCGCGAGTGGCCT
>JBDHIQ010000236.1:0-3204 GCA_039587395.1 Gemmatimonadota bacterium
CCGGATCGCTGTTCCCAGAGGTCAACCAGCAGCCGGCGCGCCTGGTTGTGTTTCTGGCCTGCTGTTCGGTCGTGCGCGTAGACAAGAACGTTCGTGTCGACGAACGCTCTACCGTTCATGTAGCTCGTCCCGCGACTGAGGCGACAACCAACCCAGATCGTACCCTTCCTCGAGTCGCTTCAGGGCACGCTCTCGAGCCGCCTCATACTCGCGATCGCGGCGGATCAGCTTCTCCAGCTCTTCGGCAAGCATTCGGCTCACGGATGATCCTCTGCTGGCGGCCAGGATCTTTGCTTCTCTGACGAGGGTCTCTTCCATCCTGAGCGTAATGTTCGTCTTCATCCATACCTCAACGAGGTGAATGATCCAGAGTATCGGAAACGCTGTGCTACACAGTATTACGTGCACGCGCTCCGCCAGGTTCCGCGATTTCACAACGAGCGCTACCGCCTGGCAAGCTGAAGTGCCCGAGCCTCAGAAGCTCCAGCCCAGGGAAGTCTCTATCCCGAAGTCGTTACGTCGCTGCGTCTCGGTCGGGGGATTGCTGTCAAAGGTCTCGAACAGCTTCAGCTTGAAGAAGAAGTCCTTGAAGAACTCACGACGCCCGGAGAGGTTCGCATACAGGCGCCAACGCCCGGACTGAGACAGGCTTGGCAGAACCGCCAGATCAGCCGAGAGATCGGTCTTGAAGCCGCTGCGGATGAAGAACCGCACGTCGCTTCCGATCATGGCGTCGTAGAGGTCGTTCGAGTCCTGGCCTTTGAATTTCTCTCTGGAGGCGGCCAGCCCGACGACGCTGCGGAACTCGACCCGACTTGTCGTCACCCAGATGCGCCCAACTCCCCCGGTGCCGGTTGCGCGGAAATCCAGGTTCAGCTCCCGGTTCGAGTTCGCAAAACCGACCACCGACCAGAACCACTTCGGAGCGAACTTCCGGTTGTACCCGAGCATCAGGCTTTGTCGCTGTGCGGTGACAACGCTATCGGTGGTGCGGAGTGTGGAGTTCAGGGTCAGGAGCCAGCGCGCCTTGGCCACCGTGTGGCGCACCTCCACACCCAGTGACGTGTCCCATTGCTTACTGGCCTGCAGGTAGCCGACCCCTACATCGATTGCCCCATCAAGCTGTTTCCAGAACTTGTCCTTGATCGGCGTGATCTTCGTGACGGCCAGCCAGTCAACATTATAGGACCGTTCCTGGGCCACGATCTCCAGTGTCTCATCCTCTGACAGTCCCATCACTCCGACGATTGTCTCACCGGTAGTCAGCTCGAACTCGAACGTCTTGTCGCTCATCAGCCTCGAGATCTCGCGCTGCTTCACCTCGACGGTGCCCATCGGCGTGGTGCTGAACCTGAGGCTTCCGAGCGTCATCTCCTTGATCTCGCCGGTTACCTGATCGCCGTTGTGAAAGGTCAGGATGTCGGTCTTCTGGGCCTCTGCCGCTCGCGTAACACTCAGGAGTGTGAGCGAAGCCAGGGCAGCGACGAGGGAGATGGTGCGAGTTCCGCTTCTCATTGCATGGCTCCGGTAGCTACCGAATTCGGGTTCAAAGCTTGGTATACGCGGTAGATGTTACCCACGGCAGCGGGGCTCCCGCCATGATTTCCGGCCGGCCCGACACCGCGGTGACGTGCTTGCGGCGATCGGTTCCCTATGGGCTGAACGCGGAAGTCAGGCCCTGCTATCCGCGCCGTCCGAGGGTCCCCGCCGAGCGGACTCGCCGCCCGCCTTTGACGTCCCCCGATACAGGTCCCGCATCACCACAACCCCGCCGATCAGGATCCCCGTGTACGACGTGAAAAACCGCCATAGCACCGTGTAAGACACAATCAGCGTCGATGGGACGATGCCAGTCATCAGACCGATGGTCGTGACCTCGGCCACGCCGCTTCCACCCGGTGTGGGAGCGACCTGCATGACGGAAAACTGGATTGCCTGGCGGGCAACCATCGAGACGGCGTCGGCCTGGACACCCAGCGACATCAGCACGACCACCCCGATCGAGCAGCGCAGGAGCAGCGAGATGATGCTCACGCCAAGGTTCAGGATCCAGCCTTCCCTCCCCCTGCCCGTCAGCCTGAACTCGGCCAGCGTCCTACGGTAGCGGGCAATCGCCCGCAGGATCCGGTGACCGACCCGCCCGCGACGAAGCGGTCGGATTCGGACCAGCAGGCGGGTGATCGGCCTCGGAAAGAATGTGACCGCGAGGGCAGCCAGGATGGTGACTCCCACCATGCCGATAAGCCCCTGCAGGATGCCTTCCAGCACCACGTCCCCGTCCAGGATCAGATACCAGAGGCCGGCCCCGCCGACGATCAACATTGCCAGCAGTCCGCCCAGCCAGTTGAGCCCGAGCACGGCCAGCGCGTCGTGTGCGTGCAGGCCCTTGCCGCGAAGGACCAGGTACTGTGCCGGGCCGGCCCCGAGTTGCATGGGCGTCACGCCGCCGAAGAAGATCATGTACAGGTTGGCGTGCAACCCGTCGCGCCAGCGGAAGCCGGGGTGCACCACGCGGCCCAGGGTCCAGAAGCGCGCGCTGCCAAACGCGAGTTCGAGAAGAACCAGGCCCGCTGCCGCCAGCAGGAGGCTGCGGTTGGCGCCCGTAATGGCTCGCAGCAGGTTCTCGTTAGGCCCGGCGGCCCAGCGCAGGGCGGCAAAGCCTCCGGCTGTCAGGAGCAGGAACATCAGGATCCCGACTGCGATCCGTCTCCTGGCGGTGGCAGGGTTCGACATGGTCTGGAATTCTATCAGTGGCGTTCGGTTGCGCCAGAGGAGAATTCCGGAATCGGCCCCGGCTACTCGTCCTGATGGTCATACGGTGTGTAGCCGCGGGGCCACTCCAGATCCGCGCGCTCCCAGCCGGCCAGATCGGCCGCCGCTGTGTACGTCGACTGCAGAAAGCGGAACAGGGTCTCATCCGGCGAATCCGAGGTACGCACCGCTTCGTAGGGCAGGACAAATTCGCCCAGATCGGGCAGCCAGAAGGCTTCGGCCGGCTGGACTACTGCCTCCGCGAAGCCCTCGGGAGTGGGGTATGCATACGAGTAGAAGATCGGATCGGGTGCTTGCGCATTCCCCGGCCAGAAGCCACAGCTGGACACCTCGTGCGAATAGGCTTCGCGCGTGACGACGTCCGGCAGGTTCGGGATGCCGCCCGGGTGCGGCGGCGCGGTTCGACCCGAAAACCGCGTGACTGCCAGGTCA
>JBDHIQ010000053.1:0-18246 GCA_039587395.1 Gemmatimonadota bacterium
GCCAGGTTGAGATCTCTCTCGGAAAAGGCTCCAGCGATCTCGGCTATGGTTCCGGGTACATCATCCGCATACACGACCAGGGTGGGGAGCGTCCCTCTCACCGAGACGGCAAACCCATCCAGCTCCCGGATTTCAATGCGTCCGCCGCCAATCGACGCGGCGATCAGATCGAGTTCGTCCGCGTCCCGCGCCACGTGCACGCGGGCCGAGTTCGGGTGCGCGTCTTCCCCCAGGTCAACGCTCTCGAACTCGTACTGGAGGTGGGCGTGCCCGGCTCGCGCCAGGCTGTCTCTCAGTCGCTCGTCGTCGGGATGAAAGCCCAGCAAACCGCCAACGATAGCCCGCTTCGTGCCGTGCCCTTCCCCGGTCAGGGCGAAGCTCCCGTGCAGACCGATGGTTGCTCTTTCAGGCGTTCCACCCAGGATGGCGCGCGCGACCAGTCCTATGCGACAGGCACCGGCCGTGTGTGAGCTGGACGGTCCCACCATTCTGGGACCGAGGATTGCGGGCCGTTCGGGCCTCCGGCTTCTCGAGGCTCCGGATGTACCGGCACCAGCCTCCTCGTGAAACGGCCGGTCAGAAGATGGTGTAGATAAACGGAGCCAGGGCTGATCCCTGGGCAAATACCAGCAGGGTGCCCACCAGGAACAGTACCATCAGAATGGGCAGAAGCCACCACTTCTTTCTGACGCGCAGGAACGCCCATAGCTCTTTGATCAGACTGCCTTGGCTCATCCTATCACGTCCCTTCTCTTCATCAGAACTGGCGCCGGAGATCGCTGTGCCTATCCGGATCGACACGCTTCCAGTAGCCGCCCTCCTCGATCTCGTGTCGGAGCGGATTCTGTCCGATGGTTCTGCGGAGCAGACCCGCTGGTGTCAGCACGACCAGGTACACCAGGCTCATGAACACGGGCGTGGTCACCCTTCCGATGGCGTGCGCCATCGCCATCCAGCCTCGTTGCACGGGTCCCAGGCGTCCCGGTATGGCCAATCCGGCCAGCACCAGCAGGCCACCGACGGCGAGTACGACAAGGGCCGCCGTCTGCCGGCCACGCCACATCAGGATCGTGCCCAGAGCCAGGAAAGCCACTCCGACCGTGAGGCCAAACTTCCGGCCTTCTGCGCGGGTCAGTCCAGCTCTATCGTGTCTCGCCAATCAACCTCCTCGTGCCACTCCGGCTGCTCGCGCTTGTCCAGCAGGAAGGGTCCCAGAACCAGATAGTCCATGTCGGTCCGCATGAAGCACGTATACGCATCCTCCGGCGAGCATACTATCGGCTCGCCGCGGACGTTGAACGATGTGTTCACCACCAGGCCACAACCGGTTCGTCGCTCGAACTCCCGGATCAGGTCGTGGTAGTCCGGGTTGTCCCTGTGGTTCACCGTTTGCACGCGGGCCGAGTAGTTCACGTGCGTCACGGCGGGAATGTCCGACCGGGGCACGTTCAGCATGTCGATCCCCCACAGGCCTTGTTGCTCCTCGGTCAACGGGATGCGCCGCGTCTCGCTCACCGGAGCAACCAGCAACATGTATGGCGACTCGCGATCCAGTTCGAAGTAGTCGCTCACGCGCTCGGCCAGAACGCTGGGCGCGAACGGCCGGAATCCTTCTCGAAACTTGATCTTCAGGTTCATCTGGGCCTGCATCTTGGGGCTTCGCGGATCGCCCAGGATGCTCCGTGACCCCAGCGCACGGGGACCGAATTCCATGCGGCCGTTGAACCACCCGACCACGTTCTCGGTCGCCAGAAGCTCCGCCACGCTCTCCAGAAGCTCAGTGCGCTCGAGTTTGCGGTAGCTGGCGCCTGCCGAGTCCAGGTAGGCCGCAATCGCGTCGGGTGCGTACTCGGGGCCCAGGTAGGCGCCCTGCATGGAATCACGCCCCTGCGGAGACCGCCGGCCCTCTCCCAGATGCCGGTGCCAGATCAACTGGGCCACGCCCAGCGCTCCCCCCGCATCACCGGCGGCCGGCTGGATCCACACGTTCTCGAACGGGCCCTCACGCAGAATGCGGCCGTTGCCCACGCAGTTCAGGGCCACGCCGCCCGCCAGGCACAGGCTGTCCAGCCCGGTCTCGCGGTGTGCGGTGCGGGCCATGCGCAGCATGATCTCCTCGCATACGTCCTGGACGGACCGTGCCAGATCCATCTCGCGCTGCGTTACCGGAGACTCCGCCTTTCGGGGCGGCGCTCCGAGCAGCTTGTCGAAGACGCCGCTGGTCATCGTGAGACCGGTCAGGTAGTTGAAGTACTTCTGGTTGAGCGAGAACGAGCCATCCTCCTGGAGGTCGATCAGCTCGTCCAGAATCAGGTCTACGTACTTTGGCTCCCCGTACGGGGCGAGCCCCATCACCATCACCTTGTATTCGCCGGAGTTGACCTTGAAGCCGGTGTAGTAGGTAAACGCCGAGTAGAGCAGGCCCAGCGAGTCCGGCCAGTGCAACTCCCGGATCAGCTCGACCTCATTGCCACGCCCCACGCCTATCGAGGCGGTCGACCACTCTCCCACGCCATCCATCGTGAGGATGGCCGCATCCTCGAACGGCGATGGATAGAACGCGCTCGCAGCGTGGGACTCATGGTGCTCCGCGTACAGCACCTCTCCCTCGTACCCGAGCGCGCTTCTCAACTGCCGGTCCATGTACAGTTTGTCCTTGATCCACAGCGGACCGGCCATTAGGAAGGAACGCAGGCCCCGGGGTGCCACGCCCAGGTATGTTTCGAGGATTCGCTCGAATTTCAGCAGTGGTTTGTCGTAGAATCCGACAAAGGCCAGATCCTGGGCCTCCAGGCCGGCCGAGTCCAGGCAGTGGCGCACCGCGTGCTCAGGGAAGCTGGCGTCTCCCTTCTGCCGGGTGAACCTCTCCTCCTGGGCGGCCGCCACGATCTCGCCATCGCGCAGCAGGCATGCCGCGCTGTCATGGTAGAAGGCCGAGATGCCCAGTATGTAGGTTTGTTCTGCGCTCATTCCGCCCGGAGCCCGTCCTGCCGTCCGCCCGTTGTGTGACCGTTTACCCGATTCAAGGACTCCTGCGCAAGTGCCGGGCCAGTTCGCGCACTCCAGTGGGGGGAGCGGAAAGGCAACCGGTGGCCGGGTGCGCCCGGCGTCGGCTTGGCCATGTGTCGCCTGCGCGCCACACCGATCAGGCCAGGGCTGGTCATCCGCCGGCCCCTATTCGTGCACCAGCGATGCCAGGTCCGCCGGTTGTCCGGAGTCGGCGGTGGTCTGGGCCTGGAACGCTTCGGCAAACGACAGGCGAAGCGTCTCGAGCAACTGACGCGAGTCAGGCTGCACGGCCACGCCTTCAGACTGGAGGCTGGTCATGTGCACGCCGTCAATGCCACAGGGAGTGATGAGCCGGAACGCGTGCAGCGGTTGGTCGGTCACGTTGAGCGCGAAGCCGTGCCAGGTCACCCAGCGACTCACGTGGACCCCGATCGATGCGATCTTCCGGACCCTGCCCGCCGCAATCCGCCGCTGCAGGGACGCATCATCGGGTGACCCGGGCCCGGTCGGCTCTGCTGCGGACGGCCCCACTCCACCCTGCTCGCCTACCCAGACACCCGTGTAGCCGGGAAAAGGAAACGCGGACACGCCGAATCCGGCCAGCGTTGCGATCAACGCTGCTTCCAGCTGCCTCAGGTACCAGTGCAGATCGCGGCGGTAGTGTGTCAGATCCAGAATCGGGTATCCGAGCTCGATCTCCACACAGTCAATTCCGAGTTCGCGTAGACGCTCATCCGAAACGGTCAGATTGGCGGGATCCGCGCCCCGACCCAGTGTCAGAACGGGATTGTGCTCGAGCAGCAGCAGGTAGTCGTCGGCGCTGCGATCCTGTTTCTTCGCGGCGGCCAGGCCGCGCTGCCATTCCAGTGCGGCCTGGTAGGGAACGAAGCCACCTTCGATCACACGCAGAAGGCGGCTGCGGCCGGCGTGCGTCAAATGTGGATGGCTCGCCCGAGGGCCGCCTGCGCCGCTTCCATTACGGCTTCCGCCATACTGGGGTGGGCGTGCGCGTGCGAGGCGATCTCGTCCAGCGTCACTTCCAGCATGCGCCCGATTCCGGCTTCGGCGATGAGCTCGCTCACGTTGTGCCCTATCATGTGCACGCCGAGCACTTCTCCGTAGGTAGCCTCGGCCACGATCTTCACGAATCCCTCGTTGGAGCCGGCCGCCAGCGCTCGCCCGTGCGCCGTGAGCGGGTACTTCCCGGTGACCACCTCGTGCCCGGCTTCGCGTGCCTCATCCTCGGTGAGCCCGATGGCCGCCACCTCCGGATGGCAGTAGCCGACCCGCGGAATGTTGTCGTACGTCATCGGGTGCTCGGCCACGCCGGCGATGTGTTCCGCCGCTACCATCCCTTCGTGCGACCCGACGTGCGCCAGCATCGGCTGCCCGGAGACATCGCCGATGGCATACACGCCTTCCACCGATGTGCGGCACCACTCGTCCGTCTTCACGAACGGTCCGTCCAGCTCGATTCCCGCGTCCTCGAGCCCCAGCCCTTCGGTGGCCGGCCGGCGTCCTACGGCCACCAGGACCAGGTCCGTCTTCTCGATTCCCTCCGAGCCGTCCGCGTTCTCCACCGTGAGGATCATCGGAGAGGATTCGCGGTCCAGCTCCATCACTTTCGTGCCCGTTCGAATGGCGATGCCGCGTTTCTTGAAGGCTCGCGCGAGAGTCTTGCCAAGTTCCGGGTCCTCCGTTGGAACCAGCGTGTCGAGTGCCTCGACCAGCGTCACGTCGACTCCGAAAGCGTTGAACACATCGGCAAACTCGACTCCCACGAAGCCCGCCCCGACAATCACCAGCTTCTCCGGGAGCGTATCCAGGGCCAGCGCCTCGCGGCTGCCGATCACTTTCCTCCTGTCGAACTCGAACCCGGGAATGGTCATCATCGTGGAGCCGGTCGCGATCACGATGTTCGCGGCCTCGAGCGTGGTCTCCCCTCCCTCGGCCAGCTTCACCGTAATCTTGCCGGCGCCGGCAAGCCGTGCCGTCCCCACGATGGAAGTGACCTTGTTCTTCTTGAGGAGGTACTCCACACCGCCGGTCAGACGCTTCGTGATGCCGCGGCTGCGGGCGACGGCTGCCCCCATGTCATACTGGACGCTTACGGCCCTCACACCGAACTCTTCGCCGTGCGCCTTCAGGTGGTACGCCAGGCCCGCGCTCTCGAGCAGCGACTTGGCGGGAATGCATCCCCAGTTGAGACACGTTCCCCCGAATCCGCCTTCGTAAGACTGGCTCTCCACGCACACTACCCGGAGTCCCAGCTGGGCGGCGCGGATGGCGCAGACGTATCCGGCCGGGCCGGCTCCGATCACCGCAACGTCGTAACTTCCAGTGCTTCCATTCTCGTCTGTCATGGTCCCGCTGCTTGCTTTACTTGTACGTAAAGTGTTTGCTCTTCAAGCTCTCAAGGGCACTGTCTTACAACAACATCTCGAGCGGATTCTCGAGCATCGCCTTGAAGGTCTCCAGGAAGGCGGCGCCGGTGGCTCCATCCACGACGCGATGATCGCAGGACATGGTGACGCGCATTCGCTTGCGTATCACCAGCTCGCCATCGACCGCGACCGCCTTCTCCTGCGTCTTCCCAACCGCCAGGATCGCCGCCTCCGGCGGATTGATCACGGCGGTGAACTGTTCGATCTCGAACATGCCCAGGTTGCTGACCGAGAAGGTAGCTCCCTGGTACTCCTCCGGGACCAGCGTGCGGTTTCTTCCCCGCTCGATGAGATCACGCGCCTCCGTAGATATCTGCCGCAGGCCCTTGCCGTCCGCGTTTCGAAGCACGGGAGTGATGAGTCCGCCATCGACCGCAACTGCAATACCCAGATCCACCCTTCCGTGATAGCGGATGGCCGTTTCCTCCCACGACGCGTTCACGGCCGGGTTGCGAACCAGGGCCTCGGCGGCGGCCTTCAACAGCAGATCGTTCACTCCTATCTTGCCGTCCGTCCGACGGCTGTTGAGCTCGGCCCGGAGGTCCAGCGCCCTGCCCATGTCGATCTCGGTCGTGAGGAAGAAGTGCGGAACCGGCCCAATGGACTCAGCCAGCCGCCGGGCGATGGCCTTCCGCATCTGGCTAGCCTCCACCACTCGCTCCTCAAGGCGAGACGGCCCGGTGGCCTCCGCGGCAGTCGGCACCGTTGTCGGGGCCGGCCACGGCGCCGCGTCGGTCGCGGCGGGCGCAGGGGGCGCGGCCGGCATGGTTGCGGGTGCGGGTTCCACCGGCGCAGCCCCTGCCGGCGCGGCCTCCACGTCCGCCTTCACGATCCGGCCACCCGGACCGCTGCCTGCGATGGTCCGCAGATCCAGGCCGCGCTCGCGCGCGATCTTCCTGGCCACCGGGGAGGCTTTGACCCGGCCGTCGTCGGGGGTGGCCGGCGCCTCGGTCACTGGCTGCGCCGGAGCCGCCGATCGCGCTTCCGAGATCGCCTGTGGGGCCGGTTGGGCTTCCGAGGTCGCCGCCGGAGCGGCCGGCGCGGCGCCCGCCGCCGTGGCACCCGCGAGCAGCGCCTCGATGTCCTCGTCCGCCTCCGCGATGACGCCTATTAGCGTCCCGACCGGCACGGTCTGCCCGGCGGCAACCAGGATCTTCCTCATCACGCCGCCGCCAAGCGCCTCCACCTCCATGTTGGCCTTGTCGGTCTCAATCTCGGCCAGCACATCGCCCTGAGAGACCGCGGCTCCCTCCTCCACTTTCCACTCGAGCAGCCGGCCCTCTTCCATGGTCGGGCTGAGCTGCGCCATCACCACCTTGGTCGCCATCGAGGCTGGTTCGCTCTCCTTCCGTCGCTCAGGTCCTGTAACAGACGTGCCGAACCGCCTTCACGATGTGATCGGCGTTCGGGAAGACGATCTTCTCCAGATTCCGCGCGTACGGCATCGGGACGTCCAGTCCCGTGACGCGCGTGACGGGCGCATCCAGGTGATCGAAAGCCTCGCGCTGGATATCGTCCACAATCTGCGACCCGAGGTTGTTCACCGGCCATCCTTCTTCCGCCACTACGACGCGGTTCGTCTTCCGAACGGAGGCCAGAATAGTGTCCACGTCCAGCGGCCGGAGACTGCGCAGGTCAATGACCTCGACGTCGATCTCTTCGGTCCGCAACTGCTCCGCGGCCTGCAACGCCCGGTGCACCATCTTCGAGTGCGCCACCACGGTCACGTCGTTGCCTTCACGCACCACGTCGGCCTTGCCGAACGGAACCAGGTGTTCCCCTTCGGGCACCTCGCCCTTCACGTTGTAGAGCAGCTCTCCCTCGATGAACACGACGGGGTCGTTGTCACGGATGGCGGTCTTCAGCAGACCCTTTGCATCGGCCGGAGTCGCCGGAGCACACACCTTGAGACCGGGCACGTACGTGTACCACGGTTCCGGCGCCTGCGAGTGCTGCGAGGCCAGCTGCAGCGCCGCTCCGCCCGGACCTCTGAAGACGATGGGCACGTTGTACTGCCCACCCGACATCTGGTACAGCTTGGCCGCGCTGTTCACGATCTGGTCGATGGCAAGCAGCGCGAAGTTCCACGTCATGAACTCGATGATGGGGCGCAGGCCCGTCATCGCCGCCCCCACGCCGACCCCGGCGAATCCCAGCTCGGCGATCGGCGCGTCCCGGACACGCCACTTCCCGAACGAGTCCATCAGGCCGCGCGACACCTTGTAGGCGCCATCGTACTTGCCGACCTCCTCGCCCATCAGGAATACCGTCGGATCGCGCTCCATCTCTTCGCGCAGCGCCTGGTTGAGCGCTTCCCGGTAGGTAATGACCGCCATCAGACTTCCTCCCTCCAGGCATCACGGCGCGCGATGTCGTCAGGATACTCGTCCGAGTAGACGTACTTGTAGATCTGTTCCGGTCCCGGAGGCGGGCTCCGCTCGGCAAACTCCGCGGCGGCTCCCACGGCCGCGAGCGCTTCGCTGTCCATCCTGCCGTACTCTTCTTCCGTCAGCAGGCCGGCCTCCATGAGCTTGCGCTGGAAGCGCAGAATCGGGTCCACGTCCCGCCACCCCTCCACTTCTTCGCGGGTCCGATAGGTCCCGTGCGGCGGGTCCGCCATGGAGTGCCCCATGTATCGATAGCAGCGCGCTTCGATGAACGTCGGGCGGTGCTCGTCCCGCGCCCGGTCTACAGCCTCCTGGACGATCTGCCTTACCGCCAGGACATCCATCCCGTCCACGCTGGTCCCGACCACGCCCTCGTAGGAGCAGGCGCGGATCATCAGTTCTTCCGCGGCCGCCACGCTTCGGATGTCCGTTCCCATGCCGTACGCGTTGTTCTCGCACAGGAAGATCACGGGCAACTCCCACTTGGCTGCCATGTTCAGCGACTCGTGAAACGCTCCAATGTTGACGGCGGCATCCCCGAAGAAGCAGAGGCAGACGCCATCCTTCTTCTGGTAGCGGATCGAGTAACCGACGCCCGTGGCAATCGGCATCTGGGCACCGACTATCCCGTGCCCGCCGAGGAAGTTGACGCTCTTGTCGAACAGGTGCATCGACCCGCCCATGCCCTGCGAGCAGCCATCCACCCTGCCGTACAGCTCGGCCATGATGGATTCCAGGCTCATGCCGCGCACGAGTGCGTGCGCGTGTTCGCGATAGGCCGAGATCACGTAGTCGTCGTCCCGCAGGGTGCTGATGGCGCCCGCGGCGACCGCTTCCTGACCGATGTAGAGATGGCAGAAACCGCCGATCAGTCCCATCTGGTATCCCTCGCCGGACTTCTCCTCGAAGCGGCGCGACAGGATCATCAGCCTCAGCAGATCGTGAAGCTCCTCGGAGGAAAGCCCGAGCAGCTCGTCATCCTCTGTGGTTACCGCCGTAGCGGGGTGCGGCAAGATTCCCTCCGTATCGGTTCCATATCAGTCGATCATCCGGCTGTCAGACAGCCGCGGCTCTCTCGCGCAGCTGAACGACCTGCTCACGGGCGTGGTAGCTACTCCGAACGAGCGGGCCGCTCTCCACGTGCAGGAGTCCCAGCGACTCGCCATGTCTCCGCCACGCCTCGAACTCTTCGGGTTTCACGTACCGGTCTATCGGGAGATGGCCTGTGGATGGACGCAGGTACTGCCCCACCGTGAGTATCTGAACACCGACCCCTACGGCATCGGACATGAACTCGCGCACGTCGTCGGCTCCCTCACCCAGACCGAGCATGATGCCCGTCTTGATCAACACCTGCTGGTTCCGCTCCCTGGCTATTCGAAGCACTTCCAGCGAACGATCGTAGCGCCCTCCGGGCCTGGCCCGCCTGTGCTGGCTCCTGACCGTCTCCATGTTGTGGTTGAAGATGTCCGGTCCGGCATCGATCACTGCATGGATGGCCTCGGGATCTCCCCTGAAATCGGGAGTCAGGACCTCGATCGAACACTCGGGACGGTGACTTCGAATCTCCCGGATCATCTCGGCAAATATGCGGGCGCCGCCGTCGGGGAGATCATCCCGGTCTACGGACGTGATCACGCAATGGTTCAGCTCCAGTGCGAGCACCGCCTCCGCAACACGCCGGGGCTCATCTTCATCCAGCTCTTCCGGTCGTCCGTGTGCGATGGCGCAATACGGGCAGTTGCGAGTGCAGATCTCTCCCATGATGAGGAATGTCGCCGTACCGGCTTCCCAGCATTCCCCTATGTTCGGGCAATGCGCCTCCTCACATACGGAATTGAGCTGCAGCCCGCGCACCAGCGACTTGAGCCGGCGGTAGTTGCCTCCGCCGGGTGCACGCACCTTGAGCCAGTGCGGCTTCCGCTGCGGCCACCGGGCTGTGGAGGCCTCGGGGGCACCGTTCCCCTGGCTCTCGTGGTCCTTCAATACCGTTAGCTGCTTCATCGCATCCGGATGGTCCGGGACATGGCTGATTCCAAGCCGACGGAAACTACCGGACCCTGGAACCTCAGTCTACCTTTTGCCCGCGGCTGCGGGCACTTCGGCGGCCGGGGAGATGCGGCTGAACCCTGCCGCCGGCGGCGCGTTGCGAGCCATTTACGTCGCCTGTATCTTCGGGGCCATGACATACATAATCGCAGACCCATGCATCACTACCAAGGACGCCTCATGCGTCGACGTGTGCCCTGTCGACTGCATATACGAGGCAGAGGATCAGTACTACATCCACCCCGAGGAGTGCATCGACTGTGGGGCGTGCGTTCCCGAGTGCCCTGTCGAGGCTATTTTCCCCGACGATGAGGTGCCTGAAGAGTGGCAGGAGTACATAGCGAAGAACTATGAGCACTTCCAGGTGCCACCGCCGTAGCCGGAAACCCGGCCCGCGTAGCAGAACCGGGGCCCGCCGGGCTCCCACCCCGAGTGTTCTCCACATGAGAGGAACTAGAGCTATGAAGAGTGCGTGGAAGCCGTGGCAGCAGGCGGCTATCCTGGGCTCGATGGCAGCGCTTGCCGTCACCGCAACGGATCTATCGGGTCAAACCGAGCCACCGCCGCTGCCGGACAAGAACGATCTGGTCCGGTTCGTGGACTACCCCGACCGGAACGAAGCCGAACTGATCGTTGGACCGGTTCACCTGCCGGCCAACGGTCCGCATCTGCGACCCCCGGTGCAACTGGCCGGCCTGCCGATCCAGGGTTGGCTGCACGGCTTCTCGTGGGAGATGCGGGACGCGCAGGGCAATCCCCTGCCGGACAGGCTGCTCCACCACGTGAACCTCATCGACCCCGACAACCGGGAGCTGTTCTCGCCCATCGCGCGCCGTATCCTGGCCGCGGGGCGAGAGACGCAGGAAGAGAGGATCCCGCGCTTCCTGGGCTATCCCCTGGGCGCCGATTCGCGTGTGCTGATCAGCTCCATGTTCGCCAATCCGCTGGAGGAAGATTACCACGCCTATCTGCACATTACGCTCCTCTACAGCCACGAAGGCGACGGGCTGGTCTCACCGCGGGACGTGTACCCGTTCTACATCGACGTGATGGGTCCGGTTGGCGAGAAGGAGTTCCCGGTTCCGCCCGGCACGACCACGATGGCGTGGGAAGGCAGCCCGGTCATTGACGGCCGGCTCCTCGCGGTAGGGGGGCACCTCCACAACTACGGCAGCTGGATTCGGTTCGAGAACGTGACCGAGGACAACGTGCTGTGGGAGAGCGAGCCGGAGGTGGACGACAACGGCGAGGTCCTGTCCGTCCCAACTGGCAAGATGTGGTGGCGCGGCGGCCTCAAGCTCGACAAGAGCCACACGTACCGCCTTGTCGTCCAGTACGATAACCCGACATCAATGGACGCGATGGACGGCGGAATGGGTGCGCTCGGCGGGATCGTGTACGCTCAGGACGCCGAGTGGCCGGAGATGAACAAGAACGACCCCGCCTACGTCGAGGACCTGATCAACACCCTCGAGAAGCCAAACCAGGCCGACCACAGCCACGGCGGCATGGAGCACCAGCACGACGGCGGGAGGTAGCTCGGCGGGCAGCAGGCCGGCGGGCGGCAGGCTGCACTGCACCGACTCGCAGTAGACAGCAACTAGGCATACACACGAGGGCCGCGACGGGAAGCTTACCCGGCGCGGCCTTCCGGCCATTGGCTCCGCAGGCGATCGAGCAGGCGGTCCGGATCCTTGCCTGCCTGGTGCAACGGCGCCAGGGTCGCGGCCGACCCTTCTTCATCCCCTCGCTCCAGCTGCACGAGCCCCAGCAACGCCCGCGCCGCATGGTACTTGGGACGCAACAGCAGCGCCCGTTCAGCGCTCGTTTCGGCTGCTCCCAGGTCGCCAAGCAGGCGCAGGGCCGCCGCCTGGCCGTACAGCGCCTGAGCGAAGTGCTCGTCCGCCGTCAGGGCGGCGCGAAACCGGGCCACCGCATCCTCGGGCCTTCCTTCCTGGAGCTCGGCAATGCCGAGATTGCTCAACGCCGCCGCCTGGTAGGAGTACCTCCGGCCCAGGTTGAAATAGGGCTGAAGCTTCGTGAACGAGGCATCGGCATCCAGCCGGGAGAGAAAGCTCTCCAGCTCGGCGCGCGCGTAGGCCGTATCTCCCCGCTCCAGCGCCCGCAGTCCGCGCCGAAAGCGCCGGGTTCGCCAGCGCCACCAGCGTCCCGGCAGCAGGAGCAGCAGGAACACGGCGACTACGATCCCGAGGCCGGGCCTCAGAAACGCCAGCGCCAGCGCCGCACCGACAGCGATCAGCAACATCGGACCCAGGAGAGGCATGGACTGATCATGCGCAGTTTGGCGTGGCAGCGTAAGATGCCGCGTGATCAAGTATCATTACCATGTCGCTCCCAGGGCCATCCCGCGTCTGGGTATCGAGCGCGGAGACAGGCTCTGCCACGTATACAGCGACACGTCTCTCGAGGAGCTCTTCGAATGGGGAAGAGGCCGCGGCTTGCGCCCGGAATGGGCGGACCGACGCAACACGCTTCCCCACTTCGACGCGTTTGGTGATTTCCTTCTGTTCTGTGGGCCGGGAGTCACCCGCAGGGAACTGGTACAAGACATTCGCCACTGGCGTGACATTGGAGATCCCGAATTCAGGGAAGAACAGCTGGAGACTGAGCTATGAATCGCCTCCTCACCGCTACTACCGTCTGTCTTACCGGTCTCGCGGTCGGTTCCACGGCCACCGCCGGTCAGTCAGGACCGGAGGTGTACGCTCAACGCGCGGCGCACCTGCTTGCGGAGCCCGGTCCCTCTTCGGTAGCCGAGAACGTCGTTCTGTTCATGATTGACGGGTTGCGCTGGCAGGAAGTATTCGCCGGCGCCGACCCGCTCCTGATCGAGACACTGGCGGACAATCCCCGCGTCCTGGAAGCTGCACGAGCCGAATTCTGGCGCGATACGCCGGAGGAACGGCGGGAGACGCTGCTTCCGTTTCTATGGGGCGTGGTTGCAGAGCAGGGCCTGCTGGCGGGAAACGTCTGGCAGGGCAGCGAGGTGGATGTTCTGAACGGATTGAACTTCTCGTATCCCGGCTACAACGAGATCCTCTCCGGGTATCCCGACGAGCGAATCGACAGCAACGCCAAGGAGCCCAACCCGAACGTCACCGTGCTCGAGTGGCTGAACGGTCGCCCCGGGTTTGAGGATCGAGTGGCTGCCTTCACCTCGTGGGACGTCTTCCCCTACATCATCAACGAAGAACGAAGCGGCGTGCTGGTGAACGCCGGTTGGGAAGATCTCGACGATCCTCCCTTGACCGGGCGGCAGAGGCTGCTGGATGAACTCTCGGCCACCACGCCCTGGACGTGGGACGAGGTCCGTTACGACGGGTTCACCTACTACGCCGCGCTCGAGCACCTGAAGAAACACCAGCCCAGAGTACTGTTCATCAGCTTCGACGCGCCGGACAGCCGGGCACACGAGGGGCGGTACGATCTCTATCTGGCCGCGGCGCAACGCTTTGACCGCCTGGTGGCCGACCTGTGGAAGACGATTCAGTCGCTGGATGCCTACCGCGGCAAGACGACGCTCCTGCTCGCGACGGACCACGGCCGTGGCGGTGGACCGGACTCCTGGCGAGGCCACGGATCCAACGTCGATGGCGCCGAGAAGATCTGGCTCGCAGCGCTGGGACCCGACACGCCGGCTCATGGCGTGCTGGAGAACAGCCCCACGTTGACGCAGGGTCAGGTTGCGGCCACGCTGGCCGCCGCCGTAGGAGAGGATTATGCGGGGGCCGTGCCCGAAGCGGCACCCGTCATCCCGGTAGTGTTCCGCGACCCGCCGACACCTGCGGGGATCGGAGCGACCGGTACCGGAGCCGGGCCGTCCGGTCCGGGCATCGGGATCGATCCCGGAATCGGCGTGGCGCCGTCCGTCCCGGCCGACACCATCGCCGGGATCTGGCAGGGCGTGCTGAGGGCTCCGGGTGGCGTGGAGCTCACCATCGTCTTCCACATCCAGCAGGCAGAGGACGGGGCGTTCACGGCCACGTTGGACAGCCCGGACCAGGGCGCCCGGGGCATACCCATCGATGAAGTGACGCTTTCCGAGCATGGGGCCGTCCGTCTCACGTCCAGTGCGGTAGCCGGCTCCTACTCGGGCACGCTGACCGAGGACAGGACCCGCATCGAGGGCACGTGGAGTCAGGGCGGCGGCCAGCTACCCCTCAGCGTGGAACGCGTCGAGGCGGTGGAGGAGCGTCGACGACCGCAGGATCCCGAGCCACCCCTGCCCTATCTCGAAGAGGAAGTGAGCTACCCTAATTCGAGTGCGGAAATCGAACTGGCCGGTACGCTCACCCTCCCGGAGGGACCGGGACCGTTCCCGGCCGTGGTCCTGATCTCCGGTTCCGGACCGCAGGACCGCAACGAGACGGTCTTCGGGCATCGCCCGTTTCTCGTCATCGCCGACATGCTGACGCGCGACGGCATCGCGGTGCTTCGATTCGATGACCGCGGGGTGGGTGGCTCAACGGGCAATCACGCAGTCGCGACCACCGCGGACTTCGTCGGCGATGCCCTGGCCGGCGTCGAGTATCTCAAGGGTCGTCCCGAGGTCGATGCCGGCAGGATCGGCCTCGTGGGGCACAGCGAGGGTGGGGTCATCGCCCCGGCGGCGGCGGTCGAGTCCCAGGATGTCGCGTTCATCGTGCTACTGGCCGGGACCGGGATCACCGGTGAGGAGATCCTCTACCGGCAGGGCCAGCTCATCGCCCGGGCCAGCGGTGCCGCGGACGAGGCAGTCCAGGAGAACCTCGCCCTGCAGCGCGAACTGTTCGCGATCGTCAGAGAGGAGCCGGATGCGGCTGTGGCGGCCGCCCGACTCCGCCAGGCAATGGAGGCGGCCACCGCGGAGCTGAGCGAAGCGGAGCGGCAGGCTGCCGGAATCTCCGACGCAACCATCTCAGCGGAAGTACAGAGGGTGAACTCGCCCTGGATGCGCTATTTCCTGACCTACGATCCCGCCCCGACGCTGGAGCGGGTGGGCGTTCCGGTGCTGGCCCTGAATGGTGAACTGGACCTGCAGGTTCCGCCGGAGGTGAACCTGGACGCTATCGCTGCGGCGCTGGAGCGGGGCGGCAACCCGGACTTCACCGTGCGAGAGCTGCCGGGCCTCAACCACCTATTCCAGGAGGCCACGACGGGATCCCCGGGCGAGTACGCCGGGATCGATCAGACCGTGTCGCCGGAGGTCATGGAGCTGGTGGCGTCCTGGATCCTGGAGCGCTTCGGGGGCTGAGCCGGGCCGGGAGGCAGACGGGCGACTGATGCTGGTTCTGATCGCCGCCGGCTATCGGAACCAGCCCCGTCGCCACACGAAGACCAGGAATCCCGTCGCTACCAGCAGCATGAGAAGCAGTGCGAACGGATAACCGAGGTACCACCCCAGCTCCGGCATATTCCATGGCGACACTCCGGCGTCGAAGTTCATCCCATACAGTCCTGCGATGAACCCAAGGGGGATGAAGATCGTGGCGATGATGGTGAGGACCTTCATCACCTCGTTCATCTTGTTGCTGACCGACGATAGATAGGTGGCCATGAGGTCGGAGCTGATCTCCCGGTAGGCTTCCAGCAGTTCGACCACCCGGATCACGTGATCGTAACAGTCGCGCAGGAAGAGGGTCGTCTCGTGAGTAACGAACGGCCCCTCCCCGCGGATCAGTGCATTGAAAGCCTCTCGATGTGGCGCGACGGACTTCCGTAGCGTGAGAATCGTGCGGCGCAGGCGGTGTATCGCAGTCACCGTGTCCTGGTCCGGCCGGTCCAGGACCTCCTCCTCCAGCTGCTCCAGTTGATCCCCCAACTCGTCCACGACCGGGAAGTACGCGTCGATCACGGCATCGAGGATGGCGTAGGACAGGTAGTCAGGTCCAGACCTTCGGATCCTCCCGCGCCCATGACGAATCCGCTCTCTGACGCCCTCGAGACAATCGCCGGACTGCTCCTGGAAGGTCAGCACGAAGTCCCTGCCAAGGAACAGGCTGATTTGCTCGGTGCTGGGGGGGTCTGCAGGCATCCGGGCGATGATGAACAGGTCTTCATCGTAGGGCTCTACCTTGGCCCGTTGGCCAAGGTTCACCACGTCCTCGAGGGCCAGCGGATGTAGCTCGAACCGAGCGCCGAGCGCCTCGAGCGTGCCCCTGTCGCCCAGTCCATGGACGTCCACCCAGACGACCGGCCACTCGCCTCGAATTGACTCGAGCTCAGCCGGGTCAGCGATTTCCCGCTCCTCAAACCGGTCCGGGTTGTACGCCATGACCCGAATGATCGGGCGCTGCGCATCCGGGTCGACGGACAGAATACCTGGCGCGCTGCCCGGCTTCGAGTACCGACCGAGTTTCATCCCGCGGTGTGGAGTTTCCTTGCCAGCAGCCATAGACCGATCTCCGCTTTCTCAGACGCCTCAGCCGGCGGCTCTCAGGGCCTGGAGTGATTCCACCACCGGTGGATCGAAGTGTACATCCACCTGCGGGAAGGCGATCGTGACTCCCGCCTCTTTCAAGGCAAACCAGATTGCCTCGTGAAGCATGGATCGATACTGCTGCCGTTTCCACGGATTCTGTATCCACACTGAGACTTCGAAATTGACCGACGAGCTGCCGAACTCCGACAGAAGAATCACCGGTTCGTGTGCACCGGACCGCCATGGAACTTGTTCCGCCACCTGTTCGAGCACTCTCCGAACCAGGATCATGTCGGAGTCGTAGGTCACACCCACCTGGGCCCGCAGACGTGATAGTGTGTCCCGGAGCGTGAAGTTCTTCACCACGGACTGGACCAGATTCGAGCTGGGGATGATCAGATCCTCCTCGTTGAGCGTCCGCCCGATCGTTGCGCGGATGCCCATTCGCTTGATCTCTATAATCTGGCCATCCAACTCGACGATGTCACCCGGCTTGACCGCTCGCTCCATCAACAGGATTAAGCCCGAAACGAAGTTCGCGACCAGGTTCTGCATCGCGAAGCCTATGGCTACTGCGAACAGGGCGCCGGCCGCGAACAGCGCCGTCAGGCTCACACCCAGCGTATCCAGGGCAATGAGCGCCCCGCCGATCAACAGCAGGTAGTGAGCCAGCCTGGAGGTCACGGCGATGTTGCCCTGCTCGAGTGCGGTCCTCCCCCTGAGCATCCGTTCCATCGCCTTTCGGACGACTCGTGCGATCAGGATGGTAGCCAGCAGGATCATCAGTACGGTGGCGAGGGTCCACGCGGTGACAGGGGTTCCACCAAGCTCGAACAGGCGGATGTCGAGTAACGCAGTGCCCTCGCGGATGCGCTCTTGCCAGTTCATGACAGGTCCTTTCTCGGTCAGAGGTGGGGCGGAGCCCTCACAGTCGACAGCTACAGGACTGAGCCAGACCCCGGGTGTGCTGCCCCTGCCGGTCGTGCCCCCTCAGTCGCCTTGCGCGACCTGCCGTCGTGGGTCGGGTTGATACTTGTCGGCCGGGAGGAGGTGGAGCTCCACTTCCTGCCCATCCGACAAACCCAGCCTCGAGCGGAGATTCGTCGGCGCGAACACTACGGCAAACCCGACGGGGCGACGTAGCACGCCGACGCGCCATGTCTTCCAGATGTCCGGCGCGAACAACGCCGATACCCACCAGGCACCCGCCTGGTCGAAGGATCCTTCGACCCGCGCGCGGACACGGACGCCGCCTTTCAGCTCGCCCAGGGTGTCTATCCCGAGTGCATCCCGCTCCCACTGATACATCGGGACTACTCCATCTCCTTAGTACGCGTCCAGCTCGACCATCGCCTCCGCCAGATCCTCCACCTGCGGCAGGATTTCCAGCTCCAATTGCGGAGCGTAGGCCACCGAAGTGTCCGTGGCCGTGATCCGGCGGACCGGGCCGTCCAGCCATTCGAACAGCTCGTCGGCAGCTCGTGCCGCGATCTCCGCTCCGAAGCCCCACGATCCCGGATCCTCGTGAGCCACGATCAGCTTGTTCGTCTTCTTCACGGATTCTCTGATCGTGTCCATGTCCAGCGGGTTCAGAGACCGGAGATCGATGATCTCGACGTCTACGGCACGGCCTTCCTTCTCTAGCTGCTGCACCGCTTTGCGGGAGCGCTGTACCAGCGCACCGTACGTGATGAGCGTGACCGCCTGCCCCTCGCGGACGACGTTCGCCTTGCCGAACGGAATCATGAAGTCCGGCCCCGGATAGGCCGACTTGTTGTACGTCTGCCGGTACAGGTGCTTGTGCTCGAAGAAGAGCACCGGATCGTCACAACGGATGGCCGTCCGGAGCAATCCGTTCGCATCCAGTGCGGTGGCCGGACAGACCACGTGCATCCCCGGCGTGTGCGCGAACAGCGCCGCCCCGCTCTGCGAATGG
>JBDHIQ010000237.1:0-3173 GCA_039587395.1 Gemmatimonadota bacterium
CGGTCGTGGCTTGACGTTATGTGCGATTGGCCGGCGGCAGGGTGGGGTGGCCTTTCTTGCCGGCAGGACGAGCAGGTTGCGGAAAGCCTCACCGCATCTCTACCTAGAAACAAGTTGAAGTATTGTCTGTAAGCGACCAGGAGATAGCAGAATGCCAATCTCGATGCTCCAACGTATCGCGATGCTCGCGGCTGTTGGCGTGCTCAGCGGAGCGATCTTCCTTCCGTCCCTCGTGCTGGCGCAGAGCCCCCCGGATGCGGCTGTGGAGATGGACATTTCGCTTCTCCCCGTCGGCGATCGTTTCGGCGCACCCTCGCTCGGGAAGACCCTGAGACGGGTACTGGTTGTCCGGGTTGCTGAGGACGCGGGCGTGAGCGGCAGGGGCTGGTTCCAGGTGGAGTTGATATCCCCAGAGGGCAAGACGGTGTCGCGGCATGCGTCGCCCGAGGTCTCGCTGGGTCCGGGGTCCGATATCCAGGGCCGCTACCTGTTTCCCAGAAGCACCGCCGACCGGTTCCCCGAGCTGCTCGAGTCAGTCTATATCCACAACGAAGACGGCGAGCGGATACTCCGCAAGAACGCCTTTGGTTTCAGCGACGATTTCACGTTCGTCGGCGAGGGTGTGGCGGCGGAAGGCGAGGTCTTCACGGCCCGCCTCATGCTATTCCTCAAGAACCCGGAGGGCGGCGCCGACCTGATAGGCGACACGTCCATGACGCTCATCATCAACGAGCCAAAGACCTGAGGGCGATGCCGGAGTTGCACTCCCGGTCTGACTGGCGAGCCGGATCCCGGGACCAAATGCCCCATGGTATGTGACAGGGAGTCGCTGGCCTTCCACGGGCCAACACCTCTCCGGTTCACAACCTCCCGCGCCCTAACGGCTTAGCACCTCGCCCGAGCCCACCTTCAGTGGCTCGGAACTTGACCTTGCCTCCCGACGTCACGTGGTGCCCTTTGTGTGTATGGGTCCCGCGCCACTACGCAAACTCTGAGTGAGATGCTTCGATGAAATACACCACGCCCGCCTGCGAGCCGCACAAGATCAAGACTGTTCGTCCGCTCTCGTTCCCGACCCTGGAGGAGCGCAAGAAGTACCTGGCAGATGCCCACTTCAACGTGTGGAATCTGACACCGTCGCAGGTGACGTTCGACATGTGCTCCCTGGGCACCGGCGCCCTGAGCCAGGAGCAACTGTCCGGTCAGATGATTGGCGATGAAGCGTACGCGGGCAGCCGCAACTTCGAGGCGCTCCAGCAAGCCGTGTTCGAGGAGCTGGGTCACGGATACGTCTGCCCCACTCACAACATCCTGGGCTGCATCAAGCTGCTGGTGTCCACGATGGTGCCGTCCGGATCCGTCGTGGCCAGCAACGCGCGGGACCGGGTGGACGTGCTGACTCCGCGCGACGTCGTGGTCCGCGATACGCGGGACCGCGGCGAGCCGGTATTCACCGGGAACCTGGACCTGGCGAAGCTGGAAGAGGTCCTCGAAGAAGGCGGTGTGGCGCTGGTGGACCTGGAGGCATTCGCCGACGGTCAGCACCCGTTCAGCCTGGAGAACCTGCGCGCGACGCGGGCGCTGGCCGACCGCTTCGCTGTCCGCCTGGTAGTGGACGGCTCACGGATGGTGGAGAACGCGTGGTTCATCCAGCAGCGCGAGCCCGGTCAGGCCGACCGGCACATATCGGACATCGTCAAGCAGATCGTAAAGACCAGCCACATCCTCCAGGTTGACGGCGCGCAGGACCCCAAGTGCAACACGGGCGGCTTCCTGTCCACCGACAATCCGGACGATCACGAGAAGTTCATGAACGAGGTGGTCGTCTTCGAAGGACTGCACACCTACGGCGGGATGGCGGGACGGACCATGGAGGTCCTGACGCGCGGTCTGCGTGAGATGTGCAACGAGGACGAGGTTCGCTGGGTCATGCATCAGACCGAGCGCTTCACGCAGCGACTTCGGGACGGCGGGGTGCCGCTCGAGAGAGGCTGTGACGGCGCGTACGTGATGGCCGACTCGTTCCTTCCGCACGTGGGCGATCGCGCTAAGGACACCTTCTCGGCGGCACTGTACCTGATGTCCGGGGTGCGCGCCGTGGCGCCGCACCTGACGGAGCGCGAAGCTCCGGTTCCGGTGCAAATCCCGCGGCTGGCTATGACCAACGAGCAATTGGACCAGGTCGCGGATGCGATAATCGGTCTTCTCGCGCAGAGCGCCAAGGTGCCTCCGCTGCAGGCAACCGCCACGGGCAGCTGGCGGGACCAGATGAAGTACCACTGGGTCTTCCCCGACCTGGATGCGCACGAGTTCGACACGTTCCCGTATCAGATCCACACGATAGAGCGGGTAGGCGTGCTGTCGGGTGGCCAGCGGACGGAAGCGATCCGCATGGCCGGCTACAACACGTTCCTGCTGCGTTCGGCAGATGTAACCATCGATCTGCTGACGGACTCCGGCACCTCCGCCATGAGCGTGGACCAGTGGGCGGACTACGAGGGCGTACGGGCCAGCGCCACGACCAGCGACGATTACTTCCGCCTGGTCGGGGTGCTCCAGGATGCTCTGGGCTACCAGCAGATCATCCCGACACACCAGGGTCGGGCGGCCGAGCACATCCTCAGCCAGATCATGATCAAGCCTGGACAGTTCGTACCCGGCAACATGTACTTCACGACCACCAAGCTTCACCAGGAGCTGGCGGGCGGCGTGTTCGTGGACGTCATCGTGGACGAGGCGAAGAACCCGGAGAGCGATTATCCGTGGAAAGGCGATATCGATCTCGGCAGGCTTCAGGCACTCGTGGACGAGCATGGGGCCGAGCAAGTGGCCTACATCTCCTTCGAACACTCGGTGAACATGGCCGGTGGCCAGCCGGTGAGCATGGACAACATGAAGGACGTCTACGCCTACTGCGGAGAGGTTGGGATCCCCGTGTTCTTCGACTCCACCCGCTGCGTGGAGAACGCGTACATGATTCAGCACCGCGACCCGCGCTACGCGGACACTTCCGTGGCCGACATCCTGCGCGAGATGATGATGTACGGAGACGGTTGCACGGTGAGCGGCAAGAAGGACTTCCTGATCAACATCGGTGGCATCCTGGCCTTCAAGGAGAGCGAGGCGTGGACGGAGAAGGCCGAGGATCTGCTCCGCATTTACGAAGGCAACGT
>JBDHIQ010000238.1:0-5847 GCA_039587395.1 Gemmatimonadota bacterium
CGTGGCTTGCCGCATCCGAGCCGACCAGATGGTTCGGTTTCAGGTGGACGAAGACGTCGGCTGACCGGTCCCGAGACCACGACCTTCGAAACCTGCCCGCCAGACCCGTGCTCCGTGGGTCCACATCCGCGATCTGTATTGCCGTGAACGCGGTGTCGTAGAACTCTACTGACGCCAGCTCTCGTGCCAGCGCGGCGGTGAACGCGTCCAGTGACTCTCTGTCCAGATCTCCGCGAACGATCGCACCAGAAATCCAGCGTATCTCAGGCTCCTCTTCGAGTCCTGCCATCTCCGCCGCACGGGAGACTGCCGCTTGCCGCGCCGCCCGCCGCTCACGCGACGGAACCCTGCGTGCATCTTCCACTCCCCGACGCGCCAGCTCCTCCGGCATGGGTGTGGCCCCGTGATCCGCGGATAGCACCAGGATCCATCCATCCGGCCCAATCTGCTCATCGAGGAAGTGGAAGAACTCCCCCAACTGAACAGCACGTCCGGAGTTTCATCCGCGCCCAGCGCCTCTTCTTGCACAGCCCTCATCGCGAACGTGAACACCACGTCGTCTCCCAACGGCGTGTAGGGCAGAAAGTCGTAGAACCCGGGCCCGGGCCCTCCCGAGTCTTCATCGGCCATCCCTTCGCGTTCCGAGAACACGTATGGAAACGTCCTGAAACCTTCCCGGTATTCACCCGGGAAATCGTCTTCCCGCGATGCATCGTACACCTCGATCTCGCGCGACCGATCCCAGCCTTCCCGGTAGAACTCCTCGATCAGGACCGGGAGGCCCAGCGTTGCCAGCCAGGCAGGATGGTCATCCGCGTAGTAGCGCGACGTTACCAGCCCGCGGGCAGCCGCACGGTACCAGTACGCCAGGTCCGGACGGTGTCCACCCATCATGATCGCGGACCGGTCCTTGAGCGCTACGCTGACCACCTTCCCCGAGCTGTATGACCCCTTGAGCCAGTCGGCCAGTCCCTCGCGTCGAAGCCGACGTGGCGATCGGCCCGCCGCGTCGGGGAACCCGAGCAGGGGGGCCTCCTCGTCAAGGCCCGAATACACCGAGCGGTCCTCGTTTCGGTCGAAGAAGTCGTTGGCCACGATGCCGTGGGTCGCTGGGAACGTGCCGGTCGCGATCGTTGCGTGCCCCGGAGCTGTGGAAGTCACGGCATGATCGTGATGGGCGTCGGTGAACACCGCCCCGCTTGCGAGCAGGCGGGCGAAGCCGCCATCGAACAGGTGGGCAAACCGGTCCAGATAATCGGCTCGCATCTGGTCGACCACGAGCACCACCGCCAGACGCGGTCCGTCGCCGGTCACAGGCGTTCCCGGAGTGGCGGGCGCTTCGCTCAGGACGGGCGATTCTGTGGCAGTATCTGCTTCTTCATCCGCAGGCGCTTCACCCTGGGACACGGTGCAGGCCAGCACGAGAATTGGCAGCAAGAGCACGGATCTATGGTGCCGGTATCTTCCGGTAGCGTCATTCATGCGGAGACACTACGGGAACAAAGCTCGCAGCGCACCCGAGAAGGATCGGCCCGATAGCCTTCAGTCGGAGCGCAAACTCCTCCAGACCGGCCGGCCGAAGGCGAACAGGCAGGCCCAGCCGGCCACGATCCCGGGCAGGAAGCCCATGGCAAAGATGCGGACCGCCGGCGTAACTGGTTTCCTTCCACACGAACAGCACCGCGGCCGGAACGAACATCACGCAGCTGAGCGCAACCAGGAGGAGTCCGGCGTCTTCTGCCGCGCGAGCAGCAGCACCCCCAGGATCAACCCGACCAGCAGTATCGCCGGCAGCGCTACGTACCACTCGATCCGGTATCGATAGCCGGCCATGAACACGAATAGTCCGGCGGCCGCATGGCCCTCGTAGTGCTCGAACATGCCTTGACAGCCAGCGTCTTTCGCAGTCCGATCATGTTGACTCACCGCCGCATGGATCGCATCCGACCAACCGAGGCAACCTAGTCCGGGCCGTACGGACCCGCTTGCCTGGACCATCGTGCCGCACGAGCTTCGGCTCGCAAGGCTGGTGAGCGGAGGCAATCCAACTCAAGGAGTGCAGTTGATGGAAAGATGGAATCCGCGACGCATATTCCTGTTCCAGCGTAGCCGGGCCCTACTGGCGTCGGTTCTGGTCGTCGGCCTCGCTTCGGCCCCGGTCGCCGCACAGACCTCTGCGCAGACCACGGCGTTGACCGGTGCCACGGTGATAGACGGCACGGGCGGCCCCCAGATCCCGAACGCCGTCGTTCTTGTGAAGGGCGACAGGCTGACCTGCGTCGGGTCGGAATCCGAGTGTCCAATCCCGGAGGACGCGAAGCGGGTGGACGTGTCAGACCGGTTCATTACGCCCGGCCTGGTGGACGCTCACGTGCACTTCAGCCAGACCGGCTGGATCGACGGGCGGCCAGACGGTCTCTCCGCACCCGATATGTATCCCTATCTGGAGACCTCGCGCTACAACCGCGATCACCCCGAGCGCTGGCACCGGTCGTACCTGTGCAGCGGCATCACGGCCGTGTACGACGTGGGTGGACATCCCTGGATACCCGCAGTGGCCGACAACGACCCCGACGCGGCGCACGTGCGTGCCGCCGGACCGCTGATCACCCACGCGACCCGGACCGCCCTGATGGCGAACGATGAGTTCTACACCTTCCTCCCCATGGACACGCCCGAAGAGGTTTCGGCGAGCGTACAGAAGCTGGTGGAAATGGGTTCGACGGCCGCCAAGGTGTGGTACCTGCGCCCACCGGCTGACCGGCGCGATGAGCTGGATGCCAGGCTCATGCAGGTGGGAGAGGAAGCACGGGCCGCGGGCCTGGACCTGATCGTCCACTCCACTTCGCTGCGTGAGGCGAAGATGGCGCTGAGGGCCGGCGCGAACCTGCTCGTCCACAGCGTGGAAGATCAACAAGTCGATGATGAGTTCCTCGAGCTGCTCCTGAGAAACAAAGCCGTGTACGCTCCGACCCTCGTGGTCGGTGGATTCTGGGCCCGCGCGACCGGCTCGATCGCCCTCAACGTGCCTCCGGTGATCGACGACCCGAACCACTGCGTCGATCCGGGCACGCGCGCCAAGCTGCAGCAGACCGCGGAGCTGCAGACGCTCATGCCCGAGAACCGGCGCTCCCCGGAGGCGTTCTACCGCCGGCTCGAGCGTGGCGGCATGACCCGAGTAGTCATGTACGACAACCTGCGCCGCGTGTACGAAGCGGGGCTGGCCATCGCTACAGCGACCGACGCGGGAAACCCGCTCACGCTGCACGGCCCATCAGTCTACAACGAGATGGAGGCCATGCAGGCCGCGGGGATCCCGGCGCCAGACATAGTCGTCATGTCCACGCGCAACGGAGCCGCCGCGATGAGGCGACTCGAGGATTTCGGCACGCTGGAGACCGGGAAGATCGCGGACCTGCTCGTTCTGAAGGAGAATCCCAACGAGGATGTGCGGGCGTTTCGAAGCCTGACGCACGTGATGCGCGCCGGAATGCTTCGCGGTCAGGCGGAGCTGGCGTACGAAAAAACTTGACCTTGGGACGGTCTACCGGCACTGTGACGTGCCAATACGCCCGCCCGTCCCCGCTGGGAGGCTTCCCAAACTGTCGTACAGGAGGCTCAAGAATGCGTCACGCATGGCTGTTCCCGATCGCGCTCGTCACGCTGTTCATTGGCTGCGCCGCCGAAGCGCCGCCGCCCGAAGAGGCCGAGGAAGCCCCGGCGGCGGAGGAGTACATGGGCTCGGTCGAGGCGGACCCGGCTCACTATGCGGTCGAGTTCGAGAACGACGCGGTGCGGCTCGTTCGAGTCTCCTATGGACCGGGCGAAGCCTCGGTCATGCACACGCACCCCGAGAGTTGCTCCGTGTCACTCAGTGACGCCACCTGGCACATGGCCCTGCCCGACGGGACGGAAGAGGATCAGTCCGTGGGGGTCGGTGAAGTGATGTGTGGCGGGGCCTACGCACACCTGCCCAGCAACAGCAGCAGCGAAGCCGCCGGAGTCATCCTCATCGAGTTCAAGGAAGGTGCAATGGCGGGTCCCGGAGTCAGCTCCGATTTCGAGGACGCCGTGACGGCAGACCCTGAGCACTATTCGGTAGAGTTCGAGAACGATGTCGCCCGCGTGCTCCGGATCCGCTACGGCCCCGGCGAGGCGTCGAACATGCACCATCATCCGGCCAACTGTGCGATCTTCCTGGGCGACCAGACGACGTCGATGGAGACCCCGGCGGGCGAGATCATGGAGCTTCCGGCGTCGGAGCTCGGGACCGTCATGTGTGTCGACCTGGACGAGCACCTCCCGACCAACGCGGGCGACGGCCCGCTCGAGCTGGTGCTTCTCGAGCTGAAGGGCCGAGACACGTTCTAAGGATGATCCGGTTCATGACGTGAGCCGGCCAATAGTCGACTGACGGCTGGCGGCGAAGCAGCGGTACCATGACGACAGGCCTCACCGAAGCGCGCTGGATATGGAAAGACGGATCACTGATCCCCTGGGGCGAGGCTCAGGTGCATCTCCTGAGCCTCGCGGTCCAGTTCGGATCTTCCGCGTTTGAGGGAATCCGCTGCTACAAGACGGATTCCGGCCCGGCCATCTTCCGCCTGGAAGACCACCTTCGGCGGCTGGAGCGATCGTGCGCTATCTACCGGTTCGCTCCCGGCCACTCACGGGGCGAGCTGAGCGAGGCCTGCCGGCAGCTGGTGATCGAGAATGAGCTGGAGGACTGCTACCTCCGGCCCATGGTCCTGCGGGGTTACGGCGCCGCCGGGCTGAATCCGGTCGGCAGCCCGATCGAGACCTACATCGCCGCCTGGGACTGGGGCACGTACCTGGGAGAGGGCGCACTCGAGCAGGGGGTAGACGTGTGCGTGTCCAGCTGGCAGCGGCCGCGTCCCAACACCTATCCCGTGCAGGCCAAGTCGGCCGGGCACTACAACAACGCCCAGCTCATCAAGATGGAGGCGGTGGCGAACGGCTATGCCGAGGCCATCGTGCTGGGTCCCTCCGGCCTGGTGAGCGAGGGCTCCGGCCAGAACCTGTTCCTGGTACGGGACGGAACGCTCATCACTCCGATGCTGGACGGGACCAACCTCGAGGGGATCACCCGGGACACCGTCATCGCTCTGGCCGGGGACGTGGGTCTCGAAGTGCGAGAGGAGTTCGTGCCGCGGGAGGATCTGTACACGGCCGATGAGCTGTTCTTCACCGGGACCGCTTCGGAGGTGACACCGGTGCGAAGCGTGGACCGGATCACGATCGGAGCGGGGCGGGCGGGACCTGTAACCAGGCAACTCCAGTCCGAGTTTATGGACGCGGTCCGGGGCCGGACGGCGGACCACCAGGGGTGGCTGACTGCGGTCTAGACGGCCGTCACGATGAACGGGAGCGCGATCAGGGACAACGTGAGCGCAATAAAGGTCGACACGATCCACATGGCTTTCCGGTTCCCGTAGTTGAACGAGTAGCCGAGACCGAAGCGCTTCTCCACCATGACGGACGGATCCTCCCGGTCCACGTAGAACATCCCCCAGACCCAGTGCTCATTGTCGGCCAGACCGCCGGCCAGGGGCCGCGCCCCTGCCCGTATCGCCTCAGAATCCAGATCTGGCTCAAGAGCATGAACAGGAGCGCGAGACCGGCAAGCCACCAGAAAGCGACACCCAGGGTGTCCGTCGCCTTCAGCGACAGGCGGACGACCTGGACGGAGAGTAGCGTCAATAACGCGCATATCAGGAGCGCGACGACGCTCAGCAGTCGCGAAACCGTAGCCCGAAAAACGGCCTGGGCCTCTGCGGAAAGGCCTCCCGAGCCCTCGCGCACCGAGCGTTTCGCCCGGCTGGTCAA
>JBDHIQ010000239.1:0-3116 GCA_039587395.1 Gemmatimonadota bacterium
AATGGCGCGCTGCTGGCGATCCTGGCCGCGGCGGGCGTGCGGTACGAAGAGTGGTTCCCGTTCGTGGCGTGGCGCTACCTGGCTCTGCTGGCACTCGGTGCCGGTGCGATAGTCTTGGCGGTCGCGATCGGGCTGCCGTAAGCCTGTTTCGAGGGAGCGCCAGAGCGTCTTTAGGCTTGTTAACTGGGGCTTTCTCGCCCAGGCTGGCCAGCCTGGACTGACCCTCCCACCTACCGGGCGGAGCCCACGTCCTCCGGCAGGTTCAGCGTGGTCAGAAACGCTCGAAATCTGGGATCGGCACGAATTGGATCCCACATCGGATCCTGCAGCTGAAACAGCCAGCTGTCGCGTTCCTCGCGCGCCGTATCCAGCCATTCAAAGGCCGCTTCCAGCTCACCCAGCCGCACGTGCACCAGGGCCAGATAGCCAGCGGACACGTGCTCGGATTCCCTGAGCCGGAGCGCCTCAGTCAGAATGTCCCGTGCCTCGGCTTCCTGGCCCACTGTTGCCAGGATGGTCGCGAGAAAGAGCCGAACCGAGACCGTAGGCTCCACGGAGTACCGCTCGGCCTCGTGCAGCTGTACCGCCCTCCGCGCATGCTGGACCGCCAGCTCTGGCCTCCCTGACAGGGCGTAACTGATGGCCAGAAACGAGTGTGGATCATACTCGCCGGGGACCTGTTCACTCAGCCGAGCCAGGCTTCTTATGGCATCCTCGTAGCGGCGGGCATGGTAGAGCGTCGCTCCGACCCAGATTCCCGAGCTCCCCCAGGAGAGCGGGTCGAGCTCCCACGCCCGTTGTGCGTGGTCCACCGCCGATTCGTGTTCGCCAATGAGGGACAGGTATTGGGCCAACCAGTTGTGGGCCAGGGAACTGCTGGGGTTCTGAGAGATCATTCGCCGAAGGCGACGCTCTACCTCGGGCCAGTCGCGCTCCACGCTCCAGTTGATGGCCACTAGCGCCTGTTGCGTATCGAAGAGAGCCTCATCCAGTTCTTGGGCACGCTCCGCGCTCGCCAGCGCTTTCGGGAATACGTCGCTTGTGGGCCGGAGATTCGTGTTACCCAACATGATGTAGTTCAGGGCAAGCTGCGCGTGTGCGTTGGCGAAATCCGGATCGAGCGCAACTGCCCTTGAGAGCAGCGGCTCAGCCTTCAGAAACTCGAACGCGCGCAAGTGAAACACCCCCGCCAGGTATGCGTCGTAGGCCTGATCGTTCTGTGTCCCCTGCTTCTCGATGCGATCGATCTCGTCGGGCGTTAGCTGGGCCTCCACTGCGCGGGCAATCTGCAGCGCCACGTCGCTCTGTATTTCGAACAGGTCGGTCGCAGTGAGCTGACGATCGTACCGGTTGGCCCACAACTGCCTATCGGTTCGGGTGTCCACCAGCTGGACCGCGAGCCGAACGGTCGCGCCGGCTTTGCGAACGCTTCCATCGAGAACGAGCCCGACGGCCAGAGAATTCCCGATCTCCCGGATGCCAAGCCCGGTTCGGTCCTTGAACTGGAGGGCTGATGTCCGAGAAATCACATCGAGCGAAGAGATGATGGACACCTGAGTCTGTATCTCTTCATGAAGCCCATCGACCAGGTACTCGTCGGCCTCGGGGTCTGGGCTCAGGTTCTCCAGTGGCAGGATGGCGATTCGTCTGGCCAGGACTTCCTCGGGGAACTCTAGTGTGGTCGCGGTCGAAGCGACGCCGGTGGCCAGCTCGCCAGCACTCCGTGGAATGAAGCTCACAGCGAACCCGCCTGCCACCAGGAGGGCCGCCAGCAGGACCAGCTCCAGCCCACCAACGCGCTGTCGACCTTTCTCACCGTGGTACCAGGCCAGCACGAGGGTAATCGGGAGGCCAAATGCCAGAAGGACGATGAGCCCCTGCAGGACCCAATCGGGCCAGTGAAAGCGCTCGCCGATCACATCGAGCACTTCTGTCACCAGCCACGCCCCGGCCAGGTAGGCTACCGCCCACTGAACCAGCTTTCGCTGTTTGAGCCGTTGGAAGAGCGACGGCACGCAAAGCCTCCAGGGCACGTCGAGAAAAAGCACCACGCAAGCAGCGGTGCGGCTGCGAGTAAGCTACGCGGCTGATGTGGAGCGGCAAGAAGTCGGTGGAGAGACCCGGGTCAGCGAGTCCGGGTGCCACCAAACTCGCGAGTGGCTTAGCGCTCCGTCGAAGCCCCTCCGGCCGGCTCGACTCCGGCCGGCACCGCACACGTCTCAACGCCCGCGATCCGCGCTTCCGCTTCCGGGAAGTACTTCTTCCGCCAGGCCAGGGCGACATTCACGAGGGCGATCAGCACCGGCACCTCCACCAGCGGGCCGATCACGGCGGCGAAAGCGGCTCCGTGTGCGATCCCGAAGGTCGCGACCGCCACGGCAATGGCCAGCTCGAAGTTGTTCGAGGCCGCCGTGAACGACAGGGTGGCGGTCTGCGGATAGTCGGCCCCGACTCGCCGGCTCATGAAGAACGTGATCGTGAACATGGCCACGAAATAGATGAGGAGCGGAATCGCTACCCGCACAACGCTGATCGGCTGGCCTACGATCGCCCGTCCCTGAATCGAGAACATCACCACGATCGTGAACAGGAGTGCGACCAGCGTGATGGGGCTGATCTTGGGGACGAAGCGCTCGTGGTACCACGTCTTGCCCCGGGCCCGAACGAGAACCGCACGCGTGAGGAATCCGGCGATGAACGGAATACCGAGGTAGATGAACACGCTCTGTGCGATGTCACCCATCGTAACGTCCACCGCGGTACCGGCGAGCCCCAGCCACTCCGGGATCACTGTGATGAACACGTACGCGTAGACGCTGAAGAACAGCACCTGGAAGATGGAGTTGAAGGCCACCAGCCCCGCCGCATACTCCGGGTCGCCATCCGCCAGGTCGTTCCACACGATCACCATCGCGATGCAGCGGGCGAGGCCGATCAGGATCACGCCGACCATGAGCTCCGGGTAGCCACGCAGGAAGAGAAAGGCGAGGCTGAACATCAGGACGGGACCGATGACCCAGTTCTGAATCAGCGACAGCCCGAGCACCCTTCCGTTCCGGAAGACGTCACCCAGCTCCTCGTACCGCACCTTGGCCAGCGGCGGGTACATCATGAGG
>JBDHIQ010000240.1:0-6652 GCA_039587395.1 Gemmatimonadota bacterium
TACCTGGCCCGCGCCCTGGAGATACCGCGCCGTTCGATCGAGGAGTACGAGCGGGCGCCCGAGCACATGAAGACGCTGTACGATGCCTACGCGGAAGGATTCAACTTCTTCCTGCAGGCGCACCCCGAGGTGGAGCGAAGGCTGCTGACCCGGGTGGAGCCCTGGCATACGCTCGCGCTCATTCGCTTCAAGTACCACCACAACGAGTACATCGGGTACGCAGGGCTGAGGCGGAGCGGCACCGAGCTGCTCCTGGAGCGGCCAGACTACGGACCCGCCGGGGAGCCGCCCACGGGGTCGAACGAGATGGCCATCTCCGGCTCCCGCACTGCCAGCGGTTATCCGATGCTGCTGATCAACCCGCACGTAGCCTTCTTCGGTCTCTCCCAGTACAACGAGGTGCACCTGGAGAGCGAGGAGGGTTTGATCTTCTCCGGGCTAAGCCGCTACGGGTTCATGCTCCCGTACATGGGGCACAGCGATTTCCTGGGTTGGGCCTACACGGACAACTACTCCGACATCGGGGACGTCTACCTGGAGCGGTTCGACGATCCTGATAACCCGCTGCAGTACCGCTACCGCGAGGCCGAGACCTGGCCCGAGACCATTCGAGTGCTGACCGAGGCGGGGGTAGAGGAGCGGGTCTTCGACATGAAGAAGACTCACCACGGTCCGGTCCTGGGTGTGGTCAGGGACCGGGATGGCGCGGACCGCGAGGCGGCCATCAGGCTCTCGAAGCTGGACGAGGGAGGCTGGTTCGAGCAGTGGTACGGGATGATGAGGGCACGGTCGCACGAGGAGTGGTACGAAGCGGTCGCGAGCTTGAACGTTCCGTACAGCCGTTCCGCGGCGTTCGACCGAGCTTGACTGGTCGGAACCGCTCAACGGCGCCGACACGACCGCCGAGTGGGAGGGGTACCACTCCCTGGACGAGCTGCCACAGGTTCTCAATCCCGAGACGGGCTACCTGCAGAACACCAACTCCACGCCTCTCATGGCCACGGAGGGTCTGACTCTCACGCGATCCGACTTCCCGGCCTACCTGCTGGGTGGAGAGGGCGACAACCATCGGGCGCAACGGGCCAGGCAGATTCTGGCCAGCCTGGAGAGCGTTACCCTGGAGGAATTCGCGAGGGCCGTGCTGGACACACGGATGCTGGCCGCGGACGAGCTGTTGCCGGAGCTGATGTCCGAGTACGAACAGCTGGGTGCGACCGGCACGAGGCGGCCGGATCGACTCGCTGCCGCTATTGCAGAGCTGACTGGTTGGGACGGCGTAGCTACTGTCGAATCGGTGCCTGCCACGCTCTTCGTGTTGTGGGTCGAGTCGTTCTTCGGTCTCAACCCCGCGCGCCGGGAGGCGGAAGGGGCGCGCCTGGCCTCCCTGGAGTCTGCTCTGGACGCTCTCGAGCGCGATTGGGACACCTGGCAGGTGCCGTGGGGAGAAATCAATCGGTCGCAGAGACCGGACGCGAGCGGCCAGGTGCCGTTCAGCGACGACCTGGAGAGTCTCCCCATTCCAGGAGCTCCCGGCTTCCTGGGCTCCCTGTTCACGTTCACGGCGCCACCCGCCGATGGCGCGCGCCGGCGCTACGGCGTTCACGGCAACTCGTTCGTCAAAGTCGTGGAGTTCGGACCCGAGATCTCGGCGCGCTCCATCCTCACGTTTGGGCAGAGCGGGCACCCCGACTCGCCGCACTACTTTGACCAGGCGCCGCTGTACGCGGCGAAGAGGTTCAAGCCTGCCTGGTTCTCGCGGTCCGACGTCGAGGCCAACGCGGAGCGCACGTATCGGCCGGGCGAAGATACCGAAAACTGGTCCGCTTCCGGCCGACATCCTCCCAGCCACAACTTGACTCAAACGCCAGCGGGATCATCTTCGGTGGCTATGCTTGCGCCCGGGGTGGGTTGTTTGTGCGGTTGGGGACCTTTCTGAAGCTTGCGCTACCGAGGAGGAAGTATGCCGTCTCGCCTGGCTTTACCCGAAGTCCACCGAGTTCTCTCCATCGCCTTCGTCCTCGCCGGCGCGCTCTTCCTCAACATCCTCTCCGTTACACCCGCCGACGCCCAGTTCAAGAAGCTCAAGGACGCCGCCGCGAACGCGCTGGAGGATGAGGCCGCGAACCAGGTGGACAGGCTGCTCAAGGAAGCGATTCGCTGTGCCATCGATGATCCGGCCTGCCGTGACGAGGCCGAGAGGGACGGCAAGCCGGTCATCTACACCGATAGAAACGGCGAGTTGATCACCAACGAGGACGGCGAGCCGATCACCGATCGCGAGGAAGCGGCGAAGACGGCCGGCGTGGACCTCGAGGCCGAGGAAGAGAAAGCGCCGAAGCCAGGCGAGGGCGCGTGGGCCAACTACGACTTCGTGCCCGGTGACCGCGTGCTGTTCACCGAGGACTACGCCGACGACAACGTGGGCGACTTCCCGCGCCGCCTGGAGTTCATGCGCGGGAACTGGGAGGTCGTGGAGTGGGAGGGACAGCAGCTGCTCCGCAACACCGGGCCACGAGCGGCCGCCTTCAAGGTGATCCTTCCGGAAGAGTTGCCCGAGATGTTCACCATCGAGTTCGATGCCTACTTCACGCACGGCAATCAGCAGATGATGGTGCTGACGGGCCCGGTGAAGGGAGAAGGCATGGGCTCGGGCTACGACGGCAACTACTTCCAGGTCGACGGCCGGGGCACCGGGGTCGAGGATCGCGACAACGCCGGCGTGAAGGCCACGAACGCGGCGCGGGAGATCAACGATGCGCTGACGCCCATCCGGATCATGGCCGATGGCCGGTACGTGAAGATGTACGTGGGTGAGCGGCGCGTGGCGAACATCCCGAATGCCAACCTGGCGCGCACCAGTGAGGTCATATTCCTGAACAACTACATCGCGGATGAAGAGAGACCGATCCTCCTCGGCCCCATCCGCATCGCCGCCGGCGGCAAAGACCTGTACGACGTCCTGGAGGCCGAGGGCCGGGTGTCGACCCAGGGGATCTACTTTGACACGAACAGCGACCGGATCCGGCCCGAGTCGACCCCGACGCTGAAGGAGATCGGGAAGATGCTCCAGGACCACCCGGATCTCAGGATCTCGATCGAGGGCCACACGGACAGCGATGGCGACGATGCACACAACCAGGACCTGTCGGAGCGTCGTGCCGCTTCCGTGAAAGCGTTCCTCGCGGAGGCGTACGACATCGACGCTTCGCGCCTCGAGACCGCGGGCTTAGGCGAATCCGTCCCCGTCGCCCCCAACGACACGCCCGAGGGCAAGCAACAGAATCGGCGCGTAGACCTGGTGAAGCTCTAGCCAGGGACGCGTCCCCCGGTTCGGCCGGGGCACGATAGCGACGCAGAGGGGCGGCCAGACGGCCGTCCCTTTTCGTATGTTGGTGTCTGACGGGATACGTCCAGCGCACGGACACCGGGTTCCCCAGCGGCCCCCAGCTATCAGGCACCAGCATGGCTCTCAAGAAGCGGTTATTCGCACGTCTCCTAGTGGTTCTCGTCCTCTCGCTCCCGGCTGTGGGGTGCGAGGACGCGGACGACGATGAGTTGGCCGGAGAGGTAGGCCTGTTCGATCATTTGATGGCGCCGGCTTCCGGGCGGTTCGTCCACGTTTCCTCCTACGACACGACGGGAGGCAACCGGGACCGCCTCGAGATCGCGCCGGGGGACACTGCCGTGCTGCTTGACCACGAGGGTCCGGCAGTAATCCGGCGGATCTGGATCACCGTGGCGAGCCAGGATCCGCACTACCTGCGGCGGATCTCGGCACCAATCGGCGATTTCTTCGGAAACGGATTCGACCGGCGCCACTACTCGGCGCTCCCCATGGGGGTGTCGAGCGGTGGCTTCTTCACCTATCTCCCGATGCCGTTCAAGGAAAGGGCGCTTATTGTCGTGGAGAACGGCACGGGCCGGCCCATCGACGCGTTCTACTTCAACTTCGACATCGTGGAACTGGACGAGCTGCCGGGCGATGCCCGGACCCCCACCTGGTGCTGCGCGCGATCGGCAGCGGCTACTTCGCCGGGATGTCGTTCAATGCCGAGTCGCACGCGAACAATCTGTGGTTCCTGGAGGGCGACGAGATCTTCACGGTGGACGGCGAGTTCCGGGGCCAGGGCACCGGCACCGAAGACTACTTCAACGGCGGCTGGTATTTCGACCAGGGCGAGTTCGCCGCGCCGTTCCACGGCCTGGTGGTGAAGGACGATGCGCGTGGCCGGATAGCCGCCTACCGGTGGCACATAGCCGACCCCATCCCATTTCACGACTCGCTCCGGGTGGAGATCGAGCACGGGCATGGCAACGAGGTGATAGCCGACTACGCCACCATGGCGTACTGGTACCAGACCGAGCCGCACGCGCCCCTTCCCGAGCTCCCCCCGGCCGACGAGCGGAGAGTGCTGGCTGTGAAGCTCCCGCCGGGAGCGGTGCCGGCCGAATCGCTGAGCATCCGGCCTCTGACCGCAGACGCCGGCGGGCCTGGAGTCTCTTTGACCGTCCCCGTGCCCCGGGCCGATCGTTACGAAGTAGGCGTGTATCCGCTGGGAGGACCCGACCTGGAGGATGTCGACTTGAGAGTCGACGGCGGTCCACGTCGAACGGTTTCCTTCCAGAGCGAGGAGGCCGGCACGGCGTTGCCGCTGGCGATTCTGGACACGGTGGCCGCAGTTGGCTCGGTAACCGTAGAAGCGTTCGTGGCGGACAGGGCGCCCAACCTCCACGCCGCCGTGGTCCGTCCTGTCCCGCGCTGGGCCACCGAATGGAACATCGCGGGACCCTTCGCCAACCCGCAGCGGCTGGGCACGGAGTACAGCGCGGCAGTGGACAGCGTGTACGGCCCGGAAGCGGATCCGGATCTGGCCGCGACCTACACCGGACAGGACGGTCAGGCCGTCAGCTGGAAAACGACGCAGTCAGGTCCGGACGGGTACTTCCGCCTCAACCCGCACTTCACGCCGAGCGATTGGGTTGCCGCGTACGCCCAGGCCTTCTTGTACTCCCCGGACGAACGCCAGGCCGTGCTGCTGTTCGGGGCCGATGACGCGCACGTGCTGTGGGTCAACGGAGAGCGTCTCGCGGAACGGCAGGGGCGGCACATCTCCGTAGCAGACGAGATAGAGGTGCCGGTACGGCTGCTAGCCGGCTGGAACCGGGTGCTGCTCAAGGTGGCGGATCTGGACGGCGGATGGGCGTTTCAGATGAGAGCCGCGGACCCCACGGGCCAGCTGCGCTGGGCGGCCCGCCCGTAGAGTTCCACCTTCCAGAGAGAGCGCGGGCTGACAGGGTCTGCCGGGTCAGCCTCCGTCCGGCAACGGCGGCTTCTGGTCCTGCGGGATCGGCGACTCGTACGGCTTGCCGCCCGTCTCCTTCTCGAACGCGGCACGCGCCTCCTCGAGCAGCTTCGGGTTCGTCAGCATGTCGATCCCCGTGAGGGCCATGACCTTGGCCGCGGTGTGCGCGGCGTGGACGGACGCGTCGGTGCCATGCGCGGCCGACGTGGCCCAGCTGTGCCACGGCACGCCGGCGGGCGCCGAAGTGACACGAAGCTCAACAGTCGGCGTGATGTAGCTGACCTCGGCCACGTCGCTGGATCCTCCCTGCGGGGGCTGCGGTCCGTCCGCCAGCGGCTTGATCTCGATGTCGAGCCCCTTCTGCTCGATCCCGAGGCCCTCCTGCATCTGTGTGGCGAACGCCTGGAACGTTTCCGGGAACTCGGGCGGTCCGACCAGTTCGAGATTACGCTGCATCGCCTCCTGCAGCGGACGGTTCAACAGGTACTCGTGCACACCCGTGATGAGGTGGACGCCGTACTCGGTGCGGGTGGCCTGCGCCGCTCCGGCCGCGATCTCCAGCAGCCACTGGTAGTACTCGTCCACGGTCACGCGGGAGGTGTCACGGACGTAGTACCAGACCTTCGCGTAGTCCGGAACCACGTTCGGGGCCTCTCCGGCCGAAGGAATCACGTAGTGGATCCGGGCCGTCGGCTGGATGTGCTCTCGCATCAGGTTGGCTCCGTGGTTCATGAGCTCGACCGCGTCCAGGGCACTGCGCCCGTTCCACGGATCGGCGGAGCCGTGCGCTGCCTGGCCGTGGAACTCGACCGTGAAGTTGTTCATGGCCCGGCCCGGCTGATTGCTCACACCGGTCTCGAGGCTGGGGTGCCAGACCAGCGAGGCGTCCAGGTCGTCGAATAGCCCGGCCTTGGCCATGTAGACCTTTCCCACCACGGTCTCTTCGGCCGGACTGCCGTAAAGCCGGATCGTCCCGGCCAGGCCCTGCCGCTCCATCGTGCGCTTGAGCGCAATGGCGGCTCCAACCGAGCCCGCGCCGAACAGATTGTGCCCGCAGCCCTGGCCGCTGGTCAGTCCGTCGTCACGCTCGTGCTTGTGCGGCACCGGAGCGTTGCCTACCCCTGGCAGCGCATCGTATTCGGCCAGCACGCCTATGATCGGCCCGCCCTCGCCGTAGGTGAACGAAGCAACAAACGCCGTCGGCATGTCCGCGACGCCACGTTCCACCGTGAAGCCTTCGTCCTCGAGAAGGTTGGCGAGGAACTCCGCGGAGCGCGTCTCCAGGAGCGCCGTCTCGGAGTAGTCCCAAAGCGTCATGGCCATCTCATGGATCTCGGCTTCGAGCTCCA
>JBDHIQ010000241.1:0-4674 GCA_039587395.1 Gemmatimonadota bacterium
GTGAACCGCACGGGAACGTAGGCGGCCCAGAACTGCACATCGACGCCTCCTTCGCGGAGGCGCACCAGGTCCGTGTGGCCCTCATCCTGCCGCCGGTCCAGCTCGACGCGGTCCAGGTCCAGCCCCCAGATGCCGCGGATTCGCCACGGAAGATCGTTGTGCCCGTCCACCACGAGTGCTTCCCGGTGGAGGCGCTCGGCCCGCTCCTGCACACTCCGTCCGCCCGGGGTACCTGCGGTTGCGGACACCAGGCCGCAACAGGCAGCCAGCGCCAGACCGGCCAGCGCGCCGGATTCGTTGTGTTCGCTGGTCTGGTCACTCCGGGTCCGATCACTCCCGGGCTCTTCCTGTGTCGGCCCGTGCTCGATGCGCGACCCGAGAAACGCGGCATAGCCGGTTGTGGCCGCAGCCAGGAGTCCGACCAGGAGCACGAACCGCCGCAGCCTGCCATCGGCCGGCTGAACAGCCGAGAATCCGGCCAGCACGGCGACCAGCAAGAGCGGGACGAGCGCCCAGGTGGCGGCGCCGCGATGGCTCTGGACCACGGAGGGATACACGAAGGTGCGCTCCGCGACGACGTCGGCTGCCGCCAGTCCGGTGATGTACGCCGGGATCGCGAACGCGCCGGCAATCAGAAGCGCCACGATGCCCCAGCGCTCGAGATCCTCTCTTCCCAAGATCCACCCGGCCAGCCCGACGAACACGGCGGCCACCGAGAGGACGACGGGAAACGCGTGGGTAATCAGGTGAGAATACTCCCAGCTCACGGGAACATCCGCCTTGAGTAAGGGTTGACAGTGCGCACGGGCGCCATAAAATAGGTGGCCCTAATACAAATAGCGCCCCCTTCGTCTAGTGGCCAAGGATACCTGGTTCTCAGCCAGGAGACAGGGGTTCGATTCCCCTAGGGGGTACTGAAGAGCCGCCGGAATACTCCGGCGGCTTCTTTGTTGTGGGAGATCAGTAGTCCACGGGCCGCAGGTACCACTCTCCGATGGTCGTTTCCGACACCATGGCCACCGTGGGCAGATGGCGTTTCCAGTGGGTGCCCGAAAGCCTGCGATGGACAATCTCGATCTTCTCGCCCTCGAAGCCGAAGCGCTCCAGCTGTGCCGGAGTGTATTCGTTCAGCAGGTAGTGCAGGATGAGGTCCGCCTCGGGGTAGGAGATCCCCAGATCTCCCTCGTCGGTCTGTCCCAGGATGAGATCAGCCGTGGCCGGCTTGTCCACGATCTCGGCAGGTATGCCCATCGCCCGCGAGAGCGCCCAGACCTGTGACTTGAACAGGTCGCCGAGCGGGTTGATGGGGGGCGAGTCGTCGGCGTGCCATGTGAAATACCCCAGCAGCCGTTCCGACTTGTTTCCTCATCCTCTGGCGGGCGGCCACATTGCCCCGGCGGTGATCAGACACCTCCGGCTCGAACTCCTCCAGGTAACCGTCTACCGAAGCCGTGATGTCTATCGTGCGCGTTTCGATGCCAAGCCAATCGGCCAACTCCAGCGCATGGTCACGGCTGGCCTGGCTGGAGGATCGGTAGGGCAACAGGAAACCCTTCACGGCCTCAGGCCCCAGCGCCCGCACGGCAAGCGAAGCCGTGAGCGACGAATCCACCCCGCCGGACAGCCCCACAACGACATGCCGGAAGCCTCTCCGTCTCGGGAGCTCATCCCGCAGAAACTCGACCAGCCACTCCTCGACAAGGCGCGTGTCGATGGCGAGCGGGCTCAGGTCGTCCGGGCTCGGCCGGGGTCGATACCAGACCGACTCCAGATCCTCCCAACCCGGGTCCGGCGAATGCTTCACTCTGCGGCGTCTCCCGGTTCCGCCGGCGCCGGCGGACCGTCCAGAATCCTGGCCCCGGGGCTGTGGAGCAGGAGCCGCGCCCAGTTGCGCTCCAGGTCGGCAAGCAAGGGCTCCTCCACCCGGGCCGCCACCAGCTCCTCGGTCTCCAGGACGACGGGTATCAGAGCGTCAGACCATAGCGGACCGCGCACCATGCGCTGCCCGTGCGGCGAGTGGACGGTAGATCCGCCGGCGAAACCCTTGCCACCTTCGAATCCCACCAGCTGCGAGACCGCGACAAAGAAACCGTGCTCCGCCGCCATGAGCCCCATCAGGTTGTCCCAGCGGGCCACGTTGAGCGGGACGCCGTCGCCCGGCCCGGCGCCGCGGGCCGGGGAAGCGCTGGGCACCAGAACCACCTCCGCTCCATCCATGGCGGCCAGTGCGCCGGAGATGGAATGCCACACGTCCTCGCAGATCAGCATGGCGGCCCGGCCCCAGCGAGTGTCGAACGCGCGTATGCCCGACCCTGATTCGACAAATCGCTCTTCCTGAAAGACCCCATAGGTTGGCAGGAACACCTTGCGGTGGACGTGTCGAACGCCGGGATTCGATCCACCCAGCTCCGCATACAGCGCCGAGTTGTAAACTCGCTGATCGCCAAGCTCGTAGAAGCCGATGACCACATCCAGCGGTGTTCCACCCCAGACCCGGGCGTGTATTCCCTCCAGGCTGCTGAAGACGGAGTCGGCCGAGCAGGCGTTATGGCGGACGCCGCCTTCCAGGAAGTACCCGGAGAGCGCGGTTTCAGGGAAGATCACCAGCTCGGGACGCGGATCGAGTTGGACGGCGTCAGCCAGAACATCCTCCAGGAGGTTCAGGTTTGCCTGGAGGTCTGCCTTCTGCGGTCTGAACTGGGCAATCGCAATGGGAAGCTCCATAGTGCCGAAACGTCCGGTCGCGCGGCCCGGCTGTCAACGGAGCCGTCCCGGTGTTGCCGTACCCGAATGGAATGCGTATCGATCGAGCTTGCCCCGGGGTAGCAGCGACCGGGGATCTCAAACCCGGAGTCTTCAACACGCGGTGACGGAACGGTAGAGGGCGAGTGGACGATAACGAGATCCTGCGCGGCGTAGCTCTGGTGTTCGTCATCGGGCTGCCTGCGCTCGCAGCCCGGGATGCCGGCCGCGAGTTGGATGAGGCGCACTTCCAGCAGGCGGGCCGGTTTCGTCGTGCCATCTACGGCTCGATCGCGGTATCGCTCCTGCTCATTGCCGGGTTCGGTCTGGTGGTGGCCCGCTGGCAGGAGGTAGCTGGAGAAGAGCTGGGTTGGTCCGTCGGGACGCTCCCCCCCGCGCTTGCCTGGTCCGTGGGTACGGCGGCGGCGGGCATCGCGGCGGCGTGGCTTATCAGCGTCGCCAGCGGTAAGCTGGGTCTGGAGGAGAGTCGGCTGGGATACCTCCTGATGCCGCAGGATGCGGGAGAAAAGAGGGCCTTCGTTCTCCTGGCCGGAGTCGGCGCCGTCTGCGAGGAGTATATCTACCGGGGCTTTGCTCTCCATGTGTTGGCCGCCTGGTTCGGGCAGCCCTGGGTGGCGGTGGCCGTCACCGCGATCTCCTTCGGACTGTCGCACGGATACCAGAAGCTGGCAGGCATCCTCCGGGCCACGGTGCTGGGCGCACTCCTGTCAGTTCCGGTGGTACAGACGGGTAGCCTGTTCCCGGCAATCGTGGCCCATTTCTGGATCAATGCGGCCATAGGTCTGGGTGGCTGGAGGCTTCTCATCCCCGAAGAGCTGCGGGAAGAGGGCCCGGCTGGTGCGCGAAACCTGGCGAACACGGAGGACATGCGCGAAGAGGAGGACACGGAATGAACCGTCCAGCTCCTGGTTGGCGCCTGCTGTGCACAGCGCTCCTGGTCAGCGCCGGATTGGCGGCTTCGGCGGCTCCTGCATGGGCGCAGGGCAGTCTGCCCATCGAGATTGGCGGTCTGTTGCGCACCGGCCTGCGGATCGAATCGGAGGAGAGCGGACACAACGACGGGTTCCAGATCTTCGACGCCCAGGCGAGCCTGGGCGGCAAGGTCGGCATCGTTTTTGACTACTTCGTGCGCGCCGCCTTCAGCACCGAGGACAACACGCTGAGGCTGCTCGACGTCACGGCCAGGATTCCGTTCATTCCCGAAGCCGGGCTGGGAATAGGCATGTTCCGACCGTCCTTCGGTCTCGAGGCGTTGCAGGACGAAGGAGATTTCACCTTCCTCAGACGGTCCCAGGCAAGCGCGGCCATCGCCCCCGGACGCCAGATCGGCGCGGAGTTTTACGGGGGGGCCCTGGAAACGCGGCTCACGTACGGGGCGGGCATCTTCAACGGCAACGGACGGACGCTGGAGAACGACGACAACAGGTTCATGTATGCCGCCCGCGTCGAGTACAATTCCATCGGGCCAATCGAGTTCTATAACGACCTGGTGATTCAGGTCGGCGGCAGCATAGCCTACTCACAAGACCTGCCGGTAGACCGGGAAGGGTACGCGGGGAAGCGACTTCTGTACGGCGCCGATGTCTACCTGAGCTACCGTGGGTTCTCCGTGACGGCGGAGTATCTGCGCGGAGACTACGAGCCCGATGATCCGGTGACGGAGGCGGGGAAGCGCGATGCCTACGGCGGGTACGTGGAGGCCGGGTACAGCGGCTTCGGCGTCGTCGAGGGGGTGGTCCGCTACGACGGCTTTCACCCCGCCGCCGGCGACAATCGAGATTTCATCGTATTCGGGGTGAACATCTTTCCCGGCTACTACGCCAAGCTGGGTGTGCAGTACGCCGTGGGCCTGCACGGCTCCCGGCCCTCTCCCACGCTGGCCGACGGCCAGTTCGTCCTGCTCGTGCAGGT
>JBDHIQ010000054.1:0-28153 GCA_039587395.1 Gemmatimonadota bacterium
TACAAAGCGCGGCTCGACTCGGTCCTCGTCCGGCGCATGGAAGTACTCGATGCCGCGGATGAGATCGGCGTGGATACCGAGGCGGAGTGGGAGCAGGTAGACCTGTGGCTGCGCAACCAGGCCGAGACCCTGGTGGGCCGGCTGCAGATCGCGGTCGTGAGCCGCGACCAGCTGCGCCGACGGCTCCGGGACGCACAACGGGCGAGCGCTCCTGAATCCGAGGTCGCGTCGTTGCGTCTCCATCTGCAGGCAGCGGAAGACCGAATCAGCGGCAGCGCGGCCAGTCTCACATCTACGGCCAATCTCCTGGCAAGACGGGGGATCGACACGGACCAGTACCGCCAGGCTCTGATCCGGTCCACCGGCCAGGTGACGGGGGACATTCTCGATCCCGGGGTGGCCCTGGGCGTCCTGAGGGACTGGCTGGGAAGCATCTGGCAGTGGGTGAAGGACAACGGCCTCACCCTGTTCGTACGCTTCCTCATCGTGATCGCTTCGATTTTCGTGACCAGAATCGCATTCCGGTTCGCGTGGTGGCTCTTCCGGATCATAGGACTGGTGAGCCTCTCGCAGCTCATGACCGGGCTCGTCACTCGCATGACCAGGCCGCTCGGCACCATCGTCGGTCTGGCGATCGGTCTCTGGTTCGTGGGCGTGGACGCGACCACGTTGCTGGCCGGGCTCGGCGTGGCCGGCGTGATCATCGGCCTGGCCCTGCAAGATTCGATGAGCAACCTGGCAGCCGGTCTGTTCATCCTCACGCATCGACCCTACGACGTGGGCGATCTGGTGAGCGCGGGCGGTGTCGTCGGCAAGGTCCAGGCCATGGGCCTCGCGAACACTACGATCACGACCCTCGACAACCGCCGACTGTTCGTCCCGAACCGGAAGATATGGAGCGACATCATCGAGAACCGGACGGCGGAGAAGATCCGGCGCGTGGAAGTCACGGCTACGGTGAGCTACCGGGATGATCTGGACCGGGCGCTGGAGGTGCTCCGGAATCTCTTAAGCGAGTGCGAGCAGGTGCTTAAAGATCCGCCGCCGGACGTGTTCGTGACCAAGCTGGCCGACTCGGCCATCGAGGTCGCCGTGCGCCCCTGGACAAAGAGCGACGACTGGTGGCCATTCACCCAGGACCTGCCGCGGCTCATCCGGAACCGGTTTCGGGAGGAAGGCATCGAGATACCCTTCCCGGTACGAGAGTTGGTGCACAGGGATGGGGGCGGGGGCGAGCCGGAGATCCGGGAAGACGCGTGAGCGCCGCGACCTGCCGCTGACGTCGCAGCCACCCGGACGTCCTCAAGACTGACGCGACTACAAACCCACTGGAGGGAGGGCTCGACATGCAGACTGTGTTTGAATTCCTGAATGAACCCGGCCCGGTGAGGTGGGTCCTGGACGTCCTCGTGTTCCCCCTGCTGGCGGTCCTGGCCATCATCGGCCTCCGGGCTCTCTTTCTGAGGATTCCGTTCGAGGCCGACGTCTTCGAGGGATACCGGCGCGTTCGCAGACAGACCTCAAAGATCACGGCCACCCTCCTGTCGATCGCTGCGGTAGGATTGATCTGGCGCATCCGCTTGACGGATCTCGCGCAGCGCACTGCGGATACCGACGCGGCGCGGACGGCCATGGGCGAACTCGTATGGGGGATCGGGAAAGCGGTGCTCATCACGGCCGCCCTCCTGCTGTCACTCTACCTGGTGCGCAAGCTGTTCGCGGTGGCCCAGGCCAGGGTCACAAACCTGGCCGATAGAGCCGGCGGGATCCGGTTCCAGCGAGCGGTCTTCGTGTCACCGACCCGGATTCGGCAGCTGATCTCGCTGGGACTTCGCCTCGGACGGATCGTCGTGGTCGTTCTGCTTCTGTACTTCTACATCCCGCTGACGCTCAGCTTTATCCCGGCTACAAGGCCCATCGCAGATCAGGTCATGCCGATACTCATGGGACCCGCCGCCCAGGTCGGCTCGGCTATCATCGGTTACATCCCGAACCTGATCACACTGATTCTGATCATCATCGCCGTCCGTTTCATGCTTCGCTTGATCCGTGCATTGTTCGTGGCGGTCGGCAAAGAGGAGATCTCGCTGCCAGGATTCGACCCCGAGTGGGCGGATCAGACGCACCGGTTGATTCGTATCGTGGCCGTTCTGGCAACCGTGATGATCGTCTACCCGTTCCTGCCGGGCTCGGGCAGCGAGGTGTTCCGGGGCTTTTCCCTGTTTGCCGGCGCACTCTTCACCCTGGGTGCCAGCTCTTCGGTTACCAACATCATCGCGGGCGTCATTCTCACCTACACACGCTCGTTCCGGGTCGGTGATCGCATCCAGCTGGGCGGCGCGTTCGGCGACGTGCTGGCGAAGGGCCTGTTCGTCACCCGCATTCGAACCCCCCTCAACGAGGAAGTGACCATACCCAACTCGGTCGCGATGGGGGGGCGCGTGGTGAACTACTCGGCTGCCCAGGCTACATCCGGCCTGGTGCTGACCGTGCGTGCAGGGATCGGATACGACGTGGACTGGCGCCGGGTCCACGAGTTGATGAAGAAGGCAGCGGAGGAAACCGACAACGTGCTGGGCGATCCGGAGCCGTTCGTGCTGCAGGAGAGCCTGGGCGACTATGCGGTTGTGTACGAACTCCGCGCGCACACGGACGACCCGATGGCCAACATTCAGACGCAATCCGATCTCCGGCGCAACGTGCTGGATGCGTTCAACCGGGCCGGGGTCGAGATCATGACGCCTGCCGTGAACGCGGTCCGCAACTCGGTCGAGCCAACCATCCCGGCGGAGTACGTGGACGAGACCACGCCCTCGGCGCTGCGGATGCTGGGGCTGGAGGCCTGATTGGGATGAAGCGATTTCTGGTCGCGATGACCATGACGATCACCCTGACAAGCGCGGCCAACGGACAGGACGCGGGCGCAGCATCGTCGGACGAGGTGGCGCGCGAGCTGGCCAATCCCAACACCGCCCTGGCCAGCATGACGTTCAAGAATCAGTTCCGGCTGTACGGAGGCTCCCTGCCCGAGGCGTCGGACCAGTGGAGCTACACGCTGCTCTTTCAGCCGGTTTTCCCGTTTCCCCGTGCGGATGGCAGCAAGATCATCTTTCGGCCTGCGGTACCCCTGCTGATTGGCCAGCCTCCTCAACGAGATCCTGAACTGAGGGGGCAATCTCCCAGTGGCCGATCAGAGACAAACAGCAGCGGGGGTCGAAATCTAGCCTCGGGCTGGCGAGGCGCTCAGAATAGAGCCGCCTCGAAGCGACAGCGGTGACTTGAGTCACCAAGGAGACCCGTCGTGAAACGACTCACGAACACAGCTGGATGCTGGATCCTCGCGCTGGCGTGCGCGTCCGTACCAGGGCTTGCGCAGGAGCCGGCCTCGGTCGACACGTCGGTACAGATGGCTGCCCATCAAGATTCGGCGGCCACGACCCTCGAACGGAGGAGCGGCGAGCTCGCTGCGCTCACGGCCCGAATCGCCGAGACCGAAGCACGGTACCAGGTGGCCGCGGGCGAAGACAGAGACCTCTATTACGACCAGCTGCGGCGCCGGTGGCGGGAGCATCATGAGCTCCTCGACCGCCTTGCCACGGAGATCGAGAGCGCAAGAGAGGCAGGTGAGGAGAGGCCGGAGATCACTGGTCAGGTGAGAGCAGCTCTCGGTCGCGAGATCGAGGTCATCTACACGTGGCTGACCACCGTTCCGGACTCCATCGGCGCGCTGCGGAGCATCGCTTCCGAGACCCCCCTGCCCGAGCGATTGGAGCTCGAGATCGAGCTGTCCGGTCTTAATGATGCGCACGACAGACTCCTGGAGTCGCTCGTGGAGGACTTCGCGCATTCGGCGGCGCTGGGGATGCCGGTCGCCGCTGAGCAGACTGTCGCTCTCGACTCGGCGCTCACCGAGCGCGCACAGTATCTGGCCGCCCAGGTGGAGCGTGCGCTCGATCTGCAATCCGACCTCGAGGATCGCCGCCTGAAACCCGGGGTGGATACGGTCACCATCAACGCCGGGCTCGCCGTTCTCGAAGAGCGGATTCTGGGCAGAACTACGAGTCTACAGGCCATGGTCGGTCTGATGGGCAGCCGGGAGATGGAAACGTCCGAGTTTCGCCAGCTTCTGCTGAGGGCCACGGGCGATCTGGGCACAGAGATCCTGGACCCGGAAGTAGTCGGGGGCCTCATCAGTGACTGGTGGATGGCTGTCCTCCAGTGGTTCGAGGACAACGGCGGCACCATCGTCGTGCAGCTGCTGACGATCCTCGTCGTGCTCCTCTTCGCAGCTCTGTTCGCCCGATTGGGACGTCGGGCAATGAAGCGGCTGCTCAGCTCTAGACGCATCAACGTTTCGGAGCTGCTCAAGAACCTCGCCCTGGGAGCCACATCGAAGCTGATCTGGATCGTCGGCATTCTCGTGGCGCTCTCGGTCATCGGAATCGACATCGGGCCCATGTTGGCGGGGCTCGGAATCGCCGGTTTCATCCTGGGTTTCGCGCTCCAGGACACCCTGTCGAACTTCGCGGCCGGTCTCATGATCATGATCTACAGCCCGTTTGACGTGGGCGATCTGGTGACAGCGGGGGGCGTTTTCGGGACCGTGCAGGATCTCACGCTGGTCTCGACGGTGATCACGACCATCGACAACCAGCGCATCGTGGTGCCGAACGGAAAAGTGTGGGGCGATGTGATCAACAACGCTACCGCCGAACGAATCCGCCGCGTCGACCTCGTCTTCGGAATCGGCTACGAGGATGACATCGACAAGGCCCGGGGGATTCTCGAACAGATCGTGGCGCAGAACGAGCTCGTGCTCGACGATCCGGATCCCGTCGTGCGCGTGCACACCCTGGGAGAGTCCTCTGTGGACTTCGTGTGTCGGCCATGGTGCCGGACCCAGGACTACTGGGACGTCTACTGGGAGATCACGGAGGAGGTCAAGAAGAGATTCGACGCAGAGGGCGTGTCGATCCCGTTCCCTCAGCGGGACGTACACGTACACACAGCGGGAGATCAACGCGAATCCGATACGCCGGAGAACCCCGGAACTTGAGGAGGAAACATGGAGAACCGCACAAGCGGAAGTCGTTATGGGCGCAGTCTGGGCGTGGCGGGATGCCTCGCACTTCTGGTGCTGGGCTCATGCCAGTGTGGAGAGGATGCCGAAGTCGAGGACGTGGCCGTGAGCACTGTCGAGCAGCCGGCCGAAATGGCGGAGACACCAGCGGCTGCCGCGGCCGAGGACACCCCGCTGACGTACGACCTCGCCCCGAACACGTGGACGCTCGTGTCCATCGAGACTCCCACGGGCTCAGTACCGGTGCCAGCCAGTGCGGGCGCCATGCTGGTCTTTACCCTCGAGGCCGTGGAGGGGACGACCGCGTATCGGCTGGACGGGCATGCCGGGTGCAACGGGCTTGGCGGTGACTACCAGGCCACCTCGGAGGGTGAGCTCCTGGTCGCCAGTGCAATGGGCTCGACCGATCGATCCTGTCCCGACGAGGTGCTGGCGGTCGAGGACGCGATGACGATGGGCCTTACCTCGGTGTCGTCATATTCGATCTCCGGTAACATGCTCACGATCACGTTCGATGGCGGGAGCATGACCTTCAAGGCTGGATCCTAGCGTTCACGAACCCGGAGGGAGCCCGATCATGACGAAGTTCTCGGAGCGTGTGCACGGGTGCCGATCCGTGCTGGCCGAAGCTTCAAGACGCACTGCCCTGCTGGTAACAGTCCTCTTGACTTCGGTGCTCAGCCTCGCCGCGCCTCCCACACCGGCGGTCGCACAGGACTTCGTGCTGCACGCCAACGGCGACAGCATCAACGGCGAGGTCAAGGGCATGGGGCGCGGGAAGCTCAAGTTCGAGATTCCCGGATCGGGCTCCTTCCAGATCGACTGGATCCAGGTCCGCGCGGTGGGTACGCAGGACGTCTACGAAGTGGAGGTGGAGAGCGGGGAGCGCTTCTTCGGCACCCTCGCTCCGGGTCCGGAGCTGGGTACCCTGATGGTGAGAGGGGATACCGGCGAGGTGGTCTTGTCGATGCCTGAGATCGTCGGCATGACCTCCATCGAGGGGAAGTTCTGGTCGCGCTTCGACGGCCTGGTCGAGTTCGGCTTCTCCTTTGCCAAGGCCAACTCCGCGGTCAACTACTCGCTGGAGGCACAGATCAACTACCGGGCCCATCACGACATCGTTTCGCTCGGCGCCAGTTCCTTTCTCCAGAGCCAGGAGGATGCGGAAACCACCAAGCGCAACCGCCTCAACCTCACCTACAACCGGCTTTTACCAGGACGGTGGCTGCTGGGCGGCATCGCGCAAACGGAGCAGAATCAACAACTGGACCTCGACCTGCGCGCTTCGTTCGGAGCCGGTGGCGGTCGCGACCTTATCCAATCGAATGCCGTGATGTGGAATCTGTTCGCGGGAGCGATGTTCAATCGCGAGCGCTACGTGGATCTGGAGGCCACGAACACGTTCGAAGGGTTGCTCGGCTCGACGTTCGAGTGGTTCACGTTCGCAGCCGATGAAACGGACCTGGTCGCAAACCTCCTGGTGCTACCGAGCTTCACTCAGTCCGGCCGCTGGCGCATCGACTTCGACATCAAGTTCCGGCAGGAGCTGTTCGGAGACTTCTACCTCAGCATCAGCTTCTACGACCAGTTCGACAGCAAGCCTCCAACTGACGGGAACAAGAACGACTTCGGGACTACGCTGGCGCTGGGCTGGGACTTCTGAGCCCTGACGGTTGACGACGTCGGTGAGGCCGGCCGGTATGGACGACTTGCCTGCCAAGTTCTCGCGTTGCGTGCCTTGGACAGATAGACTCTCGGATCCGTTCTCAGTACTGCACACCGCCCAAGGAGGAAGCCTCAATGAATAGGAGAAGGCTGCTTCCCAGGCGGAAGGTCTTGGTGATCCCCAGTCCGATCGGAAACGTCACCCTGACGACGTCGGCACCGCCTGGAACATTCGACTGCAGTTCGCCCCGGTGCTGAAGAGCCCGTTCACGGAAAGCTAGGATCTCGAAGAAAGCCCTGGTCATGAAACAGCGAACAATCTCGTGTCTCGTCGCCCTGCTGGTGCTGGGCGGGCTCACGGCCTGCAACCAGGCCGCGAACGATCAGACTTCCTCCGACCCGGGATCGGCCGGCGCAGCCTCTGCAAGGGCGCTGTCGGACCTGGCGTGGACGCCTCCGGCCCTTGCCGAAGAAGACTGGCAGGAACCGGACGGCCGCGAGGTCATCCAGCGCCACGTCGATTTCATGCAGGCGCAGCAAGAGCTGATGACGGAAGCGCTGGTCAGCTATGAGGCAGTGCAGGAGTCCGGACAGAAACTGCACTTCGACCTGTTGCAGCGGATGGCGGTTCGCAAACCCGACAAGCTCCACTGGGTAACGCTCCACGATGACGGGACCATCGATTCCGCCTGGCTTTCCGACGGTCGGTTCACGCTGCTCAAGCAGCCGGCCAACATCTGGGGCCAGATCGATGCGCCTCCTTCCATATCGCTGCTCGTGGACCGTCTCCAAGACGAATACGACCTGGACGTGCCGTTCGGGAACCTGTTGGCGCGCGACCCGGAAGAGCCGCTGCTCGGCGAGGATGTCATGGAGGTCTGGTGGGTCGGCGAGGCCTGGGTGGAAGGGCACTGGACCGATCACGTCGCCGTGAGAAGGCCCGGGGTGGACTTCCAGCTGTGGGTGCGGAAGGGCGACGAGCCGTTCGTCGCCAAGCTGGCTATCGTGTACACCGAAGAAGAGGGCCAGCCGGTCTACGTAGCCCGGTTCCGCCAATGGGCAACTTCGGTTCCGGAGGCCATCACCGATTTCACGTTTGCGCCGCCGGTCGACGCCGAAGAGGTCGAGGTCGTCCCGGTGACCGACCGATGACCGCGCGCAGCAGGAGCATTCGAATGAAAGGCACGAGCAGAGTGAAGCGAATCAACCGCAAGATCGTTGCCCTCCTCCTCGGGCTGCAGGTGGCCACCATGGTCCTGCCCGCGGTCGCGGACGCTCAGGCGCGTCGCGGAGGCAGATCCAGCCGCTCAGCTCGTTCCACACCCTCACGGTCGAGCGGGAACGTGAACCGATCGAGCCCGGCACGTTCCGGCTCGACGAGCCGCCCGTCGACCTCGAACCGCTCGGCGACGCCGTCGAACCGGTCGACCCCGACGGCCGCGAACCGGCCGACCTCGGGCGCCCCAGGCCAGTCGAATCGACCGACGACCGCGAACCAACCGTCAACTCGGCCGGCGGGCGGCAATCAGCCGGCAAACAGGCCTTCCTCGAGGCCGCCAGCGGCCAACAATAGACCATCAACCTCCCGGCCCGGCGGATCGACGGCGAGGCGCACCACGGCCCGGCGCACCAGCACCGCTCGCGCCCGGACGCGCACCCGGTCACGCCGCGTGTATCGGTCTCGGCGCTACCGGACGGCCCGCTGGCGGCACCATCGCTACTGGCGGCACCGGCGCTGGTACCGAGGCTTCTGGGTGGGTCGTACCCTGATTCGCTGGGCCACGTTCGCGGCCATCGCGAACTCGTCGTCCACCACCACAGTCGTCGTGTACGGCGGCACCTACTGGCACTACAACCCGTGGTATCGCAAGGCCCTGTACGATGGCGAGGAAGTGTATGTCCTCACGACGGCCCCGGTTGGCTGGGAGACCGAGGCTCTGCCGGAGGGAGCCGAGACCATCCAGCATGAAGGCCAGACGTACTACTACGCGGACTGGGCGTTCTTCCAGGCGGCATCCGGAGGAGGCTACGTGGTTGTCGCGGCACCGACCGGGGCGGAGGTCAGCGCGATACCGGAGGAGGCCGCCATCCACGAAGAGGGTGACGTCACTCTGTACCAGTTCGACACCCTGTACTTCACACCCACCACGAACGACGCGGGACGGCAGGCATACCTGGTCGAGCCGGCGCCGCCGGAGGAGGAGCTCGATGAGATCCCGGCGGGCTCACCATCGTTCATTGCCGACGAGGAGACGTTCTATTACGTAAACTTCAACCTGTATGTCGAATTCGAGGAGAACGGAAGGAAGGGCTACGTGAACGGTGAGCCCGAGATTGGTGCTCAGCTCGATGCCCTCCCCGAAGGCGTCACTACGATCGAAGAGGACGGTCGTACGTACTACCAGTTCGACATGGTGTTCTTCGAGGAGGTGGAGGACGAGGATGGCAATCCGTTCTACGAGGTGATTGACAGTCCGGATGGCTCGGAGGTGGCGGAGCTTCAACCCGCTAGCCAGGGCGCTGGCTGACGGCCAGACGGACCGGTAACAGAGGAGGAAATGGAATGAAGTCAGGCAGGTTGGCCGGTCTCGGACTGGCCGTGGCGGTCTTGTGGGCTGGGCCTGCGGCCGCACAGGAGCAGCAGAGGGCGCTTCCCCCGGGCACGAACCCGGCCCAGAGGGTGGTCTACCCCAGCCAGGATCAGGATGTCGCGCAGCAGCAGGCGGATCAGTTGGAATGCTACTACTGGGCCAGCGACAACACGGGTGGCTGGGATCCGTACGTAGCCCACGGCCAACTCGTCGAGGCGGGCTACGTGGCCGCGGAGCAGGCTGACGCCGCGCAGGGAGGCGCGGTGCGTGGGGCCGCCGGGGGTGCGCTGGCCGGCCTTGCCATCGGTGCCATCGCGGGTGATGCGGGCAAGGGTGCCGCTATCGGCGCGGTCTCCGGCGGCGTGGTCGGCGGGATGAGATCTCGTCGAGCCCGCCAGTCGGCGGAGAGCCAGGCCGATGCCGCGATCAACCAGTTCAACACCATGTTGACGAGAAATACTCTCAGGCAGATGACCGGAACCCGTACTTCCGCGGTGGGCGGACTGGCCGCCCTGGCGCTGGTTGCGATGACCGGAGCCGTGCTAGCCCAGGATGCGCCGCTCGTGTGTTCCGTGACGCAGGGCGTTGAATGCGATGAGGCCGCCGGCTGCCAGTCCCACACCCCCGTGATGGCCGCCCCCACGTTTCTGCACGTCGATCTCGGTCAGCGGCTCGTAACGATCCTGGCTCCGCAAGAGCGCCGGGGAGAGACGACAGCTATCGAGAGCTCGGACGACCTGGAGGACCGACATGTCCTCTCGGGGATGCAGGACGGCAAGGGCTGGAGCATGTCGATCGCGAAGGCCGACGGAGCCATGTCTCTTGCCATCAGTGACGATCACGTGGTGTTTGCCGCGTTCGGCCGGTGTATCGACAGCGCAAACCTGTCGCCTTAGGCCCACCTTTCCGCTGAGCAGACCGGAGAAGCCATGAGGCAACCTGCTTGCTGGACGATTCTGATTGTGGCGCTCGTGCTCGCGCCTGGCCTCGCGGCTCCTCTCGCGGCGCAGGAATCGACCGAGGACGAGAACGGGTGGAACTTCACCGTCGCGCCCTACTTGCTGTTTCCCAACATGAACGGGCTCACGGCGATCGGTGAACTCGAAGCCGATGTGGACCTGGATACCGGGGACATCTTCAAGAGGCTCGACTTCGGGCGATGCTCTACCTCGAGATGGCCAACCGCAATTGGGCGATCAGGCTCGACGGCCTCTACATGAACCTCGGAGAAGAGGGCTTGACGCCCGTGACCGAGCGGCAGGTGGAGGTGGACCTCAAGCAGGTTGCCATACAAGCCACGGGGCTTTGGCGGGCAACGTCCGGAGTGGAGATCGGGATCGGGGGCAGGCTCAACTCCATCAAGACCGGCCTCAAGGTCCAACCGGGACAAGTCCTTCCAGGGAGGGATGACTCCGGCACCAACACTTGGTTCGATCCGCTGACCGTCGCCCGGGAGGCGGAACAGCGCTACGTTTCACCCTACCACCTGGCGTACGTCTACACGGGCCTGGGCGAGGATGGCCGGGCGATGGACTGTCTGGAGTAGGCCTACGAGGAGCGAGGTGGTGGCCTCTACGGAATCAAGGGTTCCTTCCTGTTCAGCACGTTGCGTACTCACCCGAGATTCCAGGCACTACTCGGCAGGATGAACCTGGCCTGAGGTCTGTCCAAACCTCGCCTAACTTGCTTCCCATCCCCTCCCGAACCAGCTTCCGGCGCTGGCCGGGTCATGCTGCGCACGCTGAACCTGGATAGGGAGCGACAGGCTGACCTGAGCGTCCACGGGTGCCGAGACAAAGCTGTCTACGTGTACTCCAGCGACTGTTACGAGTACTGGAAGCGAGAGCATGAAGGCACTTCCTTTCAGTTGGCGCGATGAATTCGAGAAGCGTCTGTGTAGAGCGGGCGCAGCCACTGGGGCAGAGGCAATCCCGAACGATACCGAACGGAGAGACCGTCGGGCAGAATCACGTTGAACGACCACTCAGTAAACTCGCGATCCTCGACGCAAGATCTTCTATCGAAGGTTTCCCGATACGAGGCACTTTTCGAGCTGGCCGGCGTGATCAACGCGGCAGTGGATATCGAGTCTGTCGGTGAGGTCCTAGCCCGACGGCTCAAATACATCGTCGACGTTTACTCCTGGCGCTATGTCTGTTTTGATGGTGACCCGGAGAACACCGAAGGGAAAGAACCGATCGCCATCGTCATCGACGGCCATCAAGGTAGCGCGCATGTCGCGCGTGCGGTTCCCTCCGAGCTGTCTGACTTCGAAGCGCAGTCATGGCGTGACCGCAAAACACTTATCCTCTGCGGCGAATCCCTGAGCGAAGCCCTGGAGCAACTCCCTCCACATCTCCAACGGGACGATCTTGAGCAAGTCTCGTTGAACACCCTTGTCGAGCAGGGCAAGACTCAGGCTCTCTATCTGTTCTGCAAGCGTCGTCAGCCCTTCACCGATCTTGATGTCAAATGCCTCGCGATGGTGTGTGGCTTCTTCCACCGCAAGATCCACATGCTGTGGGAGCAACAGAAGCTTAGAGATCTGGAGCAGGCATATCTCCAGCAGGAAGTTATGCTACGTCAGAGCGAGAGGCTCGCCACGCTGGGAAGGCTGAGTGCGGGTATGGCTCACGAGCTCAATAACCCGACGGCAGTCGCACGGCAGGGTGCGGAACAGCTCAGGACATCTATCTCCCGTCTCGAACGCGCCCAGTTTGCGCTGGGCGCAGCCGGTCTCCCAGACACTCAGAAAAGCGTGATCGCAGAGCTCGAAGGGGAAGCCCAGTCGCGAGCTAAGATGCCGAGCTCGCTTGATCCAGTCGCACGCAGCGATCTCGAAGAGGAGGTGGAGAACTGGCTCGACCGCAACGGGATCGAAGACCCCTGGGAGCATGCGCCCACCCTTGTGGCAATGGGCCTGTGCGCTGCTGAGCTGGAACAATTGATCCAGCGCTTCGACCCAGCAGTAGTACCCATCGTGATCGACTACTTCGGCAGTCAGTTCACCGCCTACACCCTGCTCGAGGAGATCGGTCTCGGGGCCCAGCGGATTGCAGAGATCGTCAAGGCTCTCAAAGGATATTCCTATATGGATCAAGCCCCCGTTCAATCGGTCGACGTGCGCGAGGGGCTGAACGACACCCTAGTCATGATGACCAGCAAGCTTCGAGACGGGATCGAAGTCAGTCTTGACTTCGCGGAAGATCTCCCGCGCATTCAAGGCTACGGCAGTGAGCTAAACCAGGTCTGGACCAACCTCATCGATAATGCCGCCGGTGCCATGGGCGGCAAGGGGTCGCTCGAGCTAAGAGCTTATCAACAGGGCGATTGGATCGTCGTCGAGGTTTCCGACAGCGGACCGGGGATTCCTGTCGAAGTGCAGGAGAAGATCTTCGACCCGTTCTACACGACCAAGGCACCTGGAGAGGGCACGGGTCTTGGCCTCAATATCAGCCACGGCATTGTCGTAGAGAAACACGGAGGCCAGATCTCCGTGAAGTCGACGCCGGGTGCGACGCGCTTCACAGTCAGGCTCCCGATCACGGAACCGTCCTGAAATGTCCAAGCCCATCATCCTGACCGTCGACGACGAAGAACAAGTGCGCAACGCCGTGGAGCGCGACCTCAGACGGCACTTCCGCAAGGAATACCGCATCATCAAAGCCGGCTCTGGTGGGGAGGCGCTGGAGACCGCTCACCGGCTCAAGCAACGTAATGATGCCATCGCGCTTTTCCTCGTCGACCAGCGAATGCCAGAGATGAACGGCACCGAGTTTCTGGCCGAGGCGCGCTTGATATTCCCGGAAGCGCGCAAGGTGCTGCTTACGGCCTATGCGGATACCGAAGCGGCGATCGCCGCAATCAACACGGTCGGGCTCGATCACTACCTCATGAAGCCTTGGACGCCGGCCGAGGAGAACCTGTATCCGATCCTGGACGACCTGATCGGTGACTGGGAGGCTACGGCCACCGTTCCCTACGATGGCATCCGGGTGGCGGGCACCTTGTGGTCGGCCAGCTCGCACAACATCAAGGACTTCCTGGCTCGCAGCCAGATTCCGTACCAGTTTCTGGACATCGAGCGCGATGCGGAGGCACGTGAACTGGTAGAAAAGGCGCACGAGGGAACCTACCGCCTGCCGGTGGTCTTCTTCCCGGACGGGAGAGTGCTTGTCGAGCCGAGCTTGACCGAACTGGCCGAGATTGTGGGACTTCGGACGCGGGCCACGAAACCATTCTATGACCTGATAGTCGTGGGGGCCGGGCCGGCCGGGCTGGCCGCTGCCGTCTATGGTTCCTCCGAAGGTCTCCGCACCCTCCTCATAGAAAGAGAGACACCGGGCGGCCAGGCCGGCACCAGTTCGAGGATCGAGAACTATCTCGGCTTCCCCAAGGGACTTAGCGGCGCCGATCTGGCCAGACGTGCTACGGCGCAGGCATCTCGCTTCGGTGCCGAGATTCTGTCAGCCCAGGAAGTGGTAAGCATCGGCCTCCGAGATGCCTATCGCGAAGTGACGCTTGCCGATGGATCCGAGCTGGCGTGCAAAGCGCTGGTGATCGCCACCGGGGTCTCCGTACGGAAGCTCGATGTACCCGGCATCGATGCAGTGACCGGAGCCGGCGTCTACTATGGTGCCGCACGAACAGAGGCGGCCAACTACATGGACGAGCACGTCTTCGTGGTCGGTGGAGCCAACTCGGCTGGCCAGGGGGCCGTCTTCCTGTCGCAGTATGCCGCCCGAGTTTCGATACTGGTCCGTCGCTCGCTGGCCGAGAGCATGTCCAGGTACTTGATCGAACAGATTGAAAGGCGCGACAACATCCACGTACAGCTGGGAGAGGAGGTCGTCGAGCTTCACGGAGGTCAACGACTCGAAGCGATTACGATTCGTCATCGTGAGACTGGCCAAACTCGGCGGGAAGAGACCCCGGCGCTGTTCGTGTTTATCGGGGCGTCGCCTCACACGGAAATGTTGGGACAGCTGGTCGAATTAAGCTCGGCCGGGTTCATTCTCACGGGGCCTGATTTGATTGCTGATGGCAAACGACCCGCCCGATGGAAGCTGAGAAGGGATCCCTATCTCCTGGAGACCAGCGTGCCCGGGATCTTCGCCGCAGGTGACGTACGGCACGGGGTCATGCGTCGGGTGGCCTCGGCGGTCGGGCAGGGATCGACGGTCATCAACTTCGTGCATGAGTACTTGAAGACGGTCTAGCCGGGAAGAGACGCTTCGATCGCAATGTGTAATTTGCCTGAACCAGGAAGAGAAAAGAAACGATGAGACGTAACATCCAGGTTGAGTATGAGAGTGCATCACTTGAGGTCCGGGCCATCTACGATGAGATCATGGACACCATGGGCTCACCTGAGATTCTCAACTTTCTCAAAGCCCTCGGTCACAACCCTCACGTACTCCGTGCAGTCTGGTCGATGCTGAGGGAGACGGTGATCGAAGGCGAGATACCGGCATTGCTGAAGCAGTTGATCCTGTTCAAGGTCTCTATTGTCGCCGGCAACGAGTATTGTACGTCGCTGCACGGTCATGCCGCGCTAAACCTCGATCCCACGCTCACCTACGACGACCTGGTCGCCCTCTCCGGGGGTGCTTGCACCGCCAATCTTCCTCCTTCGTTTCCGGTGGCGATCGACATCGTGTCCCGCGCCTCGCTCGACCCTAAGAGCGTCGGGGATCCGAACTGGGATTTTGAAGACCAGCTCAGAGACGAGGGCTTCTCAGAGAGCGAGATTGACGAGCTCCTGGCTGTTGGGTTCTTCAGCGTCATGATGAATATGCTGACCGACTCCTACGATGTGCCGTGGGAGAGTCCGTTTCCGCCAACATCAAGCTGAGATTCGATCGGCGGCGAGTGCACTGAGCAGGCGGCCGACCTTCCGGATTTCTGTCACACAGCCCGGGGAACTCGCGGAGACCCCTTCACGTTCCCTGTCTTGTGCCGTGCGTAGAAATGAGCTCCACCGATCAGCGCCTGTCCTGCTATAGGCGGCTGAACACCTCACCTCGACCCCAGAAGGAGCAGAACAGACCATGGGCAAGTCAAGAATCTCCACGATGGCCTTCATGACCGCGGTTGCACTCGCTGCCATACCGGGCTTGGCTCGTGCGCAACTCCCCGACCCAGGCATGGAGATCGACCTGGAGCGAACGGCAGTCGTGATCACGGATCCACAGAACGACTTCCTCAGTCCCGATGGCGTGACCTGGGGTGTCGTCGGCGAGAGCGTCACCGAGAACAACACCGTCGCGAACCTCGATCGGCTCATGAAGGCGGCGAAGGACAACGGAATGGAGATCTTCGTCTCGCCGCACTACTACTACCCGACCGACCACGGCTGGAAGTTTGGAGGAGCGCTTGAAGTACTGATGCACGACATCGGCATGTTCGACCGGGTCAGTCCTCTTTCACTCGAAGGCTTTGAGGGCTCCGGAGCCGACTGGCTTCCCCGCTATAAGAAGTACATCGAGGACGGAAACACGGTAGTGACGAGCCCACACAAAGTGTATGGACCCGAGACTAACGACCTTGTTCTTCAGCTCCGCAAGCGCGGCATCGACAAGGTGATCCTCGCCGGCATGTCGGCGAACCTGTGCGTCGAAGCCCATATGCGGGAGTTGCTCGAGCAGGGCTTCGAGGTCGCTGTCGTGAAGGATGCCACTGCAGCGGCGAAGATACCTGAACTGAACGGCTACGAGTCCGCCGTCACCAATTTTCGCTTCATGGCCAACGCTCTGTGGGATACAGACCAGGCCGTGGCCGCGATTGGCGGTAAGTAGGGATCGACCTGAGACAGCAGATCCACGGTGGACGTGTATGATCCCGTGTTAACGGGCTACGTCGCTCGGGTTCAGTGGATGGTCGATCATCACCCGTCCTGTTCAGCACGTTGCGCACTCACCCGCGATTCCAGGCGCTGCTCGGGAGGATGAACTTGGCCTGACAACAGCCGTTTTCCAGGCTCAATCCCGCAGGTCAGTGGCCACGTCCGCCACGAGGCCTACCATCAGCTTCACAGCTTCCGGGTTCGAAAGCCCCAACCCGGAGAGTGAGTCCCAGGTGTAGAAGCCGATGGCATGACCGACCGTGGCGCGTACGAGTCGCTGAGCGTCGCCGCTGACTCCCCAGCCCGCGGACAGCCCGCCCGCGACTTCCCGCATGTACTCCCAGATGGGAGCCAGCACCTCGGCCAGCTCCGGCATCTCGGTCTCGTCAGGCAGGATGCTCCTCAGCATCGGTGCGCTATCTCGGAACCAGTCGTAAAGCGTACCCAGGGCCGTCTCCAGCCGGCAGCGGGGATCCTGGATGCCGGTCCACGTTGCCGGATCGGGCAGCGGGTGATCCTCCATCCAGCGAGCGGAGCAGCCACCCAGAAGCGCCCGGTCATCCGGAAAATGCCGGTAGACCGTGAGTCGCTGGACGCCGGCCCGTTCCGCGATCGCCGTGATGGTCGTGGCGACCGGGCCAACCTCCTCGTGTAGCTCTACGGCAGCTTCGACGATGCGTAGTCTCGTATCTCTCACGGCCACCTTGTGAACACTACTGTTTATGCAACCTTGACAACTGTTACTGTTAACGCCAATATATGTATCAATAAAATAAACATTATTGTTTACTACAGCAACGCCCGACAGCAAGGGCACGCCCGGAGAGTCAGAGTGAAAGCGAACATTGCCGACCTGAGCGATGGACAGCAAGTCGCCGTGGATCCGGTCCGTGCCACTGCTCCCATTGCCATGTATCGATTCCTGAACCGGCCCGTCGAGTGAATCCGGAGAGAGAGTTCTCCGGAACACCGGGCCAACATCCAATATGGAGGTTGTATGCCTCGTCGCATTCCGACTTCGTACTGCGCGCTCGTCACCGTTATCTTGACGTTTGCCCTCGCATCGTGCTCTCCGCAGCCCGGTGTCGGCTCCGAGGTGTCTGAGGGCGACTCCGCCGACCTCGGCAACGGCACCGTTAGCACGTTCGTCGAGATGGATGAGGCTGGCGACCTGGTCTCCATTGGCGTGCGGCTCTCTGCGTCGGCCGTGGACGACCTGCCGCTCGAGCCCGATGGGACCGCTCCGTGCTTTGACGCCGACGGAGACGGCACCGAGGATCCACGGACCGAGTGCTTCATGATGCTGCGGCGCGATCTCCTCCTGCCACCAGCCGCATCGCATGCCGTGGCTCCGTTCGGATACGTGCAGTTCAACTACAATCCCGAGGGCCATCCCCCACCCGCACCTCCCGTGTACGCGGAGCCGCATTTCGACTTCCACTTCTACCTGATCGACCTGCAAGACGTGCGGGAGATCCGAACGGGAACTTGCGGTTTCTTCATCGATTGCGAGGTGTTCGAGCGAGCGCGGGTTCCGGTTCCGGAGCGGTACATGCCGGCGGGCTACATCGAGGTGGGCGCGGCCGCGGGGGAGGAAGGCAACCACCTTCTGTTGTCGACCGCCCCCGAGCTGGGAGATCCACCCGCTCCCTTCACCCAGACGTTCATCTTCGGATCCTACGACGGGCACATCATCTTCTACGAGCCGATGATCGCCGCGTCGGTCTTCAAGCAGGGTCTGGACGAGTGCCACGAGATCTCGCGTCCCGCTGCGTGGGAAGTCGCCGGGTCATACCCGACTCGCTACTGCATGCGCTACCTGCAGGACGAAGAGGCGTACACGGTTTCGCTAGAGTCGTTCGTTCACCGCAACGCTTCCTGACCGCCGGAGAGGGGGAACCAGTGGCAAACATCATGATCGTTGCGCCGGAACGGGCGAAGGGTCTGCGCAAGCTCTTCTTCGGCTGGGTCCGACGGCAGTACGGGGGAATCGTCCCGGGTGTGTTTCAGGTCCTCGCTGTAGATCTCAAGGTTGCACGGCCGGCGGGCTCGCTTTACAGCCACCTTCATCTTCGCAAATCGTCATCGCTCAGCCGACTTCAGCGCGAGATGCTGGCCACGGTGGTCAACGGCAAAGTCGGTGGAGCTCCCTGACTGGGCCTCCATACGGCGGCAGTTCGCCGCCTTACCGGTGATGAACATCTCGATCACGAGTTCGCGACTACCTGGCCCGAGTACGACCTGGATGCCGGGACCCGCGCCATGCTCCGCTATGCCAGCAAGCTCACGGAGACGCCGAGCTTCGTAGACGAGGATGACATGGCGTCGTTGAGGGAGTGCGGCTGGACCGAGCGGGAAATCTGGGAGATCACGGCGCTCGCCTCGTTCTTCAATTTCAGCGGCCGCATGGAGGCAGCGTCCGGGTTGCCACCGGATGAGATTCCGGAAGATGCCATGTTCGCCGAGGCACGGGACGTTTGATCAGTTGGCGGAGTGCGCCTGCGTCCCGTACCTCTAAGGCCCTTCCGCGCGGTGCCGTTGCGGCACATGGAAGAGCCGTGGATAGAGAACCTGGCCCTGACTCGGGCGGCGCCCGAGCTTAAGGTGGGTGCAACAGGGGCTTTTCGGAGGGCTCGCCGACGTGCACCTCCTCCCAGAAGCCGACCATGCGGTCCGGTGTGCCCAACTCGGACCACCCGACTCGGGTGGCCTGCGTCATCGCCATAGGACAGTCGGCGCACTCCAGCACGTCCTTAGAGAAGTCGATGGTCTCCAGGTTGGGATAGATGGCCTCCAGGGCCCGGGTCAAGAGGATCGGTTCCTCCGCCAGCACGGCAGCTCCGCGGAGCGCATCCGCTTCTCGAGGGAAGCGCTTCCTGATCAGACTCAGCAAGCAGCGGCCGCGCCCCGCGAAGATCAGTGTGTTCCACAAGGCTCGCTGCAAGATGAGCTTCTCCGCCATATCGCGTGGAGGCTTCTCCACGAAGGACTCTAGAGGCCTGGGATCGATGTCGCCGGTCCCCTGCGGAACCAGGTATCCAAAGTCCGATGTCGCGGATTCCGGCTTGACTCCCACGAACACGAGCCTGTCCGGCTGCTGGAATGTGTGCTCGAGCGCACGCCGGATCGCCCGCCCCAGGCGCTCTTCATGACGAAAGTGATGATCGGATGGGAGGACTACCACGTGAGCATCGGGATCGCGCGCCAGCACCCGCAGCAGTGGAAGGAGCACTCCGACCGCGGTTCCCCTGTCCGCTGGCTGGGTTACCACGTTCTCAGGCGGCAGGACGTCCCTCAGCTGGGGTCTCCACCATTCCTGATGCTGGTTCAGAACAACGACGATGAGGCGGGCGGGGTCGACGAGATTTCGCGCGCGGGAGATGGCCAGCTGGAGCAGCGTGTTCCGGCCATCGACGAGGCAGTATTGCTTGGGGACGTGCTGACCGGTGTCGTCAATCGTGCGACCGCGCAGACGGGACCCCACGCCTCCGGCCAGAACGACCGCCCAGGCGTGCTCGCGGGTCCGGCTCCCGGCCGCACGCGTAATCACCACCGCTTCCCAGACACCTTAGATTACCCGACAGTGAAGCTCACTGCCTCACTCTATACGTATCCAATTCCGTCTGTTCCGTTCCCTCCGGCCGTTTGGAGCGGGCAAGGCGTGAGTTCAACGCGATAAATTTGACGCTGATATCACGCTCCCATACACTCCCGGCGCTTTGCACTCATCGTGACAGCGCGGGAGTGAGAGTCTTCACAGCCCGCGGCGGAACGGTCACGCCCGTATCACACCACCACCTCAGGAGGCCTTAATGTCAGACATCTTTCGCCGGGTCACGGACGAACTTTGGAACGGTAAGAATCCGGAGCTCATCCCCGAACTGTATGCGGACGACTTCCTCATGCACACGCCGATCGGAGTTTTCGAGGGACCAGCTGGCTACCGGCAGGTCTACGACACCTACGTCTCGGCCTTCTCCGATTGCCGGATGACCGTGGACGATCAGTTCGCTTCCGGCGACCGCAACGTGATCCGGTACACGTTTTCCGGGACCCATGACGGTGAGTTGCTGGGCGTACCCCCGACCGGAAAGCACGTCTCGATCAGCGGGATCTCGATTGCGCGCCTCGCGGGTGGGAAGATCGCCGAGGAATGGCCCGTGTGGGACCAGATGGGCGTGATGCAGCAGATCGGCGCCATCGAGTAGTCAGGGGCGCAAACGCGCCAGTCTGGACGGCTAGCGACGGTCTGGACGCTGGAGACACCGAGGAGGTCCATCGCCTTCACCTGCAGCGAACCCGCTTTGGACCTCCTCGTTTTGCGCCTGGATGGGATGCTCAGACGGACATTATCCTCGCGTACTCAGCTCCGATGAGCCCCTCTCGGGACGTGGGGGAAGCGAGGAAGTCGGCCGCGTGTTTCGCCTGGACCGCCAGCGCATCGGACAAGCTGGATCCGCCTGCGTCCTGGATGCATGCCATGATTGCCCGCCTGGCAGCCTCGGTGGTCGGGGAATCGGCTGCCGGCAGGTCCCGGACATCCGTCGGGATCTCGGCCAGCATGCCTCGCTCCAGCGTCCGGACCGGGAGCCCGTGGTCGCCTTCAGCGACTAACGCCCAGGCCTTCTGTACAGCACGTTCCATGGGTCCGGAGAAGTCGACCAGCCAGCCCAGCGAGTCCTCCGCCTTGACCGATCGCCCGGTCAACAGAAGCCGCAGGAGCTTGGGCCAGTCCTCCCGCGGAGCCTTCCGGAACGGCCAATGGCAGCCTTCCATGCCGGGGACGACCGGCAAAGTCACCTCCGGCATCCCTAGATCTGCCCCTTCCACCGCTACCAGGTAATGGCAGTGCTGGAGGAGCTCCAGCATACCTCCCAGGCAGCGTTTTCCACCCACGAATCCGACGGAGACCTTGAACGCCTCGTCGAGACGCCTCGCGGTTCGGGACCAATCGCTCGAGAGCCGGAATCCGTCATCGGCATTCTCCAGAGCGGGGAAGAACTCGCTCGTGTCGGCACCGACCATCTGGGTGGACAGGTGAAAGTCGCTCGTGACTATCACCCTCTCGATCCCCGCGGATACCAGCCAGTCCAGGGCCCGGTTCAGCTCCCCGTCGACATCGTAGTTGTAGCTCTCCCTGTTGAGGGTGATGACGCCGACCTCTCCATCATGCTCGGCGTTGACGTAGAGCTGCTGCCACTCCGGTTCGGCCACCTGCTCGAAGACAGCCGGGAACCAGCCATCTCCTGCCGCCTCCGGGTGCATCCGGTGATAGGCCTCGACGGTCTCGATAGTGGCATCCGGGCCCATGTCGCGAATCACGGCCAGGATCCCTTTCCGGAACTGCGCACAGAGCTCTCCGATGGCGTTGATATGGGAGAGATGACCCCGCTTCTCATGCACCATGAGGCTGGCCATCTGGAACAAAGGCCCCAGAATCCACGCCCGGAACTCTTCGTGCTCGGTCGCGTCCAGCTTCCAGTCCACCAGCGGTCGGAAGTGATCGGGTGGATACCAGGTCTCACCAGTGTCCTTGTGCTCTTCCAGCTCCGGCGTGGGGCTGAACAGTTCGCCGTACGTCTCGCTGAGATGGTGGAGACACGACCAGATCAGAAAATTGGCTCCCCGAGCCCCGATGGTGTCGCTGGCCCTGAACGGGTTGGGGCCGAGAAGCTTCCTCGTGTATTTGTCGATCTTCCAGAACGGCATGTTGGAAGCTCGGTGGCATCTGAGGCCGGCCAGGACCGACCCGCAGAACAGCACATCCAGGACAAAGGACCAGTGGTCGCTGACAGGCACCGGAATGAGTCCCAGTGCCCAGAACAGTTGGGTGATGGGGGAGGGCTCGGGCTCCACTACTTCCCAGACCTTGTTGATCTCGTGCGGAAAGGCGGGGTGGGCGACGCCGACGCCCAGCTCGGAGCTCGGGAAGCCCGAGGTGACAGACCGGATCTCTATCCCCGGATAGCCACTCTGAAAGATCTCGTAGTGGGCCTTCTTCACCTCGAGGATTTCGGGAATCGCCTCCAGCAGGAACCGCGGCTGCAGATCGCCCAGCTCGGCCGGCAAGTGAGCGCCGTCGTACGTCAGGCGAATGATGTTCCCCATGATCCTGTCGGCGCCCTCACGGCCAAAGGACGCCACCAGACCAGGGTAGTGTCTTCCGATGCCGTCCGGTGCCGAAGGAAAGTCCAGGGCGACAATGGGCACATCGAACGGCTGCAGTCTCGAACCTAGCTGCATCGTCTTGCCGGCCCCGACGATGCCGTTGGCTCCCGAAATGACCATGCAGCCACGCTGATCGGAGCTCCCGAACACCTGATCGACCAGGTCGGCCGCATGTACCGGCATTTGTCCTCGCCGGAAGATGTCTATGACGCTCCCCAGTCCGACCGTTTGGAGGGTCGGCTCTCTCATTGATATGGTCACTCTTCTCTCAACTCCTTACTTAACCTCGAACAAGGCCGCGATCCCCACGTCGCCGGCCGCACAGCCGAAGACCAGCGCTCGGCCTCCGCCCAGAGAAACCGCTTCCTCCAGCGCCTCGATCAGGACTCTGGTCAGCGTTGGGCCCTGGGGGTGTCCCCAGACCAGGGAGCTGCCTGTCTTGTTCATCTCTCGCCAGTCGTAGTCCAGCACTCTCGAGAAGATGACGTCGTTGACCGCAAAGGGATTGTGGTTCTTTACGACGGCCATGTCGCGCATCGTCAGTCCGGTCTTCTCCAACAGCTTCTCCACCGCCAGCGCCGGTGCCTCCGGCATGAAGCTGGGATGTGTCCTCACCTCCGTCTTGGCGACGAACTGAATGTCTATCTCCGGCCGGGGGCTGAGCTCTCGAGCCTTGTCTTCGCTTGTGACAAGCAGACACGCCATACCGTCGGATGCGTGGGTCTGGGTTCCCGAGGTGACACAGGTGTCGAGTTCGTGCATGCCTCTGAGCGCACCCAGCGACACCTGGCGCACCCCCAGGTCGTCGTCAATACGCCCCAGCGGTCGGCCCTGGACGTTCAAGACATCCAGCGGAACGAGGACGCGATCGAGGAAACCGCTGTTCTTCGCCTCAGCGTACTGCTGGTGACGATAGAAGGCCACTTCGTCCGTCTCTCGCCGATCGGCTCCGTACTTGCGCGCCGTGATGCCGGCTGCGGCTATCATGGCCTTACCCGTGGCCGGGTCGAAGCCGAAGTTGTCCCAGACGTCGCTGATGGCCTGCGTCCGCTGGTGGGCCCGGCGCTCTGGAAAGACCCCCACCGGCGAGTCACTCGTCCGGTCAAACGTCAGGACGCCGACGACATCGGAACCGGACTGGACCTCGGCGCCACCCTGAAGAACTGCCTGCAGACCGGTGGCACACGCCTGTTCGACGTGGTGACCAGGTATGCGACGTCCCAGGCAACTTGCCACCAGTGGGGCGTTCCAGAATTTCCAGTGCCAGGGGACGGTCGATCCTATGACCAGATACTCGAGCTCGCTCTTAGGCACCTTTCGCATGCCCAGGATCCGGTTCATCGACTCCGCGGCGAACTGACCGATATTGACCTCCGCCAGGGCGGAGGTCTGCCAGGCGGGGAAATAGCTGCTTCCCCAGGTTCCATAAGGAATTCTGGCTCTCGGGAGCATTGGGTACGCCTCTTTCATTGCAGTATTCCTGTCCCCTTTGTCTACCCTGGCGAGGCCTTCCATTGTGCGTTCGATGTCGTACCCGTAGCCGAAGCGGAGGCCTCGCCCGGCGCCCAGCATGTCGCCGGGCACCAGTAGCACTGACTGCTCACGGCGGATCCGGTCAATCAGTTCGCTCGAGTTGATCGGTAATTCGTAGTCTACGTAGGCTATCGCTCCGGCCTGTGGCCGCACGTAGCGAAACACGTCCTGATGCGTGTGCAACCACTCCTCGAGCCGCGGCAGCTGCCGGCGGAGAATGTCCCGCGTGCGCGCCAGAATCCACTCGCGCTTTCGCGGTTCCATCGCGACAGCCGTCAGCGCGTCGGAGAGCATCCCCGGCGTCAATGTCGTGTAGTCGTGGCGTCGCCAGATCTGCTGGATCACCTCGGCTGGCGCTACGGTCCATCCGACTCGCAAACCGGGCATGCCGAAGGCTTTGGACAGTCCGGCCGTGACCACGGTCTTGTCATACTCGCCCCAGAAGGTGGGAGACGTCTGCTCAGACCCGACCTCCGCCCCCCGGTAGATCTCGTCGGCTATCAACCACGCGTCTGCGCGGCTGGCCGCTTCCACCAGGGCAGACATCTCTTCCCGGGTGAAGACATGGCCGGTCGGGTTACTCGGGTTGCAGACCATGATCACCCTGGTCTGCTCGCTGACTGCCTGATCCAACTCGTCCAGATCGAGGGCCCACCGGTCATCGGAGAGCTTGATGCTGAACACATCAGTCCCTTCGCTGAACTGCCGGCCGAGCCCCCAACCCTGCATGTAATTCGGGACCATGAAGGCAAGCCGGTCACCGGGCTCGAGCAGTGTCCACAGTGTCAGGAGGTTGGCCTCGGAGCCGCCGTTGACGACCGTTATGTTGTCGGCTGAAGCACCGGGGTACCAGCGCGCGATGCGCTCGCGGCTGAGGGCCGATCCTTCCGAGAGTGGGTAGCCGAGCTTCGTCGACAGGAATCCTTCGGTATCAGCACCCTCTCCGAGCAGCTCGGCGATAGTCAGCGGAGTCACACCGCTCTCGGACAGGTCATACTCGACCTTGTGCCAGTGGAGCGACTGCATCCTCTCCATCTCGAACGTATCGATGCGCATGGTGGGCCTCCGTCAAAGGGGTCGCCTCAGGTTAGCATGCCAGTCTTCCCGCGCTACCCTCAAGCCGGCGCTTGGCCCGCCGGGAGAGGTGGGTATTATTCCACGGGCTTCCGCGGAGTGCTGCGTCGCCAGAAGGACAAGCGAGAGGACGTCATGCCACAGATCTTCAATCGTGAGCAGATCGAGCGGGCACTACAACAGATAGACGTGACGGCGGCGATCGAAGAGGGCTTCGTCGCCTACTCCCGGGGCAAGGTTGTGGTGCCGCCGGTCGGGGAGCTGGTATTCGAGGACCCTCCCGGCGACGTCCACATCAAGTACGGCTACATCAAGGACGATGACTACTTCGTCATCAAAGTCGCGTCGGGTTTCTATGGCAACGTGAAGCTCGGCCTGCCTGCGGCCGACGGCCTTATGCTGGTGTTCAGTCAGAAGACGGCCCAGCTGGAGTGCATTCTCCTGGATGAGTGCCACCTCACCAATGTGCGCACGGCAGCGGCCGGGGCGGTGGTCGCCAGATATCTGGCCCCCAGGAAAGTGGAGCGCATAGGAGTCTTCGGTGCCGGTGTGCAGGGCAAGATGCAAGTCCAGGCGTTGCTGCCGGTGGTCGAGTGCAAAGAGGTGGTCGTCTGGGGAACCGGCCAGGAGCAGCTCGAAGCCTATCGCGAAGCCATGAGCGGGCACGGACTGGAAATCCAGACCACCCTGTCCAGCGAAGAGGTCGCCGCCACCTGCAACCTCATCGTCACGGCCACGCCGTCCCACACTCCTCTGCTGCGTGCCGAGCAGATCAGAGCGGGGACCCACATCACCGCGATGGGCTCCGACACTCGTGAGAAGAACGAGCTCGAACCCGCAATTCTCCGCAAGGCAGATCTTGTGGTCGCCGACAGCATCCAGCAGTGCCGGGTGCGCGGCGAGATATATCACGCGCTGACCGCCGGAGTGTTGCAGGACGGCGACGCGGTCGAGCTTGGCAAGGTCATCGTCGACCCTGCACTGCAGCGGACCGCTGACTCCCAGATCACCGTTGCCGACCTCACCGGTGTCGCGGTCCAGGATATTCAGATCTCGAAGGCGGTGTACCAGGTTCTGAGATCTGGCTCGCCTTCCGGGGTGAGCGCCCCTGACCAGATGTGACGCTGCAGAGGCTTGTCTCGTCTCAAGAGTGTGCGGGGATGAAGTGGCACCCTCGGGTCGAGAGGAAGATTGTGTGGTACGCCAGCCGTCGGCATCTCATAGGGGCGCTCAGCGCGATCCTTGTAGCGGGGCTGGCGCTCCCCGGCGCCGCGGCGGCGCAGGGATCGGGGTTCTCCTTCAACCCTCCCAAGGTCACGCTCGGCCTGCGGCTCGGGTACTCACTCCCGAGCGCCGGAAGCGAGATCTTCGACTTCACGCAAGAAAACCTGACAGTCGACAAGTCCGACTTCAACGCTGTCTACTTTGGCGGTGAGTTCGGGGTCTGGATCATCGAACATCTCGATGTCGCCCTGGGTCTGGGGTACGAGAGGAGCGATACGCGATCCGAGTTCAAAGACTGGGTGGGCGACGACGATCTCCCCATTGAGCAGAACACCCGGTTCACTCGCATCCCGCTTACAGTGGGCGTGAAAGCCTACCCATGGGAACGAGGTCGTCGCATCGGCAGCCTCGCGTGGATTCCCAAACGGTGGGCCCCGTACCTTGGTGCGGGTGCGGGAGTGCTCTGGTACCGGTTCGAGCAGATTGGAGAGTTCGTCGACTTCGAGACCTTCGATATCTTCTACGACGAGTTCGAGTCGCGAGGCAGCTCTCTGCTGGCGTACCTTTCCGCGGGGGTGGACGTGTCACTTGGCACACGATGGCTCGTGACCGGCGAGGCGCGCTATGCCTGGGCCAGTGCGGAAATGGAGCGCGACTTCGTAGGCTTCGACAAGATAGACCTGGCTGGTTTCAGGGCGACGGCCGGGTTCTCGGTACGCTTTTAACAGAGTGAGGATGTACACCATGGGCAAGCACGGAATGACGCGACTGGGTCCGATATCCGGGGCACTGACAACGCTTGTCCTACTCTTCTCCATGGGCTCCGGTCCCGCTTCCGCGCAGGAGATGGATCAGCGCTGGCTGGCCTGGATGGGGTGCTGGCAGCCGGTGGCGGAGACCGCGAGCGATGACGCCGCGGACGCACTGCTCTGCTTCCAACCACTGGTGGGTGACGCAGGTGTGGAGCTGGTCTCGATCCAGGGCGGCCAGATATCCACCCGGCAGACGGTCCATGCAGACGGCCGGCAGCACGATTCGAGTTCGGACGGGTGCACGGGTTGGGACCGCGGCGACTTCTCGGCCCGACCGGGCCGCGTCTTCCTCTCCTCGGAGCGTGTCTGCGACGGCGACGTGAGCCGGACGTCGACGGGTCTGCTGACCATGGTGTCTCCCGATGAGTGGGTCGATGTAGAGGTGGTCACCCTGGGCGGCCAGCGGACGACCTGGCTCGCGAGGTATCGGCTGGCGCCGCTCAGTGAGGCCGAGGCAGCCGGGTTTGGCGGGATCGCGGCCGATCGCGGCATGGCAGTACACGCCGCCCGCGGCGCTGCCGCGGCAAACCCATCGGTGGACGACGTGATCGAGGCGTCTCGGTACGTCGAGGCGGAGGGGGTCAACGCCTGGGTTGCAGAGCTCGACACCCCCTTCATCCTCGATGCGGACAGGCTGGTCCGGATGGCCGACGCGGGCGTCCCGGATGATGTGATCGATATGGTGATCGCAGTGAGCTATCCGTCCCGCTTCGCCGTCGGTCGTGAGAGCGAACGGTACAGTCCTGGCTTCGGTTCGTCCTACGGCACGCCCGGGGGTTGGGGCTTCAGCCAACCGTATTACAGCTCGCTCTTCTTCTCGCCATTCGGCTTCTGCTCGCCCTATGGGTATGGCTTCGGGTATGGGGGCTGCAGGTACGGGGGCTATGGGTACGGAGGCTACGGGTACGGAGGCTACGGGTACGGAGGCTACGGTGGACCGGTAGTGATCTACGTGGACCGTACCGACAGCGGAGGGCGCGTGGTCAACGGACAGGGCTACCGCCGCGGAGAGAGCTCGAACACAGCGGGAGGCCGGAGAGCATCCCCGCGGGGTTCCGTGGGTGGCTCCTCGGGAAGCTCGGCCGGCGGCAGGTCCTCCACAGAGCCGTCTCGACGTACTTCAACCGGCCGCAAAGCCAAGCGTAAGGACGGCGGCGGCTGA
>JBDHIQ010000055.1:0-38162 GCA_039587395.1 Gemmatimonadota bacterium
CTTGTAGGGGAGGCCGAACCAGTAGAACACGTCCCGGCCCACGTACTCGGACTCCTCCGCAGCCTTGTCATCGGCGGGCAGGAGAGCATCGTTGAGGGTGGCCCATGCCGTGTCGCCCGTGAACACCTGCACGTACAGACCCTCCGCTTCCGGACGCTCGATGCGCGACAGCTGCGCGCCGGCACGCTTGAGAATCGTGACCCTGCGCGGGCGCATCCGACGGATGCCGCCAGTCGAGTCATACCACACCGTGGTCACCGTGAAGCGGGCGCTCCGCACTGAGTTCCAGGCTTCCAGGCCGCCCGCGGCATCGATCCAGCCGTCCACCAGAGAGTCGGCCCGAGCCTCTTCCGGAGAGGCCGGATCCGGGGACTCCCCCGGCGACTGCCCACACCCTGCGGGCAGCATGAGGAACGCCAGCGACGCCCAGCGTCGCATACTCCAGCTCGCTGTCCGTCCGCGGCGCTCACACTCGATGGTCGGCCTCACCTGTCCCTCTCCGTCCTGGTTGATCGTGATCCTCGTCACCATCCCGCACCGCGCCCGGGCACCTTACTCAGCGCCGCAGGCGCGAAGCCAGTGCCGCCAGGGAATCCGGCGTCACCGGCGCCCGCAGCGAAACGTACAGGCCCTCCCGCACGTCTGCTATCACGGCTGTTCGCGCCGCGGCTCCGTCCTGCGCACGTGAGTCCGCTGACTGCCGTTTCGGTTCAGCCGGTGCCGCCTGTTCGTTCCGGAGACGCCCGCCAACTGCATCGGCCCAGCCGGGATCCGCCGCCTGTTCAACCACCTCCAGCACGGAACCGGAGGGGAGGCGCTGCGTGACGCGCACCAGGCGGGCGCCGTCGCTTGACGAGATCGCGACCTCAACGATCGGCAACTCCGGCACGGTCAGTAACTCGTGCGACAACCAGTGTGCTGCGTCTTCCCGACTTACCGGCATCCAGGAAAGGTTGGCTTTGAACACGGCGCCTTCCGCATCGAGCCCGGTCCGTGCAAAGCCGGCGTCCGCAGCGGACACATCGTCCACCGCCATGTCCGCGGCATCCGCATCCACGGCCTCTGACTCCGGCAGCGACTCCGCCAGCTTCTGTCGGGCTGCCTCTTCCGGAGCCGGGGAATCCTCCTCGGCACCTCCATCGAACAGTTCGGCTTGCCTGGTGGTTTCCGCGGATTCCGTGGCGCTCTCCGCTGCTCCGCCCGACTGCGCTTCTGCTTGCCCCTTTGCGTCAGCGTTGGCCGGGGGCGTACCGGGCCGGGCCACCGCATCGGTCCGCAGCTGATCGCGCCGGACGTCAAGCTCTGCCTTACCCGCGTCACCCGGCTCCTCTGCCGGGCGATTGCCCCTGGCCATCGTCTCTTCACCGGCTTGCCGAAGCTCCACAGACTCGGGGGCCGCCCGGTTCTGCTCGAGCCCCCGCAGCCGCTCCAGCTCCCCCGTCTCGGTCATCAGGCTGCGGCCCATCCAGCCCGCCCCGAGCGCGATGAGGAGGCTTGCCGCCCAGGCCAGCTCGGTCAGACGGCGGCCGGGCCGGCGGCCGGAGTGAACCCGGCCGGAGACTCCAGCGGATGGGCCTGCCGGTGCATCCGATGGGCCGGCCAGCTCTGCCGCCGCGAGGATATCCGCGAACGGCGGCGGCTCCGCGGCGGCGGGCGCGACACTTCCCAGCAGGTCGATCGCCCCATCGCGCCAGCGCTTCTCCTCCGACAGGCGGGCGCGGCAGTCGGAGCACACCTGCAGGTGCTCGCGCAGGGCCGCCGCCCGTTCCGGCTCCAGGTCGTGAAGCGCTCCATCCAGATAGGCGTGCAGATCGCCTTCAGTTGCGTGCGACACGGTCCGTCTCCATTGCGTCGTACTCCTCCACCAATCGCTTGCGCGCACGGGCCAGCGTGGTACCGATGGCTCCCGGCGACAGGCCGGTCTGCTCCGCGATCTCGCTGTAACTGAGCCCCGCGTTCCAGAGCAGCAAGGCCTCCCGGTCCCGCTCACTGAGGTGGCCGAGAGCCTGGCGCACACCCTCCCGGCGTTCTTCCTTCTCGGCCGGGTCCGATCGGTTCGACACGCTCGCTCTCGCCTCTTCCTCGCTCTTCAGCAGAGTCAGATGCCGCTTGCGACGAATGGCCGTCCTGGCCTCATCGCGGGCAAGGTTGGCGGCCACAGAGAACAGCCAGGCGCGCGGATTGTCCGGTTGGTGCTCCAGAGCCCGCACAAACGTCTCCTGTACAAGGTCTCGTGCCCGCTCCTCGTCCCACACCTTGCTCATCAGAAAGCGAAGGAGGTCGGCGTATGTCGACTCGTACAACCGCGCCCAGTCTGCGCTCACGTTCCAGGCCTCTTCCCGGTCACCTCATGTCTCCAGGAGATAGGACGCTCCCGCGGCGGCGAATTGCACACGGCGTAGTCGGAATGGATGGCGGGATGGCGTTCGGACCGGTGAGACGGCCCGGGCGGGCTACCACCTTGGGTCGCTCTCGACCAGGGCGCGCGCCTCCTCGGGCGGTATGGGCTTGGAGAAGAAGTACCCCTGGCCGCTCCCGCACTCCAGGCGTCGCAGCTCCGCCAGATGGAGCTCGGTCTCGATTCCCTCCGCCGTCACGTCCAGTCCCAGGGAGCTCGCGAGTGTGATGACGGTCTGCACGATCGCCATGTCTTCCCGGCTCTCGCCGAGTCCACTGACAAAGGAACGATCTACTTTCAGCGAGTCGGCTTTCATGTCCTTCAGATAAGCCAGGGAGGAATAACCGGTCCCGAAGTCGTCAATCGCCACACGGACGCCCAGCTCCTTGAGCGTGCCCACGCGCGCCGCACTCCGCATGAGCTCGCTCTCCGTGATCTCGAGCTGCAGCTTGGCAGGTGCGAGGCCCGTTTCGGACAGGATGGCCGCGATGTCCCTTTCCAGGTCCGGGTGTTCGAACTGACGCGTCGAGAGGTTTACGCTCACCAGAACGTCATCGCGCCCGAGGCCGTGCCAGCGAACCGCCTCTTCGCAGGAGCGCCGCATGATCCACAGGCCCATCGGCACGATCAGACCGGTCTCCTCCGCAATCGGGATGAACTCCATCGGTCCGATCCAACCCCGTTCCGGATGCTCCCAGCGGATGAGCGCCTCCATGCCCGAGATCCGACCCGACTTCAGATCGACCAGGGGCTGATAGACGACGCGAAACTCGTCCCGCTCGATGGCCCGCCGAAGAGCCGTTTCCATTTCCAGTCTGCGAGTAGCCCCATAGTCGACGTCCGGGTCGAAAGTCCGCCAGTTGCCCGCCCCCCCGTCCTTGGCTCTATACATGGCGACATCGGCGTAGCGGAGCAGATCCTCCGGAGTCTCCGTCTCCGGGGTGCTGAAGGCGATCCCGATGCTGGCCGACACGAACACGTCCGTTCCGGCGAACATGAACGGCGGTTCCAGTGTTTTGAGGATTCTCTCGGCCACGACCTGAGCGTCGGATTCCCTGACGTTGAACTCGAGCAGAACGCCGAACTCGTCGCCGCCGAGTCGGGCCACGGTATCCGCCTCGCGGAGGCAGTCGCGGATACGGTGAGCCACTGCAGCGATGAGCCGGTCGCCCGCTGCGTGCCCCATGCTGTCGTTGATGATCTTGAACCGGTCCAGGTCCATGAACATCACGGCGACGGGACTGCTCTCCCGCTTCGACCGGGCGAGGGCCTGATTCACACGATCCAGGAACAGCGTGCGGTTGGGCAATCCGGTAAGCGGCTCGTGGAGCGCCTGGTGCTCCAACTGGTCTTCGAATTTCTTTCGTTCGCTGACGTCGCGGGACGCGCTCTGCAACTGGACTATCTGGCCCTGCTGATCGCGAATCGGCCGCATCAGGGTCTCGAACCAGCGGAACTCGCCTGAGGCGTTCTTCATCCGGAACGAGGTCCGGTGGTGGCGTCCGGCCAGCGCAGCGACAAAGGAAGCCTGAATGCGCTTCCAGTCATCGGAGTGGCTGAGCTGAAACAGGTCTTTGCCGGCCAACTCCTCCGGCGGGAAGCCGAGCAACGCATTACAGGAGGGACTGGCGTAGAGGCAGCGCCCGTCCAGGTCATGGAGAATGACGAGGTCGCTGACGTTGTTGGCCAGCAGCTTGTACAGACCCTCCTGCTCGCTCAGCGCCTCCTCGGCCTGCCGGAGCCCGGTGGTGTCCTGACCAACTGCGATCAACCCGCGGCCGCCATCCACCTCCTCGGGGAGGGACGTCAGATGCCAGGCCAGGCGCTGGTCCTGCGCGCCAGGGACCGGCGTCTCGAACCGGACGGACTGGCCGGTCGTGAGAACGATCTCGAGCTGCTCCGTAATCTGTCCGCGCAACTCGTCCGGGGCCACGAGATCCAGGAAGTCTCGGCCAATCGCCCGGTCTCGTGTTTCTCCAAGGCGTCGTTCGGCTTCGCTGTTCCAGTCGATGACGGCGCGATCGTCGCCCAGAACGACCAATACGCTTCCGGCGGCCTTGAACAGCGTCCGGTAACGCGCCTCGCTCGCGCGGAGCGAGAGCATCGCGGAGTCGCGAACGTCCCCCGAACGGAGTATCCAGCTGGCGCCACCGCCCTCCATCCGGCTGACGGACAGTTCCAGGCTGGCTGCGTGCCCGCCCCGACCCGGAGCGTCGACCAGGCCGAACCAGTGTCCTGAGTCGGCAAACGTCGCGGTGAGCTCACGATCCAGCCGCCGGGACTCCTCTTCCGGAAGCACGGTACGCCAGTTCTTGCCAAACAGCTGCTTGGCCGACGTGAAGCCCAGCAGCCGGGCCGCCGCCTTGTTCACGTAGGTGAAACGGCTCCCGCTCCCGACGAACGCCAGGCCGTCGCCAAGCGCTTCCAGCGCCGAGAGGCGTCGTTCAACGGCTCTCGCCGCTTCGGCGCTCTCCTTCGCCTTGCGGCGGGAGGACAACCACCCGGATACGGCCAGAAACAGCGCAAGCGTAAGTCCGGCGATGACGCCAATCTCTGGCCACCCCAGATTCGTCAGATAGTCAACCATTGATTCCAACATACGCTGCGCGCCCCACTACCCCTGCCTTCTCAGCCGTTGCCAGCGACCGGGCCGGCTGGTGGCCTGGTCGAAAAGAGACGACTCGCCGCATCCTACGGATACCGCGATCTGTGGCACGTCGGCAACGGCTGCGTGTTGCGTGCAATGATCAAGCCGTCCGGTTTCGGGCACTTTCGGTCGTACGAACAAAACCCGAAATGAACCGCGGTTGGGCGGTTCCGGCCCGAATCGCGGGCCATTCCAGGGATCGGGACGGGCGGACCCGGAAGCCCGGGCCTGAGCGTCTCGCAAACCGGAAGGGTATCCCGCGACAGGAGCCGTCCCGGGAGGCGGGTCCGCTGGTGAGCCGACTTGCGCCCGGTTTGACCGATCGGGACTATGGGTGGCGCTGTTGCATGTGGCATGGTCCCGTGGGTCGACGTGGCCCCGAATCGAAACGGAAGACGATGAAGAGACCGGCGTACGGAGTAGAGTGGGCGGCCGTGGCCATGCTCTTGGGCTCCGCTGCCCTCTCCGCTGCGTGCGGGGAAGCCTCTGCGCCCGAGCCAACGGGAGCGATCGAGACGGGCGACATGCAGATCCAGGTCTCGCAGGATGGGACCCGGTTCCACACCGTCGTCGGAGGCCAGGCGTTGGCCGTGGGCCTCCAGGATCCGGAGGAGGCTGCCGTGTTGCGCGCGTCCGGCCATGTGCCGGCAGGGGTCTATCGCTACGTTCGGCTGATCATCAACCAGGCTCAGGCTACACTCGCTTCGGGAAGCGAGATAGGCGGTCTCGACCTTCCCAGCGACATCACGTTGAGCCTGGGCGGTGCGGGTGAGGTGATCCTGGAGAAGTTGCTGGTCCAGCCACTCCACGTCACCGCTGCCACCACTGCGCAGTTGCTGGTCGACTTCAACTCGGAACGGTGGGTCACCGAGGACAACGTACTGGCCGGGCAGGTCCGGACCGAGGATCTGGCCGCCGCGCTTACGGCAGGTTCCCCGGCGGCGACCCCGGCCCTGCTCATCTCGCGGCTGTAGCCGGGCCAGACCCGAGGCCCAGCCCAGGAATGCGGAACGCCCCCCGGTTCTTCTCCCGCTCTCTGACTGGCGGACAGAGCCGGGTGTACCGGACGGCCACGGCCGTTTTCGTCGCGATCTTCCTTGCCCTGGTGTGGCCGGTGTACCCCATCTTTGCCGGAATCCGGCCGATGTTCCTGGGCATCCCGCTCTCGCTGTTCTACGTGGTGGCGCTGGTTGGGCTGTCCTTCTTCACCGTGCTGACGCTGTATCTGTGGGAAGAGCGCGGCCGTGAGGAATCCGACGAGGTAGAGCCCTAGATGGCGGACTGGCTAATCGTACTGGCCATCACGCTGGGCTATCTGGCCGTCTCGCTCGGCGTCGGCCTCTATTCCGGTCGGTCCGTATCGGCCAGTACCGAAGGCTACGTGGCGGGCGACCGAAAGCTCGGCTTCTTCATCCTGTACTTCATCATGGGAGCGTCGATATTCAGCGCCTTCGCCTTCCTGGGCGGTCCGGGGTGGGCATACTCTCGGGGAGCTGCCGCCTTCTACATCCTGGCGTACGGCACGGTGGGCCTGGTGCCCTGGTACTTCTTCGCCCCGCGCGTCGCGCGCCTGGGACGCCGGTTCGGTTACGTGACGCAGGCCGAGCTGTTTGCGCACCGCTTCCACAGCCGCCCGCTGTCCGCCGTGCTTGCCGTGGTGTCTCTGGCCGCCTTCCTGCCCTACCTGACGTTGCAGATGGAAGGAGCCGGCTACGTCTTCAACGTGGTCACGGAAGGTCGAATGCCGGTCTGGGCGGGCGCAGCGATCGCCTACGGGGTGGTGCTGGTCTACGTCTTCCGAAGTGGCGTCATGGGGGTCGGCTGGACCAACACGTTCCAGGGCATCTTCATGATGGCGCTGGCGTGGGGGCTGGGACTCTACCTGCCGATGCGGCTGTACGGAGGCGTCGGACCCATGTTCGAGCAGATTGCCGACGTGGCTCCGGAGCTGCTCCGCGCCCCGGGGCTGCGTGGCGACGGCCAGCCGTGGAGCTGGGGCGGCTACTCCAGCTCGGTCGCGATCTCGGTGCTCGGGTTCAGCCTGTGGCCGCACTACTTCATGAAGATCTTCACGGCCAGGGACGTGCGGACCATCAAGAAGACCGTGGTCTTCTACCCGACGTTCATGATCTTCCTGGTCCCCATTCTGTTCATCGGCTTCTCCGGCGTGATCGCCTTCCCGGGCGTCCAGCCCGTGGACGCCATTCTCCCGACCGTGATCACGTCCATCGAGCTGCCGGCCGTGGTGGTCGGGCTGTTCTGTGCCGGGGCGCTCGCGGCCTCCATGTCCACGGGGGACGCCCTGCTCCATGCCGGCGGGTCGGTGGCCATCAAGGACTTCTACCGGGCCCTGTTCAAACCCGATCTCCCCGATGAGACGGAGAGGCGTCTGATCCAGATTCTGGTGGTGATCATCGGAGCCCTGGCCTACTACTTCGCCGTCGCGTCGGAGGTGTCGCTGGTCCGGCTGCTGCTGCTGTCCTACGGTTTCATCGCGCAGTTGATGCCGCTCTGCCTGGCCACCTTCTTCTGGCCCCGGGCGACACCGGCCGGGGCGCTCGCGGGCCTGCTCGCCGGCGGTCTCGTGACGGTGGTGTGGAACCTGAACCCGGGACTGCAGTGGCAGGATATCCACCCCGGGATCTGGGGGGTCGCGGCAAACGTGCTCACCCTCGTGGTGGTATCGCTGGCCACCCGCCCGATGGACGAGGCGCACGTCGCGCTGTTCACCGTGGACTGACGTCGGGCTTCGCTAGCCCGCATCTCCCCCGGCATCCGCATAGCCGGTCGGCCAGTCGCGAGCCAGCGCCTCATTGGCCACCACGGCCGCCTCCAGCTCCTCGAGCGCAATCGACTCGCGGATCGTGTGGGCCAGCGTTTCCTCGCCCGGCCCGAACCCGACCACGGTCATCCCGGCCTCCGCGAAGTGGCCGCCGTCCGTAGCAAAGTGCCAGATGTCCACGGTGGGGCGAGTGCCCAGGGCCCCCTCGATCGCATCCCCGGCGCTGCGGATCGCGGCGTGGTCGGCAGGCAGCGAATGTGCCGGGTTGTCGGCCGGTAGATCCCTGGAATGGCCGGTGTAGCTGCGGCGCGGGAACAGGGGGATCTGCGTGCTGGCCGCAACCCCTGCAACGACCGAGCTCTCCACCAGCGGACGCAAGAGATCACGCACATCCTCCGCCGATTGACCCGTCACCGTGCGACAGTCCAGCGTCAGCCAGACCTCGGCCGGAATCACGTTCGCGCTGCGCTGATCGGACCGGATGAGCGTGGGTACGATGGTCGCAGGCCCAAGGTCGGGATCATCAGGTTGCGCCAGGTCAGGCAGACCGGCCAGAAACCGGCCAACGGTAGTCAGCGGATTGGCGCCGCGGTGTGGCACGCTGGCGTGCGCACTGCGGCCCGTCACGTGCACGATCAGCTCGACGCGGCCCCGGTGGCCGCGGCGCAGCTGGTTGCTGCTGGGCTCTCCAATCAGGACCAGATCCGTGCGCAGCCGTTGGGCCAGGTAGCGAGCGCCGAGACCTCCTACCTCCTCCTGTACGACGCCCGTGACGTACACATCTCCAGGAGGCGGCCCGCCCTCAAGCAAACGGGCCACACCGTACACCTGTGCCGCAAGCGGCCCTTTGATGTCGACTGCGCCCCTCCCCCACACCCGTCCGTCCGCGATCTCGGCGCCGAACGGCGGATACGGCCACAGAGCCGGATCCCCTACGTCCACGTGATCCAGGTGCGTGTTGAACATCACGCTCGGCGCCTCTCCGCCGCCCCGCACGAGGCCGATCACGTTGCCGGCTGTGTCGATCCTCACCTCGTCGTAGCCGAGCTTCTCCATCTCTCCGGCCACCAGCGTGGCGATGGAGCCTTCTTCGCCCGGCATGCTCTCGGTCCGGATCAGACGCTGGAGGAACTCCACGCAATCGCTGGGCACCGTCATTTCTGCCTCCATCCTGACCATCGCGGGCGGCCCGGCGGGTTGACCCGCGCCGGCCACACATAGAAGTGCGGGCCCGCCGCCCGGTCGGCGACGAGCCCGCTGGCACTTCTCTGTCGGAATCGCGAAGCGGGTCTACATCACTCCGTAGGAAAGCATGGCGTCGGCCACCTTCACGAATCCACCGACGTTGGCACCAGTCACGTAGTTCGTGATCCCGTCCTTGCCGGTTCCGTACTGCACACAGGTCTCGTGGATCTTCCGCATGATGTCGCGCAGCCGACGATCTACCTCCTCGCGACTCCACGAAAGCCGAATGGCGTTCTGTGTCATCTCAAGGCCCGAGATGGCAACGCCACCCGCGTTGGCCGCCTTGCCCGGCCCATACAGGATCTTTGCGTCCTGGAACAGCTGGGCGGCATCGGGCGTGGAAGGCATGTTCGCGCCCTCGGACACGATGTAGCAGCCGTTGTCCAGCAGCGTCTTCGCGTCATCCGCATCCAGCTCGTTCTGCGTCGCGCTCGGGAACGCCGCGTCGCAGGGAACCACCCACGGGCGCTTGTCCTCGTGCCATTCCAGTCCGTACTCCTTGGCGAACTCCGCCAGACGTCCGCGGCGCACGTTCTTGAGATCCAGCACGTAGTCCAGCTGTTCCCGGGTCAGTCCGTCCGGCATGTGGGCAAAGCCACCGCGGTCCGACAGCGTCACGACCTTGGCGCCCATCTCCATCAGCTTCTCGGAAGCGTACTGGGCCACATTTCCGGATCCGGACACCGTGCAGATCTTCCCGTCCAGCTCCTCATCTCGCGTCTTCGCCATGTAGCGAGCGAAGTACACCTCTCCGTACCCCGTGGCTTCGGTCCGGATCAGGCTACCACCGTAGGAGGATCCCTTGCCCGTCATCGCGCCCGCCCACTCGTTGCGCAGCCGCTTGTACTGCCCGTACAGGTAGCCTATCTCGCGGCCCCCGACGCCGATGTCGCCGGCGGGGACGTCCGTGTCCGGACCCATGTGACGAAACAGCTCGGACATGAACGACTGGCAGAATCGCATGACTTCGCCGTCGCTCTTTCCCTTTGTACTGAAGTCGGAACCACCCTTGCCGCCACCCATCGGCAGCGTCGTCAGGGCGTTCTTGAGCACCTGCTCGAACCCAAGGAACTTCAGGATTCCCAGATTGACGGAAGGATCGAACCGCAGCCCACCCTTGTACGGGCCGATGCAGTTGTTGAACTGCACCCGGTAGCCCCGGTGTACCATTGGTTTCCCTTCGTCATCGACCCAGCAGACGCGGAAGATGATCACGCGATCCGGCTCGGTCATCCGCTCCAGTATGTTCGCTTCTTCGTAAATCGGATTCGCATTGATGAACGGAACGAGTTTCTCCGCGACCTCATGAACGGCCTGATGGAACTCCGGCTCGTTCGGGCTCCGGCGGACGACCCGCTCCATGAAGACTCCCAGGTCCATAGCCCATCCTCCCTTTGATCGGGTACAAGGCCCAATATGGTTGGGGGATCATGTCAGCCATCCCCGCATCTGGCAACACCTGCTAACCGCGCTTCGCTACTACGACTTGCTCCCCTCCAGCTCCAGCTTCTCCCTCAGGATCACCCGCAGCTCGGGAATCGCTTGCCGGCGCATCACGTTGATGGCCGGAACGCCGGCGATTTTCTCCACCAGTTCCACTCCCGCCTCGGTGTTGGAAGCGATCCCGGTTACCAGATCGGGTCGCATTCCGAACGCCGTCATGACGCCCACCACGCCGTACGGATCGACCGCACAGAGCACCTTGAGCCGGATGTTGTCGCCCAGCTCATCGATGGCGACCTGGCCGTTGTACGGCTCCATGGGTGACGCACCCAGCTCGATCACTGCCACGTCCGCTTCCGCACTCGCCATCCGCGCCAGGAGCTGTCTCAGAGCGGCGCGGTACTGGTCTGCCGGTCCCATCGTGGACGGGAGCCCTACATCTGTGAAGTCGAAGATGTGGTCGGCACCGGCGTCCCTCATGGTTAGAACGTCCCGGTAGCGGGCGGCGCCGGTGAGTTTGGCCCCGATAATCCGCAAACCGGCCTTCTTCAGTTGGCGGATGATGATGCGTGCAGCGGCCGTCTTGCCGGCCGACATGGATGTTCCGAACAGCAGTACGACCGGGGTGTGAAAGGCCCGCTCCGGAACCGGGCGCACCCAGTCAGTCATCCGCGACTTTTCGCCGTCCAGCCGCATGTGGCCCACGTAGCGCAGGTGCGGCGGCTTCAGCAACAGGGTCGACTTGGAGGTGCAGTGGCCGAACAGGCCGGCGCCCGTCAGGAGGTCGATGCGACCGCTCGGTCCGACCTGCTCCCAGTTTCCGACCAGCTCGAGAGTGGCGTGCCGTTTGCCGAGCACTCCGACTATCAGGTCGCCTTCCGCGATCTCGATCATGCGGCCGGTGGCCAGCTCCACCTGCTGGGTGCGGGACACGCGGACTACCTCTCCGACCACATAGTCTCCCAGCTCCCACTCGTCGCGCGGCAGTGGCTCCACGGTCGGCTCCAGCTCCGCAAGCCGGGAGATACGCGTGACCGAGGCGAACAGAAACCGGCCCCGATTCATCTCTTCCCCGCCCCGTCCGGGTGGGCCGGCAGCAGCATCAGCATGGCCAGTAACGCCGCACGCTCCGGCAGGCTCTCCGTGTAGACAAATTCGTGGCGTGCGTGGGCGCCATCGCCGACGGCCCCCAACCCGTCCAGCGTGGCGGTGTACAGGCTGGTGATGTTGCCGTCCGACGCGCCGCCCGAGAGACCCTCCTCGAGCTGCAGTCCGAGGGATAGGCCCAGACGGCGGGCAGCGTCCCACAGCGCCTGGTTGCGCGGCGTGCGCTCCATCGGGGGACGCCCGATGCGGCCCGTTATCTCCAGCCGTGTGCCCGGGGTCGTGGCCTGTAGCCCCAGGATCGCCGCCTCCATCGCCCTGGCGTCCTCCTGGTTCACGACCCTCACGTCGACGACCGCCTTGCTCTCCGGGGCGACGACGTTAGGGCGAATCCCCCCCTCGATGGTCCCCACGTTGACCGTGATCCCGCGATCCGGGTCACTGAGCGCGTGGAGTTCGTGGATGGTGTGCGCCAGTTCCACGATCGCGCTCGCCCCTGCTTCCGGCTCCAGCCCCCCGTGGGCGCTCTTGCCGATCACCCGCACATCGAACCGGCCCACTCCTTTCCTGGCCGTCTTGAGCTTCCCGTCCGGATCCAGGGCAGGCTCCAGCACGAACGCCCGGCAGGCGCGTCTGGCCAGCCGCTCGATGTGCCGGGCGGATTCGAACGAGCCGATCTCCTCATCGGTGGTGAACAGGAAGACGGGCGCAACCTCGAGCTCGAGCCCGAGCGTGCGTAGTGCAGCGGCCGCGAAAATCCCCAGCACCAGTCCGCCCTTCATGTCGAAACTGCCCGGGCCGTGGAGTACTTCGGCATCCACACGGAGCGGCATGTCGGTCAGCGTAGCGATGGGCCACACGGTATCGCAGTGCCCCAGGATCAACTGTAGGGGCCGGCCGCGGGCGCCGGAGGCTGGCCGGGCGAACAGGTGCCCACCGGTTTCCCGGCCCGGGATGGTCCGTGTGGCCAGACCCGCAGCCTGTAGTGTCGGAGCAAGCAGGTCCAATACCTGCTGCTGGCTCTCCGGGATGGTGGAGGGAGATTCGGCCAGCACCAGTTCCCCCAGGTAGGCCGTCATCTCGTCCGCCTGCGAGCGCAGGTGGGCCAGCAGTCGTTCCGCGACCCGTTCCGCGCCGCCCACTTCGTACCGAGCCTGCCCGTCCACGTCGGACATGATCGGCCCTACTTCTTGAATCCCTCGGGAAGAGGGAACGCGTGCGTGGTGTTTATCTCCGCATATCGACCGGGGTCCACATAGGCCAGCAGCGGCCGTCGGCGCAGCAGCTCCTCATCATCCTCTTCGGAGAGGCGCAGGGCGTCGCGGTGCGCACAGGCCCCTACCACGCTGCCGACGATCAGACTGTTGAGGCCAAAGCCGTCTACGATCCGGTGGAGCTCGCATTCCAGGTAGAAGTACGCATCCTTCAGAAACGGGCCGTCCACACGTTCGGCCTGAAAAGTCGGCAACGAGGCCAGAATAGGCTTTTCGCCCTCCCAGCCATGCCTTGGAGCAGCCGCCAGGCTGGTCAGGACCAGTTGGTCCGGTCGCGGATAACTCACGGTGAAGCCGCGCGCCCGCCTGGCGTTGTGGTAGGTGGCGTGGCGTGGCGAGCAGACGAATCCGAAGTAGTTTTCCCAGCCCAGTGGAAACGCCATGTGTTTGGGTGCCAGATCGTACCGATCGCCCTCGCGTGTCCCGACCACCACGAGCGGTGCTACCGTGAACACTCTGCCCCATACCGGTAGATCCGTGTCCAGGCGGACGACATCCTCGGGCAGGCCCGGCTGCGATTCCATGGAACTGGCACTCCTCGGCTCACGCCGGTTGGCGGTCACCCGGTCCCGCCGGAGCGGACCGGACGCTTCAGGTGCACGCGCGCACTGCAATCGGCACGCCACGCGCGGGCGGATTCCCAGGCGTGGCCGCGCACCGCACGAGATGCCGGAACATGGGAACATTGAGCAGCCAGATACATATATAGCAGCATGTTACGGACATCCTGCCCGACCGCTGCGCCGCCGGGCTCCGGCGAGTGCAGAACACCGGCCCGTACCCGCATGGACAAAATGTCCCAGGCGTGGGTCGGGGTACCCTGCTCCGGGTCGTGCGACCGGGCGCGAGGTCGCCCCGGGTTGACGATCCAGCCGCCATTCAGTATCAGAGATTGCAGGTCAGCCGGTTTGGTCGTGGGTAATAGTCTTGCCCGATCGGAACTGATGAACGGGCTTCAAACGGGAGGTCAGAAGTGAGAGTCAGAAACATACTCGTTCCCGTCATGCTGGGCGCGTTCGTCCTTACCAGCCCCGGATCCGCGAGCGCCCAGGAGGCGGAGTTTACGTACGTGGGAGAGCGGGGCTGTCGTCGGTGCCACAACAAGGAAGAGACGGGCGCCCAGGCCACCAAGTGGCAAGAGGGTCCCCACTCCAAGACGTTCGAAACCCTCGCCGGCGAGAAGGCGGCGGCGGTAGCCGCGGAGCTGGGGCTGGGCAACCCGCAGGAGGAGGCCCAGTGCCTCAGCTGCCACGCGACCGCGTTTGCCGTGATGGAGGACCTGGATAACCAACGGATCACGCTCGAAGAGGGCGTCTCCTGCGAGAGTTGCCATGGTCCGGGAAGCGCGTACCGGGAGCGAGCAACCTGCACGAAGTGCCACAAGGCGGAGGGCAATCCAAGCTTCGAAGGCTTCGACTTCGAGGAGTATGCGGCCAAAATTGCCCACCCCAATCCGGAGAAGGCGGGCGGCTGAGTGACCGGTAGCCCCGTAACCGCCGGGGTTATGGAGAGGGAAAGAGAAAGCCCCCGATTCCGTCGGGGGCTTTCTCACACACCCCGCCGATGTACGTTCGAAGAGTCCGAATTGACCTAGGCTGGCTTAGATCGCCTGGACTGCATCGCAGTCTGCGTCCGTTCCCCCAACCAGCCGCCGATCAGTGCGAAAACCATCGCTCCGCCAAACCCGAGAAGCACCGCGGAAAGATCCGGTGTGCCGTCGAACCACATGATCACGAACGATGAATCCAGAACCAGCATGAGAGCGGCTGCGATGGCTGGCTCCACCATAGTCTTGCCCGGAGAGAAGTAGCCGACAATCCAACCCATGACCAAGAAGCTCGCCACGAACGCGGCGAGACTCTGGCCAACGGTAAGCTCGAGGAGCGCTCGCCCTACGAGCACGGTGTAGGAGCTGAGGGTGATTCCGATCACGACGCTGACGAAGACCCACGGCCAGTCGACCGCTCTGTCATCGTGGGCCTCTTCGAGGGTTCCCTGCAACATCTCACCCACGAATCCCCCCATCATCGCGAGCAGGGCCGCGAGGAAGGGTCCGATGAGCCAGGCAAAGACAGGGATACGCATGCCGAACAGTCCCGCCACGCTGGCTGTTAGAATCATCAGGACTACGCCGGACACAGCGGTTTCGCGGATGGTCTCGCCGGCCGAATGGTACCCGACCAGGATGCCCAGCAGTACCACCGAGAGGCCGGTTACGAACATGTCCGTGACCGGTTGCTCCAACCCCGCATCGACGAGGTACAGGAAGCCCGTGATCAGTCCCGCTCCGATCAGTACCCCACCCGCGACCCACCACCAGTGGAACCTGTCTGCTTCGTGGTGCGTGGCTGTCACTGATTTCTCATCGTGGCTCATGGAGCCTCCCGTCAGTCTACTGTTTTAGCCGCCAACCCCGTCGCCCGCGATCACCTGGTCCAGGAAAGTCCGGTGCGGCTCGTACTCGGGAAGATCGGTCGTCTCTCCGGCCGCTACGGCCTCCTGCATCCGGTTTCTCGCTTCGGCCACCGCGTCGGCGTCTCCCCCCGCTTCGGCTACCCGCAGCTGGATCAGCAGTCCGTAGAGCTGCCGCGGGTTCGATTCGAGAAGGGCGCTCGCCACCTCCTGCGCCGCCTGCACGTTGCCGCTGATCACATGCAGGAGTCCCATGTGGAACCGGGCATCCGAGTCGAGCTGGTCGGGCGGCAAGCCACCGTATGCGTTCAGGGACATCGTTGCGAAGAAAGCCGCCTGTTCGCCGCCACCCTCCTGCTCGCGCATGGCGCGGTCGAACAAACGGTCGGCCGCTTCGCGGGGCGGCATGGCGGCCAACTCCGCGGCAGACAGCATGGCCGAACCCCCGGTTGCCGGAGCACCGCTTGTCGCACCGGCCGAGGTACCCAGGTCGATACCACCGGTCATCGGGTCGTCCCCAAACCTGGGGGCGCTCTGCCGCTGCACGAACATGGCAATCGCCACCGAGAAGGCAAACAGCGCCAGGGCCGACAGCACCCACGGCAGATGGGCGCTCTTTGGCTTGGAGGCTCGCTCCGCGACCGGCTTGCCGCAGTTGCCACAGAACGCGGCGCCCTTCGTCAGCCCTGCACCGCAATGCGGACAGGAGCCCGGCGAAGTGGTGAGCGGGGTGCCGCACTGCGAGCAGAATCTCCCCGTGCTCTGCGCGCCGCAGCCGGGACACCGCATCGTCCCGGCGGACCTGGCCGTCCGCCGTGCCCCTTTGCCGCTCACGAGCCGCGGTCCGCGCGGTTTCCGAGGACGACCTTGAAGGCCATTTCCTGATCATCCCGCAGCACCCGGACTTCCACTTCGTCGCCCGGCTTGAGGGCGCGCAGGGCATCCGTCATGCCGTACAGGTCTTCCACCTCGAACTCGCCGAGTCCGACGATGATGTCACCACCCAGCAGGCCGGCTTTCTCGGCCGGTGAATCGGCTCCCACGCCGCTGATCAGGACGCCTCTCTCGACCGGCGTGAAGTCCGGCACGGTGCCCAGCCATGCGCCGTAGCCCTCCGCGCGCTGCTCAGGTGCACCGGCGCCCCGGATCAGGGCCACCTGCGCCGACCGATCGGCTACGTCGGCTGCGATCCGCGACACCAGGTCCGCCACCCGCGAAAGCCCTTCCCCGTCGATCTTCTCCCAGTCGTCCGAAGGCTTGTGGTAATCGCCGTGCACGTTGGTGAAGAAGTGCAAGACGGGGATGTCGCGCGAATAGAAGGAGGTGTGGTCGCTGGGCCCGTAGCCGGCCGACTCGAACGCCAGCTCGAGCCCCACAGACTCATTGGCGGCCTCCACGATGGTCTCCCACTCCTCGGCCGTCCCCATGCCGTACACGATGAGCGGGTTGGACTCGAGACGTCCGACCATGTCCATGTTGAGCATGGCCGTCGCGTTCTCTGTCGAGACGGTCGGCTCCTTCGCCCAGTGGTTCGAGCCCAGGAGACCCGACTCCTCACCCGTGAATGCGATGAACACGATCGAGCGGGCAGGCCTGGGACCTTCGGAGAGCCGGCGGGCCACCTCCAGCAGCGCCGCCACACCGGAGGCGTTGTCGTCCGCCCCGTTGTGAATGGCCCGCACTCCTTCTTCCATGGATCCGAAGCCGCCCATGCCCAGGTGATCGTAGTGAGCCCCGATGATGAGGATCTCACCTTCCAGCCCTGGATCCGCTCCATTCAGCCGGGCCACCACGTTGCGCCCGGTTCCGGCAGGCGCGTGCGGATTCGTCACGCTGGCCAGCGGCACGTCCTGGAAGTACGTGCCCCCCACACCGGCGGGCTCCAGACCCAGGTCGTGGAATCTGGCGGCCAGGTACTCTCCGGCGCACAGCTCGCCCGGGCTTCCCGCCAGTCGGCCATTCAGAGAATCGTCCGACAGGTAGCGAACGGTGGCCAGGGGCTCGGACAGGTCCCCGATCAGCGGCGCGGGTACCGGACAGGCATCTGCGGTCTGCGCGGAAGCCTCCTCAGTCTCTCTGGCCTGCTCGGCAACCTGACCGGAGATCGGCACGGAACCAGTCGCCAGCAGGAGCGCCGCGATGTGCAGCCGTCTTGCGAGGCCGTACGGCAGCCGCGCGGTGAACGTTGAGTCGTTCATCATCGTACGTCTTCCATCCTTGTGATTCTGGTTACTGTCTGATTCCCGTGTGGAGTCGTCGATCCTGCTACCCGGAAGACGTCTCTCGTTCCACGGCTCCGTGGATGCTGTCCTGCGGCATGCTGTTTTGCGGAGGGTGAACCATCTCGGAGGACGGCACCAGCTCCTGGATCCTGGCCAGCGCCGCGTCGGCAACGGCTGAATCCTCCAGCGCCAGCGCCGCCATTCGTACTCCCATCCAGACCGATGCTTCGTCAGGCGCCAGTTCTACCGCCTTCTGGTAGCTGTCCAGGGCCAGCTGGTACTCGTTGGCTCGATAGTGTGCGTTCCCGGCATCCAGAAGCGCGGCCACCTCTGGGAGGAGGTCGCGCGAGCCCTCCTGGCTGAGCGGCACTCGGTCGGCCGCCTGCTCCTGCGCCCCTTCCGAGCCACAGCCAAGCGTCCCCGCGGCCGCGATCGCGGCGACGAACAGCACCTTCGATTTCATATAGTTACCCCTACGGATCGTTGATCTGGTCTCGATAATGGCAAATGGCGCAGGACATCTGGCTGCGGTCTGCCACGCGTCCCGGATCGAAGCCCGGGCCGTGCGGGTTGATGCGCCAACCGGACTTGGCGCTGTGGCAGCGCAAACAGGAGTTCTGCTCGTGACAGCTGGCGCACTCCTCCATGCCCAGGCGAGCCGCCTGCCCGTGTGCGAGCAGCCAGTCGGGCTGAGCATCGTGGAACGCGTTGCCTTTTGCGAAGCCGCTCACTCCGGCCCCTGACTGCGCGTGACACTCCCGGCAGAAGATCTCCGTCGTGTGGCAGTCGGTGCACACGGTCTGCGCCGCGAACGCCTCGGCGCCATGCCGCAGAACGAAGTTGACCGGATGATATCCGGGCCGCGGCTCGTCGGGATCGTCGTGGGCGGCGCTGGCCACTTTGTTAAGCGCGTCGGCGCCGTTATCCGGCGTATCGGCCTCGAACACGCCCGCCCACACCCAGGTCGGGTCCTGGCTCTCCGGGGTGCGGGCCGCATGGCAATCCGCGCATTCGTTGTCGGCGTGGCACGAGCTGCAGCTTGGAATGTCGGCGCCGGCCGCGGCGCCGTGCTCCGTGGCGAAGTTACTCGTGTGACCCGGTATCGTCGTTGGCACGATCGCGGCGCCCATCGGTCCGCCGGGAGCCGGCCAGGGCAGATCGCCCGCCACCAGATTGGTGACGGAACCATGGCAGCCTTCGCAGCTCGGTGCTGCGTGGCAGTTCGCGCACGATTCAATGTCGTCCAGCGCACCCGCAGCGTGGCCCATTCCCCAATCGGAGGCCTCGTGGCTGGCCGGCAGCGGCCATTCGCCAATCTTGCCTGCGACGAGAGACGCGACGCGGGGATCGGGAGCCAGGGCCTGAATTGTCTCGACGCGGTCCGCGTTCAGGTGACAGCGGGTGCAGCTCTCCTGCGCGTGGCAGACCGCGCACACGTCATCGATCGCCCCGCCGCGCGATGCCTGTGCCCCGTGTTCCGACAGGAACCCCTCTTCCTCGTGACTGGCCGGGGCGGGGAACATGGCGATCCGGCCGGCCGGCAGTTCCGTGGCCTCGGTGAGCGGCTTGTGGCACTCGTCGCAGTAGACGATGCTCGGATCCAGGTGATCCTCGGGCAGGTCGCCGTGGCAATCCAGGCATGTGCCTGGAGCGGCGCGGCCGACCTCCATCATTTCTGTCGTCCCGGGAAGCTGGTGGCATTCGCCGCACGCCATATCCTCATCGTGGATGGTGTGCGTGAAGTCCAGGTTGCTGGCCGTGCGGGTCGGACCTTCCCACTCGATGCGTCCGGCTCTGTCTCCGTCATGGCAGCGCTGGCAGTCAGAGAGCTCGACCGAGTAGTACGCGGCTTCGTCTCCGGTCGGAATGCCCTCGTGGCAGCCCAGGCACGTGGGGAACAACCCGAAGTGCGTTTCGTGCGGGAACCGCTCCGCCTCGGACAGGGCGAATACGAGCCCGCCGCCCAACGCGAATCCCAGGGCGGCCAGAATCAGAACCGGCTTCTTCACTGGTCACCTCCCGAGCTTGCTGGCATGCTCCTGGCCCTCGGTTCCATCCCGAACCGGTACGCCAGGCTGAGATGCAGCCTGGGCTGTGTCCAGTTCCCTTCGCTCGGCCGTTCGCGATTGTTGACGTTGTAGATTCCGGCCCCGCCGGAAAGCGAGAAATCACCAATTCGGTACGACCCATCTATTCCGCCACCCGCGACGACCTGCTCGTTCAGCCGGAACTCGCCGAACGTCTGCGTCGCCTGGCCGCGGAGCGCGACGTAAGCATCGCGCGAGAATCTCCTCCCAAACACCGCGTCTCCTCCAAACCGCGACGCGCCGAATCCGGCGTCCGCCCTGTAGCTGCCATTGGCGAACCAGGAGCCGCCAGTCCAGCCCGCCGATCCGAACAGTCTCCAGCCGTCCGTGCGCAGTGGCGCGAACGTCACTCCGGAGCTGGTGTCCTCGTAGCTCCGGTATCCACCCCCCAGCTCCAGTCTCAGGCCGCTGCGCGGCTCGCTCCAGGCCAGAGAGCCGCGGGCCTCGTTGAACCCGACCGGGCTGAACGCCGACCAGATGGTCCACAACTGGAAGAACGGCGTGTAGTGGCGGGCCTCGGCCATGATCTCGAAGTTTGCCGGCAACGGAGTGCTCACGCGAAGCCGGGCCTCGTTGAACTCGGCATAGGCAAAATCGTACTCGACTGCCAGGTCAAGACTGGTCGGGCCGAGCAGGGCGCGCGCGTCCAGCGTGGCCCGCTCCGAATACAGGGCGGCCCAATCGTCGCGAATCACACGCTGGTACATCACGCTTCCGGAGAAGATGTGACCGGCGCGAACGCCCAGTTCGGCGCCGAATACTATGCCCGGCGCATCCGGCGCGAAGCTCTCCACGCCTTCCAGCAGGGATCCGTTGACTGGCTGGTTGGCGCCCAGGAGCAGGCTGCGGCCGCCATACGCCTCGATCCACAAGGAACGCAGCCCGCGCCACATGGCCGAAGCGCCGTCGAAGTTGTAGTACCCCAGGCCATCAGACCGGAACAGCCGTCCGGCGCGAACCCGGTAGGCCCGCCGGTCGAGGCTGAGATAGGCGGCGGAAACGGCGAACTTCTGTCCGGACAGCGGCCAGAAATCATCCGTTCCGTAGCGGCCGATGAGGTGCAGGTGGCCGGACAGGCCGGTCATCCCACCCCACCCGGTGAGCACCAGATCCTGATTGGAAACGAAGATGGATTCGACGTTGTCGCTGCGATACCAGCGGCAGTAGTCGCCGGGTGTGCAGCTGACCACGGTTCCATCCGGTAGCCGGCGGCGAGTACCCTCGCCCGCGACCTGGCTCTCGGGAAGACTGTCCCGGCCCAGGGTCTGCAGCTCCAGGTAGGAGCCTCCCGCCCGCAACTCTCCCCGGTATCCCTGAGCGGTCAGGGCAGAGGGCGTCAAGCCCACAATCGCGACCGTCACCAGCCCGCACAGCAGTCGTATACGTCCGAGCGCTCTGTTCACGCGTGGACTCCATCCAATCATCGGGCCCGCCCGGGCCCTAGGTTCGACGGACTACTTCCCGTCAACCATATGACAGTTGGCACACACTCCGAAAGGCTCATGCCGGCGCCGGTCCTCATGACACACCAGGCACAGGTATCGGTTGTCAAGCTCGCCGCGGTAAACGACCGCCGCTACCCCATGGCAGCCGGTGGTCGTACACGTAGTAGTGTGGACGGCCGGCCTGTGCGCATCTCCCTGCGGCAACACGTGGCAGGCGCGGCAATTCGCTTCCGGACGATGGTGGTTCTCGTGACACGTGCTACACTCTCGATCAACCCTGACGCCGCCACCGGTGCCATGGCACTCGGCGCAGCCCAACGGAAGATGCGGCCGGTGCTCGAAAGTCAGGTTTGCCGTCTTCTGGTCCGCCACCGTCAGCTGAAAGCTCTGCTCGACCACCACCGCGCCGGGCTCGAACTCGCCGGGGTTGTGGCACCTGGCGCACTCGCTGAAGGTGACCTCTTCGTGGTGGCAGCCGGCACACGGCATCAGGCCGCGCGCCGTCGCCCTGCCCGTCCGATGGCAGGTCTCGCACTCCAGCTCGCCGTGACTCTCATGGCGAAACGCCAGCGGCAGCGTATCCGCCCGCGCCAGCGCGGCGTGCCTCGCACCCGCTCCGACCCCTGTCCCGGCCCGTACGATGGCGGCACCGGATGCGGCACCGAATGCGCAGGCCAGAATCACGATGAGCGGCGCAAGCCGGACCGGCGCGGGGATCGAGTACCAGTTCGTCGTCATCTTCATCCCACCGGCTCCGCGTAGCCCAGGTACGTCAACACGAGAATGTAGACGATGATCCCGATCGTGATCCAGGTGATCATCGGGTTCGATTGTCCGGTCCCCCTCCGGCGGTCGAAGAACGGGATCAGCAGCAGGAACAGTCCGGCCAACGCGAATCCCATGACACCGACCACCTCGCCTTCAAAGCCCAGAATGTGCGGGGGAAGGTACTTCAGGGTCTGGAACATGAACATGAAGTACCATTCGGGCTTGATGCCGGCCGGCGCCGGGGCAAACGGATCCGCCTTCTCTCCCAGCTCGGCTGGAAAATACGCCGCTAGCGCCGCGACGATGGCCAGCGCCGCCAGCCAGCCGACCAGGTCGCGGAGCAGGAAGTTGGGAACGAACGGCATCGGCTTCCTGACTCTCCCCGACTTCTCGATCCCTGCCGGGATGCTCATCCCGTGCTTCTGGACCAGGTACACGTGCGTCAGCAGGATAAACGCGACCAGGAGCGGCAGCACCGCCACGTGAATGCCGTAGAACCGGGTCAGGGTAGCTCCGCTCACATCCTCGCCGCCCCGTCCCACCTTGAGCAGGAACGAGCCGACTACCGGAACGGCGCCCAGAATCTGCGTTCCGACTCGCGTTGCGAAATAGGCCAGCTCGTTCCACGGCAACAGGTATCCGGTGAAGCCGAACGCCAGCGTGATGACCAGGAGCGCCATGCCAGTCAGCCAGGTGACCTCGCGGGGACGGCGGTAGGCACGGAGGAACAGAACGCTGAACAGGTGGACGACCAGCGCCAGCACCATGAGGTTGGCCGACCACGCGTGCAGAGAGCGGATGAGCCAGCCGAATTGCACCTCCGTCATGATGAACTGGATCGACTCGTACGCCTCGGAGGCGCTGGGCCGATAGTAGAAGATCAGCAGGATGCCGGTGAGAACCTGGATCACGAAGAGAAAGAAGGTCATCCCGCCCAGGTAGTACCATATCGTGTGGCGGTGCGTGGGCACTTCCTTCTTCTGGGCCAGCCTCGACAGAGCGTCCAGACCGAGCCGCTCCGTCAGCCACCCCATCACACCGACGCGATGGTCCTTTTCCGGCTCCATACCGGCTCCGTCAGGCATTCTTGCTCACCACGATGCGATCGCCCTGGACAAACACCTGGTATTCCTCTAGCGGCCGTGGTGGCGGACCCTGGATGTTCCGACCGGTCAGGTCGTAGTGGCCGTTGTGGCAGGCACACCAGATGTGACTGATGTCGTCGCGGTACTGGACAATGCAGTCCAGGTGGGTACACATGCCGTCGAACGCCTTTAGCTCTCCGGATGGCGTGCGGACGATGATTCCGGGACGGCTCCCGAACTTGAAGATCTCGCCGGTGTTCGGCGCGATGTCCCTGGGAGCGAGCGCAAGCGTGACCTGGTCGGTCGCCGCTTCCTCAACCCTGGGCGGAATGAGATACCTGGCGACCGGATACAGAACCGAAACACATAGTGCACCCGCACCTGTACCGAGAATCCAGTTCAGGAAGTTCCGGCGCGTATTGGCGATCACGCCACCCGGACGCCCGCCCTGCGGTCCACCGGACCCACCGCCTGTTGTTCCGAAATCGTCGTGCGCTTCGCTCATCCCATCGCTCCGAGTTTTGTGCGCTCGTACCGGCCGATCACCCGGTCCCCCTGTCGACCTGCCGGATCTTCAACACAAGTCCGATAATCAATACGAGGATGACCGCGGAAGAGATGGCCAGCCCGGTACGCCGGAGATCGAGCTCGGAAAACGCGGCTTCACCGCTCGAGCGGCCGGTGGCCGCGACGTCGCGCCCATCAGCGATCTTGCTCGCGATGGAATCGAGGTCGGCGGTGTGTATGACCGCGCGCGCCTCCACAAGCGCGTTCCTGGCCCGGTTGAGCTCGAACTGGGCCTGGCTCACCTGCATACCGGCATGCTCCGCGGCGAGTAGCAGCGAGTCGGCGCCCTCGAACTCGGTCCGCAAGGAGTCGATCAGGGCGTGCATCACACCGGCCGCGCGGCCGCCGGGGTCGTCGGTGGAGTGGCAGCCGGCTCCCTGGCACGTCGCGTCGTCCCCCAGCCCGAGCACCTCGTCACTGCCTTCCATGATGGCGTGGTTCTCGTGGCAGGTGGCGCAGGCCGGCAAACCCAGGCGCGCGAACGCCGTGTCGTGCGGACTCACGGCATAGTACTGCCCGATCTGGAAGTGGCACTCGGCGCAGACTCTGCCAACCGTGGTGTAGCCGGGCGGCGCTGCCCCGTGGTTGCCGTGGCAGTCGTTGCACACGGGAGCGGACAGGTCGCCACCCTCCGACGCGGTGCGCCAGTGTACGCTGGTTTCGTACTCCTCGAGCTGGTTTGTCGGAATACCGTACGGCGCCATGTGGTCGGGGTCCGCGTGACAGCGGCCGCACAGCTCGGGAATCTTCAGCGGGTACACGGATGACTGCTCGTCGGTTGGCGGCAGGATTTTATGCGACCCGTGGCAATCCACGCAGGTGGCGGCGCTCTCGTCGCCCTCCTCCAGAAGAAGATGGCCGTGCACGGAGGTCCGGTACCGGTCCACCTGATCCACGCGGATGTCCGCATTGAACCGCTTCATGAACTCCGCGTTCGAATGGCAGCGGCCGCAGATCTCGGGAGTCCGGGTGCGCGCGGGAACAGCCATGCCCATGTGAGCGATACGCTCATCTTCCGCCGCCGTGTCCCCACCGTGGCACCCGGCGCAGGGCAAACCCGCCGAGCCATGGACGCTCTCCACGTGGGCAAGCGCCGGTTCCGACAGACGCGGGTCCGAGAGCTCGAGGTGGCAGGCCGAGCAAGTTCCTGCGGAGAGTTGATCCTGCCCCAACACCGGGGAGGGCCAGGCGAGACAGGGCCCCAGCGCCAGGACCAGTAGGCCCGTGGAGCAGGCGAGAGCGTGGCTAACCGGTCGGGCGCGCCGACCGGGAGTGACGCGCTTTCCGGACACACAATACCGCCAGGTGCAACGTGTCATGGAGTGGTTCATCACGCAGTCCCGCTTGCCCTTCGAGTCGCCAGTTGACCGAACGGTTGCCCCTTTCCGTGATACGCCATACCGTAGTGTCGGCATTGCGTTTTCGCAATGCAACATCAGTACTTGCGCGTACCATCCTCGGGCCGTGTCAACGCGTCACTCGTGTACGAGTGCGAGCGGCAAGATTGGGGAGACCCCCGCATGGGGACTGAGAACGTCGGTACCGGAGAGGCGCCGGAAGTGCCTGTGGAAGCCCCCGGGACAGAAGAGCAGGAAGTGGCCTCTGAGCGCGAGCGCCGCGGCATGCGGTTGAGCGAGCTTCTTCTCGCAGGGGTGGTCGTCGTAATCGCCACTCTGCTGTTGCTTGCACTGTCCTTCTACGTGCTCCCCACCTCGCGGTTGATCAATCCCGAGCTACAGCCGGCGGTGCGAGTCTCCGACGTGGATAACTTCCCGCTGGGATCCAGCCGCGTGGTCACCTGGGGAGACCGCACGATCCTGGTCATTCACAGCGGGCGCGGTCACTTCGCCCTGGAGGGTACTTCCCCGTTCGATGGCTGCATTCTCCAGTGGGAGAGCGAGTCATCTCGGGTCGTGTCTCCCTGCACGCACGTCGTGTACGACCTCCAGGGCAACGTCGTCGTCGGACTCAGTCGGGCACCTCTGCGCCCGTACTCCGTGTTCGAGCGCAGCGGCATCGTCTACGTGACGGAGTAGGCAATGGCCAATCGGCAGGACAGGGAACGCGGAGCGCGGTGGTACGAGAAGTTCTGGGCCGACGTCGTGGCCAGCATCGATGCCAGCCTGCTGGCGTTCCCCAGGTTCCTCGGGCTCCTTTACGGGCGCATAGACCGCAGCCTTCCGATCAACGAATCGTATCGAAAGGCGATGACGTATCGCCTGCAACCGCACGCGGGCTGGCGTCATGCGCTGGGCGGGATCACGTACCTCCTGTTCATGATCCTGGTCGTGACGGGCGTGCTCCTCTCGTTCTACTACCGGCCCTCCGTTGAGGAGGCCTATGCCAGCACCCGGTACATCGTATCGGAAGTTCCGCTGGGGTGGCTGGTTCGCGACCTCCACGTCTGGTCCGCCAGCCTGATCGTCTTCTTTGCCCTGGCGCACATGGCCCGTGTCTTCTTCGCCGCCGCCTACAAGCCTCCCCGGGAGACCAACTGGCTGGTCGGCTACCTCCTGCTCCTGATCGTCGTGCTGTTCGGGGCGACCGGGTACCTGCTTCCGTGGGACCAGTGGTCGTACTGGACGGTGACGGAGGCGATGGGTGCGGTGCAGTCCGTCCCAATCATCGGCGGCTTCGCAGCCGGCAGCCTCATGGGCGACGTGCTCGTGTCCGGCGCAACATTGAGCCGTTTCTATGCCGTCCACGTCATCGTCCTTCCGTGGGTGACGCTTGGGCTGGTGATGCTGCACTTCTCCCTCATTCGCAAGCACGGCATCGCGCCACCGGGAAGGGATCTGCCGACGCCGGGCAAGGGAATGCCGTTCGCCCACCACCTGCTTCGCACGTTCATGGCCGGCATCCTCACGTTCGCGGTGGTGATCTCGCTCGCGGCCCTGTTTCCGAGATCAATGGGTGATCCGGCGAATCCGTACGTGATCCCGGAGGACCTGGTATCGAGCTGGGTCGTCGTGGATGTAACGCTGGCGGTGATCCGGTACGCGGGCGCGGTGGGTCTGGTCATCTTCACGCTGCTCGGCATCGGAATAGCCTTCCTGCCGCTGTTTGACCGTAAGCCCGAGCGGCAACTGCGCAAACGCCCCGTCGCGCTGGCGTTCGGGATCATCTACTTCGTCGGATTTGCGGTCGCGCTGATCGTCGGACGTCAGCTGCATACGGTTCCGCCACCCGACACGCTGGAGATCCGAGCGCTGGAGGAGAGAGTATTGCCGGCTGGTCCGGAATTCCCCCAGGAGGATGGCAGGGCGGAAGAAACGCCGGCTGCAGCGGGCGATAGCGTGGAGACTGAGCGATGAGCGGGCCGGTGGTCTCCATCCTGGTCGGCTGGCTGGCCGGCATGGGTGCCATGGTGGGCTCAATGGGCGAGGCGAGCCCTCGTGCAGCCGACCGCGTGACACTCGAGGTCCGTTCGCCCCGGCCGGCGGTTCCGCAGCAGGCGCGGCGGTTCGCGGACTCCGAGTACGGTTGCATAGTCTGCCACGCCGAGAAACGGCGAGACTTCGTCGAAGGCATTCACGAGCAGCGAGGCATCCAGTGCCACGATTGCCACGGTGGCGATCCGGGGGAAATCGAAACCGCGCAGGCCGCGCACCGCAGACCGTTCCTGGGAGATCCGACCAAGCTCGAGATCATCGAATTGTGCGCATCGTGTCACTCGGATCCGAACCAGATGCGCGCGTACGGGCTGCCGGCAGACCAGGTGGCGGAAATGCGTGCAAGTCGGCATGGCCAGCTGTTGTTCGAGAGGGCCAGCGACGACGCTCCGACCTGCACGGACTGCCACGACTCGCACACCATCCGGCCTCCCGAAGACGTCCGGAGCGACGTGCATCCCACCAACATCATCACGACGTGTGCGGCCTGTCACGCAGACACCGACATGATGGATCGGCACGGCCTGGGCACGGACGAGTTCTCCGAATACATGCAGAGCGCGCACGGCACGGGATTGTTCGAGCGGCGCAATCTGGCCAGTCCGTCCTGCATCTCGTGCCACGGATCGCACTCCGCCCTGACAACCGAAGGGACGCGGGTGGCAGATGTGTGTGGCCAGTGTCACGTGCTGGCCCGGGACGCCTTCTATTCGGGGCCGCACGGTCCCGCCGCCCTGGCCGGCGACATGCCGGGTTGCCTGGGCTGTCATAGCAATCACGGAACCGAGCGCACTTCGATGAGCGAGATCGCGGTCCAGTGCGAGCGGTCACGGTGGCCCAGGACAACCTCCAGTGGGCAGAGGAAGCGGTCCATGAGCTGGTGAGGGCCGGCCGCGAAGTCTTCGACACGCGCTTTCGGCTGATATCGGCTCGGACGGCATTCGGTCAGATTGGGCCCGCGCAACACAGCCTGGATGTCGACGCGCTGGAGGACCTGGCCCGACAGGTGCGGACCATTTCTCGTGGCATCAGGGATCAGCACGAGGTCTCGGAAGAGCACAGGTGGGAGCACAAGCTGATGCTCATCCTCATCTGGTTCCTGGCGCTCTCGGCCTGTCTGTTGGCCTGGTTCCGCCTGCGAGCGGTGAGGGAATAGGGTTCGGGAATGACGGAATCGGAGAGCAAAGTGCGCCGCATCCCACGGGGCGTGCGCATCTCTATCGAGGTGGGCATCGTGGCCGTACTGGCGGTCGCGATCGGCGCCGCCGTGTTCATCGAGTACAGCGCCCAGCCGAGCTTTTGCCTGAACTGCCATGTGATGGAGCCGTACTACGACTCATGGCAGAGCTCATCCCATCAGGATGTGAAATGCATAGCGTGCCATTACGCGCCGGGAATCAAGGCCGAGGCGATGGGCAAGCTGCAGGCCGCGAACCAGGTCGTGAAGTACGTCACCGGCACATACGGATTGCGCCCGTGGGCGGAAATCGAGGATGCCGCCTGTCTGCGCTCAGGCTGCCATACGGAGCGCAAGCTGGAAGGTGAGGTAGACTTCAACGGCGTGCTTTTCGACCATGCCAATCATCTCGGCGAGCTGCGGAGAGGCAAGCAGCTGCGGTGCACCAGCTGCCACTCGCAGATCGTCCAGGGTGACCACATCGCGGTCACCCAGACGACGTGCTACCTGTGCCACTTCAAGGACGACGAAGCGGCGGATGGCGTCGAGGGGTGCATCGGGTGTCACCCATCGCCCGCGGCCCAGCTCTCGGAGTCCGGACTGGTCATTGACCACCAGCAGTACGTGCGCGATCTCGTTTCGTGCACCTCGTGCCACGACGACGTCATCCACGGAGACGGCGCGGCCGACCGATCCACGTGTTTGAACTGCCACGCCGAGACCGAGCGGCTGCGCGAGTTCGACGACACCGAGATGCTGCACCAGACACACATCAGCGGGCGCAAAGTCGAGTGCACGCAGTGCCATACTCCCATCGAGCATTCCCTGGCCGATTTCTCACCGGTGGTCGTGGAGCTGGACTGCGCCGCCTGTCACACGGGCGCCCATGACGTGCAGATGCGACTCTACGCCGGCCTGGGCGGCCACGGGATCGAGAACACGCCCAGCGCCATGTACACGGCCCGCGTGTCCTGCACCGGCTGCCACGAGCTGCTGAAGGAGATTCCGGGGCACGGTGATGTGCGCACGGCCGGGGAATCTTCGTGCATGGCGTGTCACGGGATCCGCTACGCGAACATCCTCCCGGCCTGGCAGACGGAGATCGATCGCAGGGTCGCACTCGTGGGTCCCGTCGTCCGGAGGGCCCGGAACGCTCTTGGCACGGCCTCGGTGCGTGGACGGGCGGCCGCGGACAGCCTGATAGGACTGGCCGAGGAGAACGTCGATTTCGTTCGACTGGGCAAGGGCGCACACAACATCTCGCACTCAGATCAGCTGCTGCGGGCCGCGCTGGACCTGGTGCGCGAAGCCGCCAGCGTCGGATCTCTGGGGTACTCGGTGCCCGACGTGGATCTCGGCCCCGTGGTGGATGAGAACGTCTGCCTCAGCTGCCACCTGGGCGTCGAGAGCTCCACGACCAGCGTCTTCGGCGTCCGGTTCGACCACCGGCCGCATACGCTGCGCGCCGGCCTGGAGTGCGCTCAGTGTCACACGTCCATGGATGATCACGGCGGGACCACCATCGTCTCTCAGACCCAGTGCGCGGATTGCCACCACCAGGGCTTTGGTGGAGCCGAAACCTGCGTGAGCTGCCATTCCCTGGGTCGCGGCGCACCGAGCGACACCTACGAGCTACCGTCCGGGAACTTCCCGCACGATGTGCACGGCAGTCTCCCCGGTGTCAGCTGCAGAGCGTGCCACAACGAAGAGGGGATGAGCGCATCGGAGACCGACTGCGCGAGCTGCCACACGGAACACCATTTCCCCGAGGCGGATTGTCTGGCCTGCCACAGGGGAGGAGCGGTCGACTATCACGAAGTGATGGACCATGCCGCGTGCGTCACGTGCCACGAGTCGGCTGCGGGGATCGACCGCTGGACCCGCCAGGTCTGCCTCTCATGCCACGCCGGCATGAGGCGCCACAATGCGCCGGAGCCGTGCCAGACCTGTCACCGGGTACCCTCCATGGGCGCCGTCCGTGAGTCGGTCCCGACAACTGTTCCGCCTGCTACCGATCGGTTCCACTGATGATTCGGACGGGATCGGGTCCGCTTGGCGGGGGCTTCGCAGTCCTGGCCATGGTGTCGGCCGGTTTCGTCCTCTGCGCACCGTCCTCCGGCGCCCAGGAACCGCCCGTCGAGCCCGACTACGATTGCACCCGCTGCCACAGCGATCCCCTGTTCCTGGAAGGCAAAACGGAGACGCCGGAGGGAGACGCGGCCCTGCTGGTGCCGCCGGATCTGGTCCTCGGGTCGCGGCACGCGGAGCTGGCCTGCACCGCCTGCCACCTGGAACAGGGCGAGACGGGCTACCCGCACTCCGCCTCGGTCGTCGCGGTTCAATGCGGATCGTGCCATGAGGCAGAGGGCCAGGACTGGCTGGCGTCCATCCACGCCCGAAACCTGGCGGATGAAGGGGATGGGGCCACATGCGTAGACTGCCACCGGGCACACGACGTGTACGCGGCAGACGATCGCAGATCGCTCACCTACCCGCTGAACGTGGCCGAGCTGTGCGGCAGCTGTCATGCGGATCCGGACATTGTCGGCACGTACTTCGCGCTGCCTGAGAAGGCGGACGCCCGCGAGGCCGTGGCCACCTACTACGAGACCGTACACGGGGTGGCGCTCACGAGGGCCGGCCTCACCGTGTCCGCCGCCTGCAACGACTGTCACGAGGGCCACCGGGTCCTCTCATCGGACTCCCCGGACGCCTCGACCCACAGGGAGCAGCTCACCGAGACCTGTGGAGCGTGTCACCAGGGCGTGCGGGACAGCTGGGAGCAGTCGGCGCACGGGGTCGCGTACCGGGAGGGCACCACGGCGCCGAACGGCCGTCCGGCTCCCTCCTGCGCGGACTGTCACTCCTCGCACGCCGTGGTCCGCGCGGTCACCGAAGAGTGGTTCGTCGGTGTCGTGGACGAGTGCGGCGACTGTCACGAACACCTGTACGATACGTACTTCGAGACGTACCACGGGAAGGTCACTCGTCTGGGCTACGGGATGACGGCCAAGTGCAGCGACTGCCATACCCCGCACGAGATGTATCCCGCGGACGACGAACGCTCCTCGGTGCACCCGAACAACCTTGTCGCGACGTGTGCCAGGTGTCACCCGACCGCCAACGACAACTTTGCCCAGTACTACCCGCACGGGGACCCGACCGACCGGGAGAACTACCCGGATCTGTACTGGACCTGGCGGTTTATGTCGACTTTGCTGGCGGGCGTGTTTCTGTTCTTCGGGATTCACACCGTGCTGTGGATCATTCGACTGATGATCAACCGGGCACGCGGACTGGGTCATGACGGTGGGCCCCGGTCCGGGCCACCCAGTCCTGCCTCGGAGGGCGCAGAGTGAAAGAGAGCGCGCCGGGTTCCCCGTACCAGAGACACCGACTCAGCGTGTCGGAGCGTGGCGAGGGGCCGCTGCTATGGCGCTTCTCGCGCGTGGACAGGGTGCTGCACGCGCTCATGGTCATCTCGTTCCTCGGCCTCGTGGTGACCGAGATCCCGCTCCACTTCTCCTACGCCCCGTGGGCACGCCGCGCTGTGCGCGTGTTCGGCGGGTTCGAGGCCGCGGGGCTCATCCACCGTATGTGCGCGATCATCACGTTCGGTTACTTCTTCGGGCACATCATCACGCTGATCGTGCGCTACCGCCGGGCCCCTTCCGCGAAGCAGTTCTTTCTGGGACCGAATTCGATGGTCCCGCAGAAGAAGGATCTGCTGGACGTCATTCAGCAGTTCAAATGGTACTTTGGCCGGGGGCCCAAGCCGCAGTTCGACCGCTTCAGTTACATGGAGAAGTTCGACTACTGGGCGGTCTTCTGGGGAGTGGCCATCATCGGCGGTTCGGGGATGATGCTGTGGTTCCCGGAGTTCTTCTCGGGCTTCATGCCAGGCTGGATGTTTAACATCGCCACGATCATTCACGGCGATGAGGCCCTGCTGGCGCTGGGCTTCATCTTCACTATCCACTTCTTCAACGTGCACTTGCGGCCGGAGAAGTTCCCCATCGATCTGGTCATCTTCACCGGACGTGCGACAGCCGAGTACATGAGAGAAGAGCATCCCCTGGAGTACCAGCGGTTACAGGCGGAGGGGAAGCTGGAGGAGCGCATGGCGCCCCCGGTGGACCGCACCTACTACGTGTGGTCTATCGCGATGGGGTTTGCCGCGCTGGCAATGGGCGTCACGACGGTGGCGCTGGTCATCTGGACCGTGCTGCTGCACTAGGGCACACGCCGGACAACGGTCGAACAACCGGCTCACATAGCGTCTTCAAGGCGGGCGCCGGGCGCCTGCACGGCGAAGGACATATGACGACGATCATCGCGGACGCGGGACTGGCTCTGGGGTTGGGGTGGAATCACCGGAAGGCGAACGGACGTCTTCTCCTGCCGTTCGTCTTGTTCCTGGCCTGCTCCGCGGCCTGCCTCACACCGAGTGGCCCGGCCCAGGCGCAGGAGCCCGCGCCCGAGGAAGACGCCCGGTGTGACAAGTGCCATTCCAGCAGGAGCTTCCTGGTCGGCAAGACCGACACCCAGGAGGGCGACGAGGCACTGTTCATCCCCGACTCCCTGATCGTGGACTCGCGGCATTCCTCCCTCACCTGTGCCACCTGTCACCCCGGGTACGACGCCGGCTACCCGCACCGGGCGGAGCAGGTGTCCGTGCCGTGCAGCCAGTGCCACGAGGCGATCGGTGCCGAGTATGAGCGATCCTGGCACTCGCCCCAGCTGGCAGGCGAGGAGTTCGCTCCCGGCTGCGTGACGTGTCACACCGCCCACACGGTGTACGGCATGGACGAGCGTCGCTCCCCCATCCACGCGCTCAACGTGGACCGGGTGTGTTCCGGCTGCCATGCCGACCCGGCTATGATCGAGCGGCGCTATTCGGCGCCGGAGGACTCGGTCGGGCGCCGTGCAGCCACGCGCTGGCATGAGACGGTGCACGGCGAAGCGCAGTTCCGGTCCGGGCTGCAGATCGTGGCCACCTGCAACGACTGCCACAGCTCGCACTCCATCTTTCCGCCGTCCGAGGACGAGTCCACGCTGAGCCGGGCGAACATCGCGATCACCTGCGCCAAATGTCACCTGGGGATCGAGGAGGTCTACCTCGAGGGCGCTCACGGCAGGGCCCTCGTGGACGGAGACACGCTGGTTCACACGGTCGGTGACTACCCGGGGGATGAGGGTCACCTGGCGCCGGTGTGCAACGACTGCCACCCCGGCCACAAGCTGCTCTCCGACACCACGGCCGTGTGGCGGACGGCCACGGTGGAGGAATGCGGTTCGTGCCACGAGCGGGTGTACGACACGTATTCGGAGACGTACCACGGCAAGACCACCCGGTTCGGCAACGACCTGGTCGCCAAGTGCGCGGACTGCCATCCACCGCACGACACGCGCGCCGTGAACGACCCGCTGTCCTCGGTCTACCCGTTAAATCTCGTTGAAACGTGTGGAGCCTGTCACCCGAACGCCAACGCGAATTTCGTCAAATACTACGCGCACGCGGACCCCTACGACCGGGTCGGCTACCCTGTGGTGTTCTGGGCTCGACTGTTCATGTGGACTCTGCTCAGCTCCGTGTGGATCTTCTTCGCCATCCACACCGGGCTGTGGCTGATCCGCCTGTGGATCGGGCGACGACGGGGGGAGAGATACGGGCTGGGCGGAGGCATGGCCGAGGCACTCTCGGCTTCGGACCGGGGCGAGGGGCCGTATATCCTGCGGTTCTCGCTCGTGCACCGAATCCTGCACGCGGCGGTGATCGTCTCCTTCTTCACGCTGGTCGCTACCGGGACCCCCCTGCTCTTCCCCGATGCACGCTGGGCGCAGGCGTTCATGAGTGCCTTCGGCGGCACGGGAGGCGCCGGAGGCCTGCACCGGATCGCGGCCGTGATCACCTTCGGCTACTTCTTCGGGCACGTGATCCATCTGACGCTCCGGATCATGAAGAGCACGGACCGCAAGAGCTTCTTCTGGGGCCCCAATACGCTGGTGTGGCAGAAGAAGGACGCGCAGGACATGGCGCAGATGTTCCGCTGGTTCTTCGTGAAGGGCCCGCAACCCCGGTTCGATCGCTGGACCTACATGGACAAGTTCGACTACTGGGGCGAGATGTGGGGGATCTTCCTGATCGGTGGCACCGGTCTGCTGCTCTGGTTCCCGACCATCGCTTCCTTCTTCTTCCCGGGCTGGATCTTCAACGTGGCCACAGTGCTTCACGGAGTGGAGGCTCTGCTCGCGGCCGGGTTCATCTTCAGCGCCCACTTCTTCAACATCCACTTGCGACCCGAGAAGTTTCCGGTCGACATCGTGATGTTCACGGGGAAGGCAACGCTGGAGTACATGAAGGATGAGCACCCGCTGGAGTACGAACGTCTGCAGCGGGAAGGCCGACTGGAGGAGCTGATTGCCACGCCGCCGACGGAGACGGCGAAGAAGTGGGCCACGGTACTCGGAATGATCGCCCTGGCGGTGGGCCTCTCGCTGATCGCGCTGATGCTCTACGCCCTGATCGCGCTGTAGGCACGGAGCGGCCAGAGACAGACCCCCACCCCTGAAACCGGGGCCTCTCGGCCGCCTGACACCGTCCTGACGTCCTGAGCGAGCAAATGAAAGCCCCCCGGCCGTTTCAGGTCGGGGGGCTCTGCTGGTTCAGGGGTGGCTCAGCTTGCCAAACCCGGCCCCGCAGGTCTGCCTTCACCCACTCTCAGTCACCCCTGAGCCTTTCCAGGAGGTCTCTGATCCCCAGTAGCGGGGACACGCCGTACTCGTCCTCGACCGCCTCGATGCTGGCGACCAGGAGCGCCTCGATCAGGAACGGGTTGTGGGTCGTCGAGCCGGCCACGTTCCCCTCGGTCGCCTCCTCGCCTTCTTCCGGGAAGGTGGTGAGGTTGAAGTTGAAGAACGCTCCCTCGGCCACTGTCAGCGTCGGGTTCGTCGGGTCAATCTCGCCTCCTGGCGCGTCGAGGCCGGGATCCACGACCTTCAACTGGTCGAGCAGCGCATTGGCGAGATCCATGATGTCTTCCGACTTGATGCTCAGGAGCTCCGCGGCGCGGTCGTCCGAACTGTGGCAACCGCTCGTCGCACACGCCTCATAGCGCCGTACCTGCGTGGTGAACGCGCAGGTGCCTGGCACGGGGATCCCCTGATCGTTGACGCACGGGATGGCCGTGAACAGATGGCCAACCGAGTTCAGAACGAATTCTCCGGTCGCCTCGTCTGTCACCTCGAACGCCTCCACGTGACATGTCGCGCAGAGCTTCTCATTCGCCGAGCTGCCGTGCGTTCCGCGGAGGACCGGCGGGAAATCCACGCCGGGCGGTACCCACCCGGCCGTCCCCTGGAGCAACTCCGTCTCGGGAGAATGCGGCGCCAGCCCGTGTGAGCTCTCGGGATCCGGGATCGGGCGCCGGTTGTGGCAGCGCGCACACAGGTGGATCTCGTAGGACGCCGTACGGACCGGGAACCGGAGCTGGCCTTCGAAGGTGGTGTCGTGCGGATCGTGGCAAACTCCGCACACGACAGGCAGCGCCTCGTCGCTGTCTTTCTCCTGGTAGTCGCCGCGCGCGCCCCACGCGATCAAAGTGCCCTGGCCGCGGTGGCACGCGATACACTCCGGGTTGTTCGCGGCAAATGATGGGGGATCCTTCGAGTGGCTGGACTGCTCCCACTGCTCCACGAACGGGTGGTGTGTTCCCTGATGGCACTCCCCGCACCCGGTCGTCAGGTCCAGGCCAACCCGCAGCGGCGCCAGCGGCGGTGCAACATCCGGGGCGGCGACGTGTGTCTGACCCGGGCCGTGGCAGCTCTCACACTGCACGTCCAGATAACGCGTATCGCCAGTAGACGTCCAGCCCACGTCGCCGGTCTCGTTGTTCCCCAGCTCGCTCACCGTGTGACAGTTCTCACAGAACTCAGCCGCGTGACCACTGCCCTGGAGGTCCTCCCAGGCACTGTAGTGCGCCGTCTGCTTCCATTGTGCCTGGCGGCCCACGTGGCAGCTGCCACAGATGGTCAGCTTGGCTTCGGCGTTGCTGTAACCCAGAAAACCGCCGGCAGCAGAAGGCGGATCATCGTAGACCGGTCGGTCCGTGTAGATTTTTTCGGAGTCGACGCAGGCGCCCATGAGTACGACCAACAATGCGGCAGCTATGACACGTGCGGCTGTTTTCATGTCGAGTCTCGCTGATTTGTGCAGCGGTTGAGAAATCCGTTTCGACCGGGCGGATTCCGAATCCGTCTGTTCACATCTGTAAGCCTACTACGGACGGCGGCGGCGTGAAAGATCCGGATGCGACAGAGGCCGGAGAGTCACCCCCCCGGCCTCTGCATCGCGCAATCGGCCTGAGCCGTGAGGTGCCGCGGGCGGGTTACCTCCCGTACATGCGCACCATCTCTTCAAGCCGCGCCCGAACGTCGAACCCGATATTCGGCGTGACCCCGTACTCCGCCTCGAGGGCATCCAGACTGTTCAGCAGGTGCGCCTCGATCAGGAACGGGTTGTGGGTGGCGGAGCCCAGCACGTTGTCCGTGCCGTACTCCTCGCCGCCAAACTCGGCGAGCTCCATGTTGAAGAACGCCCCCTCGGCCACCGTGATCTTCCCGTCGGTCGCGTCGATCTCGCCGCCCGGGTCCTCCCCGTTCGGATCGACGATCGCCAGCACATCATTAACCTCGTGCGCGAGCCGCTCGATCCGCAAGGAGGCTGCGGTCAGCGCCGACAGCGCCGCGTCCTCGGAGCCGTGGCAGCCGCTTCCCGTGCAGGCCGCGAAGCTCCGGGCCTGCGTGGTCAGCTCGCACTGCACCTCGAACCCCTGCGGGATACCCTGGGCGTCCACGCACGGAATCGGGCGGAACAGGTGCCCGGTCGCGGTCCACAGGAACCCGCCGCTCGGGTCGGTCACGGTGTACCCGTAGACGTGGCAGCTGGTGCACCAGTCGGGATTCGCCTCGCTCCCGTGCGTGGCCCGTATCTGGCCCACATCGATCCCGCCGCCGGGGAAGAAGTAGCCGGCCGAACCGTCCAGGATTGCCGATTCCGGCGAGTGCGGGTGCAGCCCGTGCGAAGAGGTTCCCGAAGGAATCGCTCTCCGGTTGTGGCACTTCGAGCACAGGTGCACTTCGATCGACGGTACATCGGCCGGGAAGCGCAGCTGCGCGTCGTTGTTCTTCGCGTGCGGATCGTGGCACACGACGCACACCTGAGGCAGCGGATCGCCGTCCTTCTCCACATACTCGGCGTTCTCGCCCCACGCCGGGAGGACGCCCTGGGCCGCGTGGCACGGCTGACAGCTCTCGCGGGTCGAAGCCCTCGCGAATCCAGGCCCTTCCCCGTTATGCGGCGAGTTGCTCCACTCCTCGGCAAACGGATGGTGCGTGTCCTCGTGGCAATCCCCGCAGTTGCCCTCCGTCCCGTGGCCAACCGCCGCCGAGGCCAGCGGGATCGGGGCGTTGTCCGGATCGTCCACGTGCGCCTGCCCGCCGCCGTGGCAGCTCTCGCACTGCACGTCGTAGAAGCGGGCATCCGCCGTGCCGGTCCAGCCCACGTCACCCGTGGCCGCGTTCCCCAGCTCGCTCACCGTGTGGCAATTCTCGCAGTACTCTGCCGCATGGTCGCTGCTCTGAAGACCGTCCCACGCGTCGGCGTGCGCGGTGAGCTGCCAGGCGTTCTGCGTGCCGACGTGGCAGTTGCCGCACACAGAGAAGCTAGCCTCGACGTTGGACTCTGTTCCGTACCCGACGAAGCCCGCCGCCGCGGCGGGAAGTTCTTCGTAGAGAGGCTTCTCCACCTCGACGATGACTTCGCGGTACTCGGTTTCTGTACAGGCCCCGAACGCGAGGCCCGCGGCGACCACGAGGCCGCCCATGGTTACCGCTTTGTGCTGACTGGTTACATGCATGGTCCCACCCGATTCCTTTTTGGTTCCTCTACGCAAAACTACCGACCGCACGCCCGGGTCGAGGCAAGGCTTGCGCCACAATGCTTCCAACCCGGTTTCGCCGCTCCGTATCGCCGTTTTGGGCCCCCTGGCAGCCCTTTTCGGGCCGATCCAGGTCGGGACATTCTTGGACATTTCGGACCAAAGTGTCTCGAATT
>JBDHIQ010000056.1:0-43037 GCA_039587395.1 Gemmatimonadota bacterium
GTGCAGATCCCGGTTCTCGCGGAAGTAGAGGGTGGCCTCTCCTTCGGCGAACAGCTCGAGCAGGCCGCCGAACCGGCTCTTGGGCCGGAGAGCCCCGCGGGCTATGGCCGACCGTGGCCCATGGTCCCGCGTCATCAGACGCAGGATCTTGCTGGTGTCGCTATAGCGATACGTCTGGAGGACTATCGCCCGGGTCGTTAGCAGTCCCACACGGAAGGCACCGGCCTAGCGAGCCGGAAACCCTATGTCGGTGGTACCGAATCCGCTAGCCAGCTCCGCGATGTAGGTGCCGTCCGACTCGAGAAGGACCAGCCTGCCGTTCTGAGACGTCTCGAACGTTCCGCACAGCAGGCGGCCGTCAGACAGCCCCGTCACCACCCAGCAGTTCAGGTTGGCGCCGGACTGGTCCTTGGGCTGGAGAGGGTTGTTGGGGCCACGTATCCACTCGCGAGTGAACCCGCTGAACACCAACACGTCGATTGTCTCGAAGTCGGAAGTCCGGGTGATGTAGAACGCGCCGTCGCGTCCACCTTCGAACGATATCCCGTTTCCTCCGATAGGGAGGCTGATACCGGGATCCGGAATCCCCCCGACGAAGGCAACCGTCGCCAGTATGCCATCGCCTGCCGGCGTGAAGTCCGGGGCGGGCCCAATCGTTCCACCCGCTAGAACCACCAGCAGCTCACCGGCAAAAAAGGCGTCCGTGATGTTGCGCGCACCCGCAAGACTGAGCACACCCGTTACTCCACCGGTTTGCGCGTCGATCACAACCACCCGCGCGTCTCCCAGCGGCTGGTAGTCTCCAGAGTCGTTCAGGTTGGCGTCCACCGCGGCGAACAGGCCTGCAGCCGGGAGCACCCGGACGACAAACTCACCCAGGCTGTTGTCATCGGAGAACAGGATAGCGTTGGGATCGTCGGGAACGGCGATCCACAGATCGTTGTTTGCCCGGCCCGGAACGAGTACGAAGTCGTTCCCGGCAAAATCGTTGAAGAGAGATGGCTTGCCTGGATTGGAGCTGGCCGGCATCGCACTGAAGCCTGTCGCCCCAGTGGCAAGGTCACTCCACACGATCTGGCCGTTGGACGCGTTGGTCACGACGGCCAGCCGTCCCAGTACATCGACGGCGTCGCCGTTGTAGGACGCGGGCAACGTGACCGTCGCGCCGCCCGATGTCAGGGTGCCGTTGATGTCGTACTGGGTGATGGTTCTGCCCACGGAGTTTAGCGCGATCACCTCGCCCCACTCGAGGTTTCCGTTCCCGTTGGGGTCCGTCCCACCAACGCCGCAGCCCAGCGTCGCGCCGACCAGCGACAGTCCGACAGCTATATTCCGAATCTGATGTCCCATCTCTCGCTCCATTTCTGACAATCCGCGCCCGGCGGTCGGTTCCCCGCGTTTCCGCCGCGTCCCTCAACCACCCCGAGTCTTCCCGGCCACCGGCCTCCAACCAGCGCCGCGCGAGTCTACCCCGAAGTTGCTCTGGCGCTCCCCTTGCCGACCACGACCTTGCGCACCGGGTGCGCCGATCCCGCCTGGCTCGAGCCGTGACCGGTCGCGAACCCGATGCGCAACTCGAAGTGGCGACCTGGCTCCGGATACAGCTCCACCAGCTCGTGCCGCTGGTCCAGGACATTCCGCACCCGCACGTCAATACGGAAATTCGAATCGAGCATTCTCAGTGATCGCCCTGCCGCAAGATCCAGCATGGCGAACGGCGGCAGCGAGTGGGTTGCCGCCAGGCTGGTAGTCCGCGATCCCAGCAACGCAAGATCCGCCTCCACGTACGAGTGCGCGAAGCTGCGAGCCACCAGGAGCCGACCCGTCCACTCCGGTTGGTACGGGAGCGGATTGCGGTTGCTGCCGAAACCTACCCGACTCCGGTCATAGCTGACCGCGCCCATCAGGCGCCAGACCGGCTCCGGTCGCCACTCGAGTCCCAGCTCCGCGCCATACGCCGTCAGGTTGTCCAGATTCTCCGGCTGCCAGATGGCCGTCGAACTGGCGTGCCAGACTATCGGATCGCGGGTGCGCCGGTGGTAGACTGCCAGCTGCAGGCTCGCCCTGTCCCGGGCCGCCTTCCAGTCCGCACCCACCTCTGCATCCAGCACCACTCTCTCGGGCTTCAGCCGCGGGTTCGCCCGGATGCCGAACGAGGGCGCGTAGTAGAGATCGGCCAGGGTCGGCCAGCGCAGGCTCTGGCCCACGCGGCCCGAGAGGCTGATGCCCCGACCAGCCCGCAGCTCGATGCCCAGCTCCGGCGACCAGACGGGAGCGCCACCGGCAAGGTCCACCGTCATGGCCGCACCAAGATCCACCGCGGTCGTGCGGAGTCGGCGGGACAGCGAGGCCCCGATCAGCGTGCGCCCGCGGCTCCCATCCACCGTCGCGCCCCGCGCGCTTTCCCGTGCCGCCTGCGCGCGGATCTGCCAGGCGCCGTCCCGGCCAAACGGCAGGATGCCGCCCACTCGTCCCGATCCGATGTTGAGCCGGTCCTCCGTTGCAGTCTGGGGATCCGCGTAGCGCTGTTCCCGCAGCGCGTACCCGGCCGTCAGCCGCGGACCGGAAGTTTTGCCCAGTTGCCCCGTAAACTGAGCGCCCCCGTCTCGCCAGCGGGCCTGCTCGAACATGGCAGTGCCCATCCGGCCCGGGACACCTCTTTCCGAACGATCAAACCGGGCCTGGAGAGTCAGCGGGAACCCGGCCGAATGCGCGACCGCAGCCACCCTGAAACCGCGCGCGTCGGCGTTGCGGCGTACCTCGGTCGGCCTCTCCGGGCGATCGCGGTTCACGTACTGGAAGTCGTTGTCGGCCACCGTGGCCGATCCGGTGATCGCCAGCGCTCCCGGCCCGCCACGGGTCGAGACGTGGAAGCGCGCGTTCTTCATTCCAAAGGATCCTATCGCACCGCTCGCCACCACCGAGTTCCCGTCCGGCTGCCGGGACCGGAGCTGGATCACTCCACCCAGTCCCCCCGGACCAAGCTGTGCCGTCGCTCCGCGGATGACGCTGGCGGATTCCAGGGAAGCCAGAGGCACCGTGGAGAGGTCGGCGCTGCCGAAAAAGGGATCGTTCAATGGCACACCGTCCAGCAGCACCAGCACACCGTCCGGCCGACTCCCTCGCACGCTCACCAGTTCCTGTCCACCGGGACCGTAGCGGCGCACCGCCACGCCCTCCAGCCGGCTCAGCATGGAGCCAAGGTCCGCCGTTTGCGCCGCTGGATCCCGGAAGACCAGCTCCCGGGTCGAGTGCCCCGTCAGGCGCCGCGCCTCCCCACGGGCCCGCGCCACGAGCTCTGGCACGCCGAGCGGATCGCGCTGCAGGCGAATGGTGAGCCGGTACGGTGACGAACCACCACTGGATACGCTCAGCCGGCGCTCCGTCGCCAGGTATCCCAGCGCGCGCACGCGGAGCTCGAACAGGCCGGCGGCCGGCAGCCTGGCCCCATAGCGCCCGCGCCTGAAATCCGTCAACGGGATTGTACTGTCGGAGACCATGCCACGGTCGCTGTCTGCGTAGCCTGCTTCAGGGCCCGGCAGCGGCCCGCGGAGCTGTACGGAGGCCCCTGTGACCGGCTCGCCTGTCTCCGATTCGATCAGCACCTCCAGGACCCGGGCCGGAGCCGAGGTAGACTGTGCTGCGGCCGGGGCCGCCTGAACGAACGGAACGGCAGAGAACAGGACGGTCAGGAGCCATCCGACGCAGCCGAGCTGCCGCCTGGCCCGTCTCACGGCAGCTCTCGATCCCGCAAGGGGACGACGTGCAGGCCCAGCGGGCCCAGCTCCAGCACCTTCACGGGCCAGCCAAAGGCGTTCTGGATGTGCTCCGGCTGGAGGACATCCCGTGCCGAACCCGCCACGAGCTGCTGGCCGCCGGCCATCAGCACACATCGGTCGGCGAACCTGCCGGCCAGGGACAGAGAATGGGTCACCGTGACGAGCGTGAGGCCCTGTTCTGTCGCCAGCCGCTCCGCCAGCTGGAAGAACTGGAGTTCGTGACCCAGATCCAGATGCGCCGTCGGCTCGTCCAGCAGCAGAACCGCTGGAGCCTGCGCCAGGGCGCGGGCCAGCTTGGCTCGCTGGAGCTCTCCCCCGGACAGCTGGCTGATCATCCGGGAGGTCAGAGCCTCGAGATCGGTCCGCCGCAGGGCCTGCTGGACGGCCACGTGATCTTCGCGCCCTGGACCGCGCCATACACTGAGATGCGGATTGCGTCCCAGCTCGACGAACTCGGCTACCGAGATGGGGAAGTCGGGTGGCCGCTCCTGGGAGACGACCGCAACCCGCCGCGCCAGGTCCCGGCGCTCCCACTCGACCACCTCGCGACCCCAGAGGGCCACGCGTCCGGCGGTCGGTCGCACCAATCCCAGGATGAGGCGGAGCAGCGTCGTCTTGCCCGCGCCGTTCGGCCCGAGAATGGCCGTGTGCCCTCCAGCGGGAACGAGGAAGCTCACGTCCTGCACGGCGTCGCGATCCGCCCTGGGGTAGCGGAAGCAGAGCCGGTCCACGGCAATCACGTCCGGCAGCCCCGTCATCGAGCCGTCTTCCTTAGCAGAGCCAGAAATGCCGGGACCCCGACAATTGCCGTGATGACCCCTACGGGAAGCTCGAGGGGCGCAGCCACGGTTCTGGCCAGCGTATCGGCCAGCACCAGCACCCCTGCGCCGACAAAGACGCACGTGGGCAACAGCCTGCGGTGATCCGCTCCCCACAGGAGACGGACCGCGTGGGGCACGACCAGCCCCACGAAACCGATGACTCCGGCAACGCTGACCGCGGTGGCCGCCAGGAGAGAGGCCAGCAGATACGACAGCCGCTTCGTGGCCTCCACGCGCGTTCCCAGGTGCGCTGCCGTCTCCTCTCCGATGGCGAGCGCGTTCAGGTCCCGCGCCAGGAGAAGCGCGACGAAGATGGCCGGCAGAGTGTACGCGGCAAGCACGCCGGCCATTTCCCATGAAACGCCGCTCAGGCTGCCCATGGTCCAGAGCACGGCAGAGCGCAGTGCATCTCCACGGGACAACGTGAGGAGAAGCATGATGCAGGCGCCGAAGAACGCGGACACCACCACACCGGCCAGTATGAGCACACGTGTGTCCAGCCGACCCACGACCTGGGCCACCCGGAATACGATGACGATGGCGAGCAGACCGCCGGCAAGAGCCGCAACCGCCAGCCCCGCCGGTCCGTGCGTCAAACCCAGGGTGATGGCCGCCACGGCGCCCAGCCCGGCTCCCGAAGAGACGCCCAGGAGATAGGGCTCGGCAAGCGGGTTGCGAAGCAACGCCTGGAACAGCGCTCCGGAAACGGCCAGACTCGCTCCCACCAGCACGCCGGTGGTCACCCGCGGGAGTCGCAGGGAAAGGAGGATGGATCGAGCGGGACCCGCCTGCTCCGGCTCCGTGAGCGCCTGCCACAACTCCGCCGGGGTCAGCCCCGCAGGACCCAGAAGCGTTCCCAGAAAGATGGACACAACGAGAAACAGCATGCCGAACAGCACGCCCGACCAGCGTCTCATGGTGGCGGGCACCCGTGCGCCCCGTTCTGGGGGATGGCGCCTTTCGCCAGAGCCGTCAGGCCGGCCGTGGCATCCGGGTGCAGGGCCGTAGCGAGCGCGGCGGCGGCCTCTACGATTCTGGGCCCCAGGCGGTGCATCAGGTCAGAGTCAACGGTCCGGACGGCGCCGCGCCCGACCGCGGCGATGGTGGCCCAGCCCGGACGGTCCAAGGGAGCCGGGTCGTCAGCCCGGACTTCTGCGGAGACCGGCCACAGGATGAGCTCCGGGTCGCGCACCGCAATCGACTCCAGACTCACCTGTGGCGAGGGTGCCGCCAGGTCCGAGAAAACGTTGCGTCCCCCGGCCAGGGTCAGCAACGAATCCAGGTAGCTGCCATGCCCCACGGTAATGGGAGGATCCGCCCAGACATCATAGTAGACACTGCGCACCGGCTGCCGGCGTGTGGCCGCTGCGACCCCCTCCAGCCCGTCCCGTATCCTGTCCAACAACTCCTCCGCGGCCACCCTGCAGCCGGTGACCTGGCCCAAGCGCAAAATGTTGCGCTCTAGGTCGGGCAGACTGTTGTGCCGCACGGCCAGCACCTGGATGCCAATGCGCTCCAGCGCGGCGGCGACCCCGCTGTTGTCAGGACCCGCAAACAGCACGACCAGGTCGGGATTCCGGGCGGTCACGAGCTCTATCGAGGGACGCAGCCCGTCCCCCACGCTCGGTACATCCCGGGCCGCCGCCGGGTGCACGTCATAGCGCGTCCGGCCCACAATCCGGTCGCCTGCGCCGATGGCGAACAGGATCTCCGTTGCAGCGGGTACCAGGGACACGATCCGCTGTCGCCGGCCCACGAGGGCCAGAGCGCGGCCACGATCATCGGTTAGCCGAATCGTGTCGATCCAGAGGCTGGCGGCCGCGTGCGTGTCCCGAGAGCCTGTACCTTGCGCCGCGCGCATGGAACGATCCCGCGGTGCAAGCGCCGCACCGAGAATTGGAGCGGCCGCAATCACGACGGCTGCACAGATGAGCGTTGACTTTCTAAACAAAAAACCCGCCCCCGGGAAGGGACAGGCTTCAGGAGCGAGTCCGGCGCGCCCCCGCCCACGCCCTTCCCGCGAAGAGCAATCAGTGGGCCTGGATGGGCACGTCTCCTGGCTCGAGACACAGCCGAAATGCGTCCGTGTCTCTCACAGTGGCGGGGCCGCGTCGGGTTCGCACCGACTTCCGTTTGCCCCATCCAAGATCTCGACTACGCTGTCAGGCTACGCTACTCCGTCGTTTCGGCGCAACCCCAAACGCCAGGTCAGCACAGCTGCCGCCGCGAGCAGCACCCCCAGCGCAAGCATCCACCAGGCATGACGGCCGGGCGCCGTCTCCACTGCGCCGGGGATGGTCAACTCTACCTCTCCAGCTCCCGCGCGGGCCGCAAGGCGGCGGAACTGTCTGCCACCCAGGTTCAGCAGGTCGCCCTCGGTCCAGCCGGTCGTCGACGCCACCTCGATTCTAGGATCGATCAGAACCTCGTGGTCGCCCACGGCAGAGGCAGGCACTCGGAGAACCCGTTGGGTCAACAGGTACTGTACGTTGAACGTTCGGCCCCCGGGCGGAATCTCGAAGTCCAGTCGCACCACATCGCCGGTCACCTCGAAGTTGCCCATTCCGAATCCGGTGGACACCCTGGCCACCGCGCCCGCTCCGTCCGGCAGCCGGACCATCCATTTGGCCTCAGCCGCCCGTACCAGCGAGCTGTCCGCATCGTTGGACAACTCGAACATGTCGAGGACCTCGAACGCGGATCCGTTCGTCGCCACCACGGTCTGTCTGCTGCTCAACGGGAAATCGACTACCGGTTTGGTGTCGTAAACGACAATCACATAGTCATCGCTGGACTCGCGGACCATGTGAAGCGCCTCGCCGAAGTAGACCACATCCTTGTATCGCGCCGTCACCAGATAGACGGTGGAACGGTCCTCTTCGTTGTCGCTGGCTTCCACGGAGAATGCGAAGCGGCCCCGGTCGTCCGTGACATCGGCTCCGGCCACGCCGCCCTCCTCTGCTCCGATGCGGTGCAGGGAGACATCCAGACCGGGGACGGGTATCGAGTCGGTCCCGAGGACGACACGGCCTCCCAGCGAGACGGAAGCCAGCGCGGCCTCCCCCTGGCCGGATAGGAGGGTGGGAGCCGCAAGCGCGAGTGCCGACGCAAGCGCGGGCGCCACAGCCAGCGCGGCGAACCTCCTGAAGGCGCGCCATGGCCAGGTCGGCCGGCCGCCTGTGTGGAATCCGGCCCTACGGTTCAAAGCGGCCAAAGTCCTCGGGGTTCAGGCGCCGCAGGTAATCCTCCAGCGGCTCGCCGGCCGCCTCGTCCGCCGAACCGGCAGTCTCCCCGATGGGAGGCTCGTAGGTCTCCGGTTCTTCGAACCCCGCGCTTTCGAACCCGTCTGTCTCGAACCCGGTCTCTTCCACCTCCAGGTTCGACAGTTCGAGCAGCGCTTCGTCAGCGTAGATGGGCGCCTCGGCCCGCAGGGCGATCGCGATGCTGTCGCTGGGGCGCGAGTCAATCGAGATCAGCTCGCCGTTCCTCCGGAACACGAGCGAAGCATAGTACGTGTTGTCGACCACCCGGGTGATCAGGACTCGCTCCAGCGAGCTTCCCAGGCCTTCAACGACGGCGTTGAACAGATCGTGGGTTAGTGGTCGAGAGAACTGGATTCCGGCCAACTCCATGGCGATCGCGCTCGCCTCGCCCGGTCCGATCCAGATAGGAAGAAGCCGGTCGCCAGCCTTCTCTTTCAGAATCACGACGGGCGTGCTGGATGACTTGTCTACACCCAGGCTCGCGACCCCAACCTCTCTCAGTTCCACAGACATTCGCGCCTCTCTCGGCCTGACCCCTCTGTGCTCAGGTGCCCACGTCCCACGACGCCAGATACCGCGCCTGCCCGCCCGTAAGCGTGTCGATCTCCACGCCCATGGAAAGCAGCTTGAGGCGCGCGATCTCCTGATCGAGCTCGCCGGGCAACCGGTGCACGTCCCGACCCAACCGGCTCCCGGTCTCACTCCACAGATACTCCGCCGCCAGCGCCTGGTTCGCGAACGACATGTCCATGACGCTGGCCGGATGACCCTCCGCCGCCGCCAGGTTGATCAGGCGACCCTCGCCCAGAAGAACGATCCGCTTCCCATCCACCACGTACTCCTCGACCAGGGGTCGTAGCGTCCGGGGCTGGTCGGACGCTATGGCCTCGAGGCGCTCAACTGCAATCTCAACGTCGAAATGGCCGGAGTTCGCGACGATCGCGCCGTCCTTCATCGCCCGGAAGTGCTCCTCGCGGATCACGTCCCTGTTCCCCGTCAGCGTGACGAACAGATCTCCCACCGGGGCGGCCTCATCCATGGGCATGACTTCGAAGCCGTCCATGGTTGCCTCGAGCGCGCGCAGCGGGTCGACCTCAGTTACGATAACCTTGGCCCCCGCACCCCGTGCCCGTGTCGCTACACCACGACCACACCAGCCGTATCCCGCCACCACCACGGTGGCTCCGGCATACAGCATGTTGGTCGCGCGCAGGATCCCATCCAGCGTCGACTGGCCGGTGCCGTACCTATTGTCGAACAGGTGCTTGGTGAAGCTGTCGTTGACCGCGATTACCGGGAATTGCAGCACCCCGTCCGCCGCCATGGCGCGAAGCCGAATGATCCCGGTGGTCGTTTCCTCGGTCGATCCCCGGACGCCGTTCAGGAGCTCGGAGCGCTGGTCCGGGGAGAGCCCGGTTACCCACTCCCGCAGTGCGGGGGCCAGATCGTCGTAGCGCTCCAGGGCCACCATGTGGATGGCTCCGACCACATCCGCACCATCGTCCATCGTAATGGCCGGTCTGTGGGCCAGGGCAGCCCGGATGTGATCGTAATACCGGTCGTTGTCCTCGCCGCGCACGGCGAAGACGCCGATATCGCACTCGCCCACCAGGTAGGCGGCCACATCGTCCTGCGTGGATAACGGATTGGACGCGCACAACACCACGTCCGCCCCGCCCGCCTTCAGCGTCTCCATCAGGTTGGCAGTTTCAGTCGTGACGTGCAGGCATGCCGAGATTCTCACGCCGTCGAAGGGCCTTTCTTCCTTAAACCGCTCCCGGATCTGTCTCAGCACCGGCATGAAGCGGCCGGCCCATTCGACTCGCCGTCTGCCTTCCTCCGCCAGTCCGATGTCGGCGATGTCGCTGGCCGTCTGGATCTTCTCTCCCGTACTCATCGTGTATCCGGTTCCTCCCGTTCAGAGCGCATTCTTGAGTGCATCAATCCGGTCGGTGCGTTCCCAGCTGAACCCACCATCGGCCTCCGGGTCCCGCCCGAAATGCCCATATGCCGCCGTACGTCTGTAAATAGCGCGCTTCAGGCCAAGATCATCAATGATCATCGCTCGCCTCGCCCGTCCCGAACGTGTCCACCATGACCGACACCGGCTCTGCAACGCCGATGGCATAGGCCAACTGGATGTTCACGCGCTTAGCCAGGCCCGCTGCTACGATGTTCTTGGCAATCCAGCGAGCCGCGTAGCTGGCCGAGCGATCCACCTTGGAGGGATCCTTGCCGCTGAACGCTCCGCCGCCGTGACTGGCCATCCCGCCGTACGTGTCGACGATGATCTTGCGACCCGTCAGCCCTGTGTCCCCGTGCGGACCACCCACTACGAACCGGCCCGTCGGGTTGATGTGATAGACCAGTTCCTCGGGATCACACAGCTCGGCCGGTATCACCTGCTCAATGATGTCACGCGTAACAGCCGCGCGGATCTCTTGATTGGAAGGCTCGGGATCGTGTTGCGTGGAAACCACGACCGCGCGGACCCACCGCGGGTGCGGACCGTCGTACTCCACCGTCACCTGCGCCTTGCCGTCCGGCCGCAACCACGGAATCTCCTCGCTCCGCCGCGCCTCGGCCAACCGGTGCGTCAATCCGTGCGCCAGAGTAACCGGGAGCGGCATGAGCGACGGAGTCTCATCCGTGGCGTACCCGAACATCATGCCCTGGTCCCCCGCTCCACCCGTATCGACTCCCATGCCGATGTCCGCGGACTGTTTGTCGATGGATGTCAGGACGGCGCAAGACTGCCAGTCAAACGCATATATCGGGTCCGTATAGCCTATCTCACGAATGGTGTCGCGCACGATGTCGGGGATGTCCACGTACGTATCGGTGGTGATCTCCCCGGCGACCAGCGCCAGCCCCGTGGTAACGAGCGTCTCGCACGCAACGCGCGCTTCCGGATCCTCCGCCAGGATGGCATCCAGAACCGCATCCGATATCTGGTCTGCGACTTTGTCCGGATGCCCCTCGGATACGGACTCGGATGAAAAGAGCTGACGTTGTTCAAACAAGACAGTCCCTCGATGTTGGCAATTTGAGATCTCTTCTGAGCCGCGAATACTGGCGGGCCGTCAACGCAGGATCAATGCCGGAGGCCTGACTGCCGTCAGGGAATCAGTCCGCTGACGTCAGCTGTACCCCGGAAGCGGTCTCGGCCGACACCACTCTCTGAAGGTAGCGAGCCAGCGTCGACCGCACCTTGGCAGTCGTCGTGGCCTCGGCAAGCTCTTCGCCGACCGCCCCCAGCTCCTCGAGTGAGACCGACCCGATGATCTCCCGGACCTCGGGAAACGAAGCCGGCGGCAGACTGAACGTGGATCTCCACACACGGAGACGGGGAGTCCGTGCGCTGCCGCAACCCTTCGCACACGGGCGTACTGCCGATACAGGGCCGGGTGCAGCGGATCGCTCAGTCCCGATACGTGCATGTTGCCCCGATCGGCCGCCAGCACGTACTGAGTCAGATCGTTGGTGCCCAGGCTGGCGAATTGGATGTGCGGAGCGAGGACATCCAGCAGCTCGACCACAGCGGGCGTTTCGATCATCACCCCCAGCGGCACATCCGGAGCCTCGCCACCGGGGTACAAATCCTCGATCACTTCCTCCAGGATCTCGCGCGTCTGCAGGATTTCGTCCAGCGATACCACGAACGGGATAAGAATCTGCATGCGGCCGAACTCGGCCGCCCGTACGGCCGCCCGCAGCTGGTTCCGGAACAGGTCCGGCAAGTCCAGGCAGACGCGAATGGCGCGCCAGCCCAGGTACGGGTTCTGCTCGACGGGCATGTCCAGAAACAGCGGGAATTTGTCACCGCCTATGTCGAACGTGCGCAGCGTAACGTCGTGGTCCGGAAAGGCCTCCACGACCGTCCTGTACGCCTGGAACTGCTCCTCCTCGGTGGGGATGACGCGGCGACCGATCACGAGGAACTCGGACCGGAACAGGCCGACGCCCTCCGCTCCCACCCGGGTGGCGGCCGGTACGTCGAACGGCTGATCGAGATTGGCCTGGAGGCTTATCTTGGCGCCATCTGCCGTGTGCGTGGCGCCCGCCGGGAGCTCCTCGTACTGCTCGCGCCGGCGGGTGAGGTGCGCGACCATGCGTCTGTAGGTCTTGATCTCGCGCCTGGACGGATTCACCACTATCTGTCCGGTCCCGCCATCCATCATCACCGTGTCCCCGTCCTGCACCGCTTCCAGCGCAGAGCCGATGCTGACGATGATCGGGATTCCCATGGAGCGCGCAATAATGGCGCTGTGCGCGGCTCTCGTACCACCGCCCGTGAGAAGCCCCAGGACGCGCTTTCGATCCAGGCGCACGGCGACGCTGGGAGTCAGCTCCTGGAAGAGCAGGATGGCCGGTTCGTCCGGAAGCTCCACCGAATCGGTGTGAACGCCCAACAGGTGTGACAGCACGAACAGTCTCACGTCCTGGAGGTCGGCCAGGCGGTCAACCACCATCGCGTGCGCCACGTCAAGGAGACGGGATCTGATTTCCAGCAATCGCCAGTCGAACGCGCGCTCGGCGGAGAGGAAGTTGTCCTGGATGTACGCCAGCGTGCCGTCGACAAGCTCGGGATCTTCGAGCATCAACAGCTGTGGATCGAAGATCTTGGCCTCGATCTCACCAACCTCGGCAGCGGTCCGGTCGTGCATCTCGCGGATTCGTGCCTGCGCCCATGCCAACGCCGCGTGGAATCTGGCTACTTCCGCCTCTACATCTTCGGGCAAGATGGTGCGGTGCGCGACCTCGGGGACCTCCCACGTCACCCAGCTGGCCGGTCCCAGCGCGCGTCCTGGCGCTGCGCCCACTCCGTCCAGCCGGCGGCTCACGGGGCGGCTCCGTCCGTCACGTCGAACTCGTCGCTCACGTCGTATTCCTCGGCCATGAGCTGGTCATCGTCCTCGCCAAACCCACCTCGAACCAGTCCGATCAGAGCTGCCAGGGCCTCTTCCGCGTCGTGTCCGATGGTCCGGATCCGGATCTGAGCCCCCGCTTCGGCTGCGAGCATCATGACTCCCATGATGCTCTTGCCGTTGACCTCGAGCCCATCCTTCTCCACCCACACCTCGGCCTCGAACCGACCGGCGAGCTTGACGAACTCGGCGGACGGCCGGGCGTGGAGGCCCAGTCGGTTCACGATCCTGGCGGTATCGACCACTTCATTCACCCTGTTGCTCAACCCCAGGGATTAAGGTTCATATCAACCATACGACCGCAGCGATCATCAGCAGGCCAATGGCCAACGAGCCGCCGCGCGTTGGATTCATGTAGGCGCCCAGACCAGCAATGACGGCTGCGCCTCCGGTCACGGGTCCAATCGATCCATGCAGCGGGACGCGCAAGACCAGCAACACCGTGGCAAGGCCCAGCAGGACCAGGTTCGCCCGGATCATCACGGTGGCCCAGTACTTCAGCGGTGACCTGGCAAGGGCGCTTCCGACTCCCAGACCTTCCCGCCAGCCCGTTCGAAACCCCCACAGCCGCAGCCACAGGTGCCCCGCGTTGTAGACCGAGAGGAAGGCCACCACAGCCTTCCACTCTTCGAGCCCCAGACAGAATGCGATGATGGCGCTGAGCAGACAGAACGGTCTCCAGCCCGCCCACACCACGCGGTCACCGATCGCTCCCAGCGGACCGCGCAACGCCGTTCTGAACCGCTCGATCCGAGCGGGGTCCAGGCCGCCAACGAGCCGACGGCCATGGAGCACAGGTAGGGATGCCCGTTGAAGGAGGAGGCGTGCCGCCTGACCGCCCTGCGCAAAGCCACCGGATCCCCGGAGTGGATCCGCACCAGAAGCGGCAGCATCGCGTAGGCCAGCCCGCCCCCGAGAAGCGTACGGTAGTTCCACGACCCCTGTATCGCAAAGGTCCTCAGGAACGCCGCGGTCAGGTCCGTGCGCGAGATCATCCGCTACCCAGCACTGCGGCGATCCCCAACCCCAGAACCGCGCCGCCCAGTAACAGAGGCCAGCTCCGCCGGCCCACGCTCAGCCCGCGACCCCCCGAGCCCGCCACACAGGCGATTCCGACCGCCGCCAGCCCGACGGATAGCCGGTCGCCCCACACACCGTGCTCCAGCCCCTCTGCCAGGCGAACGATCATGGCCACGGGCACCAGGAACGCCGCGGTGATCAGCGCAGCCCGCAGCGCGTCCAGACGCATCGCCGTGTGATGTGCGCGCTTGATGTGTGCGGCGTTCCTCGAAAGCGATTCCGGGTCTCCCACCAGCCGCACGTTGATCAGGCGCAGCCAGTGAATGGTGTGCGATCCGACCCACCCGATCACCCAGCCGGCCAGCACCACCAGCAGAAGCGGGAAATACCCGCCGCCCTCGGTAGCCGCATACGCGGCTCCGGCGACGAGACCGGCCGGCCCGGATTCGGGATAGCGGGCACCCCCGAACGGTGGGTGCCGGAAGCTGATGATCTCCAGAACGGCGCCGGCCAGGAAGCCGGCATGCGGATCACCGAACACGATGCCGCCCACCGTACCGGCAACGATGGGCCGGGAGACCATCGACTGCAGCCAGCTGACGCCATCGAGCCCTACGAAGCCGCCCCACGCAACCAGGAGCAACCAGCGGGCCAGGCTAAGGTCAAGCGTGGCCAGCGGCATGCAACAGCTCCTTCAGCGGCACTTGCCGGGAAGACGGGAGATCTCTGGCGGAAACCGTCGCCACCTGCCGGGCGATAGCCTTCAGATCCTCCGCTTCCTCGTCACCGAGATACACGTAGTCCAGCGCCTTCCGCCGCCCGTCGCCCATGTGGATGGCACCGACATTCACACTTCGATCCGCCAGCAACCCGCGGTCGGCCAGGTCTCTCATCACAGCCGTGTCGCGCGTGAGGAGGGCGCCCCTGCCCTTCCTAGCGTCCAGGGCGGCAAACTGCCGGACCGTTTCCTCAACGCTGGCGAAGACGACGGTGGTGGAATCCGACATCCCGCTCTCGTACAACTCCTGTTCCCACTCACTGGCCGCCAGGTCGTCGTCCACCACCAGGTAGTACTCGATGCCCAGCCGTTCCCCCCAGCCGACAATCACCTGCCCGTGAAGGAGTCGTTCGTCGATCCGAAACAGGTCTAAGGGCATGACGTCACCTATTCCTGTGACTCGCCGGACGGGCCATCGGGACCGTAGGCGCGCGTCCCCGCCCGGGCCTTTTCGACCAGACGGCTTGCCAGCTCGGGGAGCGCCAACTCCCGGTGGAAAACGAAGTCCAGCAGCATCGGGAGATTTACTCCCGTGAGCACGGCGATCCTGTCCGAATCATGACCGACGGCCCGCCCCGCCAGCGCACAGCTGCCGCTGGCAAGATCGACGAACACGATGGCAGGCTCCCGGCCGGCGGCCTGGAGCACCTGAATCCGCAGGTCCGCGGGAGACACGCCATCGTTGCTGATCGGCACGAGTGCGCCCTGTTCTCCGGCGATGCGCTCCACGCAGTGAACCAGCGCCTCGGCCAGGTCCGCATGGGTTACGACGATCCCGCGAACGGGCTCACTCATTGTCCTCTTCCAGATACTCCCGGATAGACTGCATTCGGAGCTGAAGCTTGCGGTTGAACTCCGCCGCACTGTCGACGCCCGCGTACCGCTGCAGGTGGTTCATCGCCAGCACTTCCGCGATCACCGTGATGTTCTTGCCGGGATTCAGCGGGACCACGACTTGTGGCACCTCTACGCCCAGGACCGTGGTGGTCTCTGTTTCGAGGCCGGTCCGGTCATACGCAGCCCCCTCCTGCCATTCTTCCAGATGAACGACCAGCTCCAGCCGCTTCTGCTGTCGCGTGGCTCGAATCCCGAACAGCGAGCGCACGTCGATGATCCCGATGCCGCGGATCTCCATGTGATGCTGCTGCAGCTCGTGACCGCGTCCGATCAGCACATCGTGGCCACGGCGGTGCACGATCACCACGTCGTCTGCGACAAGACGATGGCCGCGCTCGACCAGATCGAGCACGCATTCACTCTTTCCGATGCCGCTGGGTCCCACAAACAGGAGGCCCACACCGTAGACATCGGCCAGGGACCCGTGGATCGCGGTGCTGGGCGCGTACTCCTCCTCCAGATACGGCTTGATCCGGCGGTAGAAGTCCCCGGTCTTGAGTTCCGTGCGAATCACCGCAGTTCCGGTCTCCTGAGCCGCAGCGATCAGACCGGGGGGCGCTTCGAGACCCTTGGTGATGATCAGGCAGGGTACGCCGAACTCGATGAACGCCCGCGCTGTGGCCCGGCAGTCCTCCTCCGACAGGTGACTCAGATACGCAACCTCCGTCTCACCCAGGACCTGGATCCGATCCGCCACGAACCTCTCGGTGAAGCCGACCAGGGCCAGCCCGGGCCCGGAGATGTCCGGGCCTTCGATCTTGCGGTCCAGCCCGGCCTCTCCGGTCAGCACCGTCAGAGACAGTACTTCGCGCTTCCGCTCCAGTAGTTCGCGAACCTTGAGTCTTTTCATATCTCGAGCTCAGTCGGTTGCCGCCGGCTCTCCTCCCTTGCTCTTCCCCTTCCGGTTGTTCCGCCGGGAATGATTCTTCCTGAGCTGGCGTGCAAGCTTGTCGATGGTGCGATCCACGGCAGTTCTCGGATCCGTGGCCGTGGCACTTGCATGCACGTTTCCGGAGCCATCGATGTTGATGTTGGCATCTACCTTACAGCCGTCCTTCTCCTCAGCCAGCCGGACCTCGGCCCGGGTGGCACGAGGTTCGTAACGCTCCAGTCGATCGAACCTTTCCTCCACCACCTCGCGTAGCGTGTCCGTCACCTCATAGTTCCGAGCTGAAACGATGACGTGCATCAACTCCCTCCTCTCGAACGACAAACCTCTATCAGCGACTGCTCCGTTTCTGCAGCCGCAGTCTCCCACGAGAATCGACTCGCGTGGCGCACGGCACCTTTCGCGAGGCGTTCTCGCTGCTCCGTGTACTGCAGGATTCGTCCCAGCCTATCCGCCCAGGCCCGCGAATCAGAGTGTGCGGCCAGAAAGCCTGATTCCCCTTCCGCCACCGACTCCCTGAGACCGGGCGAATCACTTGCCACTGTGGGCGTTCCGCAGGCAGCTGCCTCGATGTTCGTGATCCCCCAGCCTTCCTTCGGCGACGGGTAGACGTTGACCCAGGCCCTTCTGAGCAGTTCCACCTTGCGCGTTTCCGAGACGAAGCCCAGAAACTCGACATCGTCCGCGACACCGGCCTCGGCAGCGATCTGTTCCAGGCGCCTCCGATCGTCTCCCTGCCCCGCGATCAGAAACCGCGCCGCGATCCCCCGCTCGCGGAGCTCCGGCAGCGCGCGTATCACGACGTCGAGCCCTTTGTACCGCTTGAGCCTGCCTACGTACACCATGACTGGCTCTTCGAAGCGCTCCACGGCCGCGACCGGCCTGAACACCTGGTGGTCGATTCCCGGATAGCTCACCCTGACCCGATCCCGTGAAAACCCCCGTCTCACGAGGTCGTTGGCCGTGCTTTCCGAAATCGCCAGGACCGGGACCGAGCGATAGACGCCCGGCATGGCCCGTTCCGCCGCCCACACCGTGGCTGCCACCGGCCATGGCGCCTCGCGAAACGCGGTAGTCCCGAACAGGTGCGGGACCAGCGCCAGTACCGGCAGCCTCACCCACAGCGGCGTGAACAGCGGCAGCTTGTTGATGTCCTCGACGACGACATCGAAGCCGTCGGCGGCCAGTCCTGCAAAACTGCGCCGCACGCGCAGCGGGAAGCTGTAGCGCTTCCCCGTTCGCCGGACACGCATGCCGTCCAGCATTGCGTCGCCCGGAGCGCCATCCCAGCCGGAGACGAGCAGGCTGACCTGGTGGCCCCGGTCGACCAGACGCTGGAAGATCTCGTGCAGGTGTACCTCGGCGCCCCCCGCCTGCGGGTTGAGACGATCCTGCCAGTTGATGACAAGAATGCGAAGCGGGCCGCGAGAGTCCGATGCGTGCACGTCGGCGTCACCCCGGGGCGTCCAGTGGCTGCGCTTCCGGTGCGGAAGCCTGGCCCTCGAGTTCTCGGTAGACGGCGTCCAGCACCCCATTGATGAACCCGGGGCTCTCGGCGCTCCCGTACCTCTCGGCCAGCCTGATCGCCTCGTGAATCGCGACCTTGGCCGGCACATCCGCCGCGAACAGCAGCTCGGCGCTACCGATGCGCAGGATGTTCCTGTCCACCACCGCCAGCCTCTCGAGTCGCCAGTTGGGCATGTTGCGCAACAGCGTCGCGTCGATCTGCTCCAGGTGCTCGCTCACCAGCGTGAGCAGTGATTGCACGTATGGACGGTACCTGTCGGACATGCGCCGCCCCTGCATAGCCTTCGCGGCGTTAGAAAGCGGATCCCCTTCGCCGGTCGTATCCCATGCGTAGAGAAGCTGCAAGGTCCAGCTGCGCGCGCGCGATCGGTGGTGGGTAGCCTTCACGCCGCTCATTCAACTTCCAGCTGGCGAACCAGGTCGCTCATCTCCAGCGCGGCCAGGGCGGCCTGGCTGCCCAGGTTGCCCACGCTTCCTCCTGCCCGTTCGAAAGCCTGAGCCAGATCTTCCGCCGTGATGAGTCCGAACGCGATCGGCGTGTCCTGGTTGAGCTGAAGGTGGGTCAGACCCTGGGTAACGGACGAGCAAATGTAGTCAAAATGGGCCGTCTCGCCGCGCACGACGCATCCCAACGCCAGGACACCCGAGTAGTCGCGCCGCACAGCCGACCGGACCCCCGAGGTCAGCTCCCAGGCTCCGGGAACGTGAATCACGTCGATGTCATCGCTCGCGACACCATTCTCCCGGAGCTCATCTCGCGCCCCTTCCAGCAGGCGGTCCGTGACCATGACGTTGAACTGGCTCACGACGATGCAGAATCGCCGTTCGCTTCCATCTCGACGTCCACGGAATTCCGTCATCGCCCCTTCGCTCCCCGCCGGTCGCCCGTCCAGCGTGTCAGGCTGTCGCCTCCCGGCTGCCCACCTACGATGACTCGATCAGGTGACCCATCTTCTGACGCTTGGTCTCCAGGTAGGACCGGACCTCATCGGTAGCATCCGTTTCCAGAGCTACGCGCTCGCTGATCGCCAGTCCAAAGCCCTCCAGGCCGGCAAGCTTCTTCGGGTTGTTGGTCATCACACGGATAGACTGCAGGCTGAGGTCCAGCAGAATCTGCGCGCCGATTCCGTAATTGCGGAGATCCGGCGCGAACCCCAGTGCTTCGTTGGCCTCCACCGTGTCCTGCCCGCTATCCTGAAGCTCGTACGCCCGCAGCTTGTTGAGGAGTCCGATCCCTCTGCCTTCCTGGTCCAGGTAGACAAGAACGCCCGCGCCCGCGTCCACGATCTGCCGCATGGCCGCGTCGAGCTGGGCGCCACAGTCGCAACGGCGCGAATGAAACACGTCTCCCGTCAGGCACTTGCTGTGTACCCGCACCATGACGTCATCTGAACCCTCGACTTCGCCGAAGATCAGGGCCACGTGCTCTCGATCGTCAACATCGTTGCTGTATCCGACAATCCTAAAGACGCCCCACGGCGTCGGCAGCTCGGAATCCGCCACCCTGTGCACCAGACGCTCGTTCTTCAGGCGATAAGAGACAATCTGAGCTACGGTGATGAAGGGAATGTCGTGCGCGGACGCGAACTCCTCGAGATCCGGACGGCGGGCCATGGTTCCGTCCTCATTGAGAATCTCGCAGATGACGCCCGCCGAGCAGAGCCCCGCCATGCGCGCGAGATCCACCGACGCCTCCGTCTGACCCACACGCTGAAGCACACCACCCGGCTTTGCGCGGAGCGGAAACACGTGCCCGGGACGCAGCAAGTGCTCGGGCTCGGTGTCGGGATCGATGGCCACCTGGATTGTCCGTGCCCGGTCGTGCACGCTGATGCCCGTCGACACGCCGAACTCCTTGCGGGCGTCGACGGAGACCGTGAACGCCGTCTCGTTCGGGTCGGAAAGCCGACCGTTCGTCATCGGCTGGAGATCCAACCGGTCGGCAATCTCCTCCGAGAGCGTGAGACAGATCAAACCTCTCCCGTGGGTAGCCATGAAGTTGATCTTCTCGGGCGTGATCTGGTCCGCCGCGCAGACCAGATCGCCTTCGTTTTCCCGATCTTCGTTATCGGCGACGATCACCATCCCGCCCTCACGGATGATCTCGATCGCATCTTCGACCGGCTTCTCGAATGAGTTCACTATCGATCCCGCTCTGTTCTCATGAAGTAGGGGCCTCGCCAGTGCAACAGCGGCGTCTCGATCCTCAGTACAATCTAGCTTCCGACTCGATAAGGTTCGAGCAGTCTCTGCACGTACTTGCCGACCAGGTCTGCTTCCACGTTGACGTTGTCTCCCGGCTCGAGTCGGGAGAACGATGTGTGGGTCCATGTATACGGTATGATCGCCAGTTCCGCGACTTCGCCATCGAGGTCGTTTACGGTCATGCTGACCCCGTCCACGGCGAGAGATCCGTACGGCACGGTCACGGCTGAGACTTCCGGCGAAAGCAGGATACGCACAAACACCGTCTCCCCCTTCTGTTCGACGGACAGAACAGCGGCTACGGAATCCACATGACCCTGCACAAGGTGGCCTCCCATAGGCTCACCCGCCCTGATGGCTCTTTCGAGATTCACTTTGCGTCCGCTGTCGAATTCGCCCAGCGTAGTGCGGGACAGGGTGGTTCGTATCGACTGGAAATCGAATCGGTCTGCCGACCTATCCGTGACCGTGTGGCACACCCCGTCGATGGCCACGCTGTCGCCCGCGTCGAGCTCCTCCGCGAACCCAGCGGCCTCTACAGTGAAAGATAAGCCGCCTTCAAGAGGCTCCCGACGTATCACCTCACCTACGGCTTCGACCAGACCCGTGAACATGTCAGCTTCTCTCCAGTTCGATCATGGTGTCCGGGCCAAAGGCGCCGCGGCGCACGACACGCCACGTCGCTGGCTCGTCCAGAGTGAGACCGTCAAACGCTTCTCCGCCGCGCGAGCCGAACAGCACGGGCGCGACGAAAAGGTACAGCCGCTGCACCAGACCCTCCGCCATGAGCGAGCCGGCCAGCAGGCCGCCACCCTCGACGAGCAGCGAGTCTACACCTTCGGAAGCCAACCCGCGCCACGTAGCCGGCAGATCCAGGCCGCCGTTCTCTGCGCCCGACACTTCCAGCACCCGAACGCCCGCGGCCTCCAGAGCCCTTCGCCGATCCCGATCATGGCCCGGTTGCGCGACAACCCATGTGGGTGGCGCCCCGGCCGTGCGCGCCAGCCTGGACTCCGGATCCAACCGCAACCGCGGATCCAGGACCACCCGCACCGGCGGCCTGCGCGGCGGCCTCCAGTCCCTGACCGTCAGCTGCGGATCATCGACTGTCGCGGTACGGCGGCCCACCAGCACTGCGTCGTATCCGGCTCGCAGCCTGTGCACCTCGCGGGCAGCGAGCGCTCCCGTGACGGCCGTTTGCCTGCCTCTCCGGGCCGTCAGACGAGCGTCCAGGGAAAGGGCAAGCTTGAGCGCCGTGTACGGAGTGTCGGACTCGTGTCGCCACAGGAACGGCGCGTTGAGCCGGCGGGCGGCTTCTTCCTCCACGCCCACGACCACTTCCACGCCTGCCGCAGCGAGTTCTTCCCTTCCCCCGCCTGACTCCGGGTTCGGATCGCCCGTCGCGATCACCACGCGACGCACGCCTTGCTCGAGTATCGCGCGTGTGCAGGGCGGCGTCTTTCCCAGGTGCGCGCAGGGTTCGAGCGTGACGTAGAGCGTGGAGCCACGGGCTCGCTCGCCCGCATCACCGAGGGCTTCCACCTCGGCGTGGCTTCCGCCGAATACGGCGTGGTGGCCGTGGCCGATGACCTCTCCATCCCGGACCACCACTGCGCCGACCAGCGGATTGGGGGCCACGTTTCCCCAGCCCTTCTCAGCCAATTCCAGCGCCTGGCGCATGAACTGCTGGTCGAGCCGGGTTTGCGCCTCCCTCGTTATCGGGCTTTCCACGGGACCGGAGTTCAAGCCTGCTCCTCTTCCAGACGCACCCGACCGCTCCCGGGCACAATCTCGCCACACGCCCACGCCGGACAGCCCGACGCTTTGATGGACCGGAGGACCTCGGTCTCGTCCTCGGGACGCACCACGGCGATCATCCCGATCCCCATGTTGAAGGTGCGGTACATCTCCACTTGCGCGGCTCCACTGTGTTCTGCCAGAAAGCGGAACTCCACGGGTGGTTCCCATGTGCGGAGTCGCACGGTCGCATCCAGCTCGGACGGCAGTACCCGATTCAGGTTGCCGGATATGCCGCCGCCCTTCCCGGCGGCACAGCTGGCGCGCAGGGCTTCCAGGTAGCTTCGGTGCGGCTTCAGCAACATGCCTCCAACGGACAGGTCGGTACCCGGGAATGGCTCATCAACGGTCATCTTCAGCTTGTTGAAGATGAGATGCCGTACGAAGCTATACCCGTTTGTATGAAGTCCATTCGATGCAAGCGCCAGCAGCCGGTCACCGCTATTGAGGGAGCGCTCCGCGACTCCCACGAACTCGGTTCGACCCACGACAAACCCGGCCAGATCGTACTCTCCCGGCGGATAGAAGTCCGGCATCTCGGCGGTCTCGCCACCCAGCAGAGCGCAACCGTTCTCACGGCAGGCGGTCGCCACGCCCCGCACGACGTCGACGACTACCGATGAATCCAGCTTGCCGCACGCAAAATAGTCCATGAAGACAAGCGGTACGGCGCCTTCCGTGAGGATGTCGTTCACACAGTGGTTCACCAGATCCTGTCCCACGGTGTCATGCCGGCCGGTCAGAAAGGCGACCTTCAACTTGGTACCCACCCCGTCGGCGCTCGCCACGAGCTCTCCGTCTCCACCCGGCGAGAAGCGGCCACCGAACGAACCGAAGCCGGCGCGCACGGCCACCGTACGGGTTGACTCCACAAGTCCGGCCAGTTCCGCCTTCACACTGGCTGCCGTGTCCAGGTCGACGCCGGCCTCCCGGTATGTCATCCCGTTGCCCATAGCCTCATCGCTCATCTGTCTGGTCCTGCGCGGTGTCGGAACGAGTCATAGCCTCCGGGGCAGAAAGGCCCAGGAGATGCAGCCCGTTGCGCAGCGTGATCTGAACGGCGCGCGCGAGCTTCAACCTGCCTTCCCTTGCCGGCCCGTCGAACAGGACCCGCCGTGAGGGATCGAGATTGCCCGTGTGGTACCAGGAGTTGACCAGGCCGGCCGTGTCTTCCAGGTACGTACACACCTGGTGCGGAGCACGAGCTTCCGCGGCATGCCGGACCACCTCCGGAAGTCGCAGGACCGCCTTCACGACCTTTCGCTCCTCGGTGGTGGTCAACGCATCCAGTCCGGAAACGGTGGCCTCCAGTGACTCCGGTTCCATCTCCCCCTTTCGGAAGACGGAGCACATCCTGGCGTGCGCGTACTGGATCTTGTACACCGGATTGGCCTCGGACGTATCGAGCGCCAGGTCAAGATCGAAGTTGAGGTGAACCTCGCCGCGTCGCATGAGGAAGAAGTACCGTGCAACGTCAGCTCCGGTCTCGTCGACCAGCTCCCGCAGGGTGACGAACGTCCCGGCGCGCTTGCTCATACGCGCTTCCACTCCTCCTCTCAGGATCGTCACGAGTTGGAGAATGACGACCTCGAGGAAGCCGGGCAGGCCCAGACCGTCCAGTGCCGCGAGCATCCGCTGCTCGTGACCGTGGTGGTCGGCGCCCCAGATGTCGATGGCCCGATCGAAGCCACGCTCTGCCTTGTCAAGATGGTACGCGATATCGGGCGTGAAGTAGGTGAAGAACCCGTCGCTCTTGACCAGTACACGGTCCTTTTCGTCGCCCAGCTCACTTGTACGCAGCCAGACCGCCCCCCCGTCGCTGTACAGCAGGCCCGCAGCATTCAGACGATCCAGCAGGTCCTCTATCCGGCCCTCGTTGACCAGATCGGTTTCCGAGCGCCAGGCCGCCATCCGAACGCCGAACGCCTCCAGATCGGTCCGCTGTTGGTCTCCCAGACTCCGGACTGCCCGATCCGTGAACAGGGTGAGACGCTCCTCGCGCGTCATCGCCGCCAGCCGCTCTTCCCCCTCCGCCTCCGCTATCGCCGCCGCCAGGTGGATGATGTAGTCCCCGTGATAGCCGCCCTCGGGGACCTGTTCGGTGACTCCCTGCGACTGCTGGTAGCGGGCCTCAACGGACTCGCCCAGGAGCTCGATCTGCCGTCCGGCGTCGTTGACGTAGAACTCCCGCACGACATCGTGGCCGGTCCACTCCAGAAGTGATGCTATCGCGTCGCCCAGCGCGGCCCCGCGCCCGTGAGCCACGTGAAGGGGGCCGGTAGGGTTGGCGGACACGAACTCCACGTTCACCCTCTCCGGCTGGACAGCGGCGCTCCGCCCGAATTCGAGATCCGACGCCAGCGTCTCCGTCAGCCCGGACCAGAGCAGACTGTCCGACAGCCGGAAGTTGATGAACCCGGGCCCGGCTATCGTCACTTCGGCGACGCCGGCCTGCTCCGTGTCGAGCGCCGCGACGATCCCCTCCGCCAGGTCGCGGGGGCGCGCGCCTATCCGGGAGGCAAGGACCAGGGCAGCATTCGTCGAGTAGTCCCCGTAATCCGGTTCCCGGGGGCGGGCAAGCTCTGGCTGGAAACCTTCCGGTCCGCCCGCCGCCTGTATCGCGGCGCGTAGCGCAACCAGGAGGTCGGCCGAATCGTCAGTTGCGGTCTGGCTCATGGGGCTTTCGACTTGCCGCTCCCGGGCTCTTTCTTGCTCGTGCCTGCGTCTTTCCGACTCCCGCCGTCCTTCTCCGTGCCCCGTTTGCCGGCAGCACCCTCTGCCGGGGCCGGGTCCTTGCGGTAGTCGGTGGCATAGAAGCCCGGTCCTTTGAATACGAGTCCGCCACCCGTGGATATCTGGCGCTCCGCCTTCGGCCGGCCGCACTCGGGGCACTGCTCCAGCGGTTCAGCGGACATCTTCTGAAAAGCCTCGAAGCGGTGGTCGCAAGCGCGGCAGATGTACTCGTAAGTTGGCATGTTCCGGGTTCTCGGTCTTCCTGTTCCTGGGGTCCGGCTAGCGGCCGTACTCGCCCCACCGGGCACGCAGCACGTCGCTGATTTCGCCCAGGGTGGCCCGTACTTTTGCAGCTTCGATCATCGACGGCACGAGGTTGTCGCCCTCCCGCGCCGCCCGGTCCACAACCGCCAGGGCATCCTGAACTACCGCCTCATCGCGGCTTCTCTTCACTTCATCCAGGCGGCGTGTCTGGGCTCCGGCCAGCTCTTCGAAGTCCAGCCGCTGGATCTTAGGAGACGGGCCGCCCTCGCGATACGCGTTCACTCCCACCACGGTCTCCTCACCGCTCTCCACGGCCCGCTGGTACCGGTATGCCGTGTCGTGGATCTCGTTCTGCATGAACTCTATCGCGCTGGAAGCTCCCCCCAGCTCTTCGATCTCCTCCATGTACTCACGGGCGCGAGTCTCCAGCCGGGTGGTAAGGCTCTCCACATAGTACGAACCGGCCAGGGGGTCCACCGTGTCCGCGACACCGGTTTCAAAGGCCAGTACCTGCTGAGTTCTCAGCGCCAGCCGCGCCGCGCTCTCCGTGGGCAACGTCAACGCTTCATCGAAGCCGTTTGTGTGCAACGACTGCGTGCCACCCAGCGCGGCAGCCAGCGCCTGCACGGTGACCCGGACGATGTTGTTCTCCGGCTGCTGGGCCGTCAGCGTCGAGCCGGCCGTCTGCGTGTGGAACCGGAGAAGACAGCTTGCGTCAGAAGCGCCGAACCGGTCTCGCATGAGCCGCGCCCACAGGCGACGGGCGGCCCGGAACTTGGCCACCTCCTCGAACAACTGGCTGAACGCGCCGAAGAAGAAGCTCAGGCGGGGCGCGAAGCTCTCCAGCTCCAGCCCCCTGGCCAGCGCCCTCTCCACGTATTCCAGGCCGTTGGCCAGTGTGAATGCTAGCTCCTGCGCCGCAGTGGCTCCCGCCTCACGCATATGGTAGCCGCTGATCGAGATGGTATTCCACCTTGGGAGCTCGGCCGCGCAGAAGGCAAAGATGTCGGTAACCAGGCGCAAGCTGGGCTCCACCGGGTAGATGTACGTGCCTCGCGCCACGAACTCCTTCAGGATGTCGTTCTGGACCGTCCCGCGCAGACTCGCGCGATCCACACCGGTTTCCTCCGCCGCGGAGATGTAGAACGCCAACAGGATGGCGGCGGTGGCGTTGATGGTCATCGAGGTGGACACCCTGTCCAGCGGGATGTCCTCGAACAGGCGGAGGATGTCGTCGAGCGTGTCGATCGCCACACCCACCCGCCCCACCTCTCCTGCTGCCATCGAGTGATCCGAGTCGTAGCCCATCTGGGTTGGAAGGTCGAAAGCCACCGAGAGTCCCGTTTGGCCGGACGCAAGCAGGTATCGGAATCGAGCGTTGGTCTCCTCCGCCGTTCCGAAACCGGCGTACTGCCGCATCGTCCAGGTCCGGCCGCGGTACATGGTTGGATAGACACCGCGCGTGAACGGGAACTCGCCTGGATACCCGATTTCGGTCTCGTAGTCCGTCGCCCCGTCCTCCGGCGTGTACAGGCGATCTATCTCCAGGCTGCTGGTGGTGAGGAAGCGCTCCTTGCGCTCCTCCGACTTGTCCAGAGACCGGCGCAGGGTGCCGGCCTCCCATTCCGACCGGCCGCTCACGTCTCGTCCTCGCGGGTGAAGGTGACGAGCAGGTCGTTCTGGTTGACGGTAGCTCCCTCCTGGATCTCTACCGACGACACCGTGCTGTCCGTTTCGGCCACAAGCTCGTTCTCCATCTTCATCGCCTCGACCACGACAAGCCCCGTCCCGGCGGACACTACCTGGCCAGGATCCACCAGCACTCGCACGACAAGCCCCGGCATGGGGGCACGCAGGTCACGTGTTGACGGCGAAGTGGCGGCCTCGCCCGCCAGTTCGCGGATGGCGCGCGCGCGCTCATCCTCGACGCCAAGCCGCAGCTTTCGGCCGACGATCTCGATAGTCCAGCCCCCTTCCACACGGTGGCCGGTGAGCGGGTAGCCCCGGTCGCCAAGCCGCAGGTGCCCCTCCGCAGAGCCGGGTACGCTGGCCAGTTCAGCGTGGATGGGCCGACCATCCAGTTGGAGCCCCTCCTCCGTCAACTCGACTTCCCGCGTGTCTCCGTCGACCGTGACGTAGTATTTCATGCGCGTTCTCCAGAGCCGCCGCTCGCTGCGCTCGACCCGCCGTTCGCTGCTCTCGACCCACCGTTCGGGATCCGCGCAGCAGACCGTTCCAGCCAGGCAATCGTCTCGACGTGGGCCGTCTGCGGAAACGCGTCAAACGGCTGCACTCCTGCCAGTCGCCAGCCGTCTCCCAGCCGCTGGAGATCCCGGGCCAGCGTCGCCGCGTCACAACTCACGTACGCCAGGGTGCGGACGCCGCCGGCGGCAAGCTGCGATGCCACTGACCGGGACAACCCCGCCCGCGGCGGGTTCACCACGGCCACGTCCGCTGGGAGCACGGCAGCGAGAATCTGCTCGACGCGATCTTCCAGAAACCGCACCGGGGCCCCATACAGACGTGCCGCCTGTCTGCCACAGGCCACGGCGTCCGGACTCACTTCACAAGCGATGGCCTCGGCGCCCGCCAGCGCCCAGCGCATGGCCCTGGTGCCCACACCTGCGTACAGATCGAGCATTCTCAAGCCCTCGACAGGGCCGATCCGATCGTCCAGATATGCCTCCATTACGTCGGCTACATGACGGTTGACCTGCAGGAATGCACCGGGACCCAGCTGCAGCTCGAACGCTCCCCAGCAATCTTGAAACGCCTCGGTCCCGAACAACCTGCGTCTTTGACCGCCCGCGTCCGTCCAATGGTACGACTCGAGACCCGGGATCGCCTCCGCGACGGCCGTGGGCGAGCCGGATCCCTCCCCTTCCCCGTCCGGGGCGTGCACTCCGCCGCTTACCTCCAGGGCGACCCGGCCGGCCGCGGAACCGCGGAGGGTGACCCGCAGCTCCGTCCCGGCCGGCAGTGCCCCGGCATCCGTCCCCCAGCCCTTCCGGAGGGACCGCCAGGCCGACCGGATGGCTTCCTCGGCCAGCGGACAGTCCGGGACGTCCAGCACCCGGTCGGGCTCACCCAGGGCTCTGTATCCGGCCACGACTCCGTCCGCCAACCGGCGCACGGTCAGCGAGATCCGATTGCGGTACCCAAACCGCGGCCCCGCGGTTACCGGCTCCGGTACCGCCACGCTGCGCCGGCCGATCCTGGCCAGGGCATCCCCCACCACGCGCCGCCGCGCCTGGTTTTGCGCCGCCTCCGTCAGGTGCTGCAGCTGGCATCCCCCGCAGCCAGCATACAGCGCACAACCCGGCTCGCAGCGGTCGGGGCCGTTCCGGGACCAGGAGATTGGGATCGCACGAGCGTACGATGCCTTTTCCTCGCTTACTTGCACCGCAACACGGTCCCCGGGCGCCGTTCTCGGGACGAAGACCACCCGACCGTTCTCGTCGCGAGCGACCCCATCTCCGCCTGCCGCGATCGAGTCAATCTCCAGCTCGACAGGGCGCGACGTCACTCCGGATCGAACGCCCGTTGCCATTCGCTTCTTGTTTCCGGGGCGCGCTGTTGAGGTGTCCTCAGGGAGGTGGAGCGATCCCGGTGAAGGCCATGGCGAGCCTCTTCCTCGAGCAGTACGGCCGCCGCGATGGCCGCGTGCACCCACTCCTCCTCCGGGGGCGCCTGCAGGAGCGTTTCGTGCTCCTCCACGTACCGGATCGAGTAGTCGCCGCGCTGAAAGTCCGGCTCATCCATCACGGCCAGGTGGAACGGTTGCGTCGTGGAGATTCCCGAGATCCTCAGATCCTGAAGCGCCCTGCGCATGCGCGAGATGGACGTGGCCCGATCGGGTCCGTGTACGATGAGCTTGGCCAGCAGGGGATCGTAGTTCAGGCCCACCTCGAAACCCTGTGCAATTCCCGCGTCCCAGCGAACCCCTGGCCCGAGCGGCGGCTGCAGAATTTCGATCCGGCCGGTTGACGGCAGGAAGGAATTGAGTGGGTCTTCCGCGCTGATCCGGCATTCAATCGCGTGGCCGCGCGGCCAGTCCGCGAGTGGTTTCCATGCCAGGCGCTCTCCGCGGGCGATCCGGATCTGCTCCTGAACGAGGTCGATTCGGTGATGGGGTGCTCCACCTGGATCCGGGTGTTCATCTCGAGGAAGTAGAACTCCCCATCCTCGTACAGGAACTCCACTGTCCCGGCGCTCTGATACCCGACAGCCTCCGCCGCGCGGACGGCCACCTGGCCCATTTGAAACCGGGTGTCCGAGTCGATGGCCGGCGACGGCGCCTCCTCTATCAACTTCTGGTGACGCCGCTGCACCGAGCACTCGCGTTCTCCCAGGTGCACTACGTTGCCGTGCGCATCGGCCACCACCTGAATCTCGATGTGGCGCGGGTTGGCAAGGAACCTCTCCACGTACAGACGCCCGTCTCCAAACGCCTGCTTGGCCTCGCTCTCGGCCCGCGGATAGGCGGCTCGCAGTTCCTCAGGGTCGGCCGCGATTCGCATCCCCTTCCCGCCGCCGCCTGCCGCCGCCTTCAGCATGACCGGGTAGCCGATCTCCGCCGCCGCCCGAGCGGCTTCCTCGACATCAACGGCCGCTTCCGTGGTTCCCGGGATTACGGGCACACCGGCCGCCTGCATGCGAGTCCGGGCCGCCGTCTTGTCCCCCATTTCACGGATCGCGTCGCCCGGCGGACCGATGAACGCGAGGCCGGCATCGACCACCGCCGTGGCGAACTCGGGGTTCTCCGCCAGGAACCCGTATCCCGGGTGGATCGCTCCGGATTCGGTACGGTGCGCGGCCTGGAGCAGCTTCTCCACATCCAGGTAGCTCTCGGAGGCGGGCGCCGGACCGATGGGGACGGCCTCGTCGGCCAGCCTGACATGGGGTGACAGCCGGTCGGGTTCAGAGTAGACCGCCACCGTCTGCAAACCCAGCTCGCGACAGGCGTGAATCACCCGAACCGCGATCTCGCCCCGATTGGCTATCAGAACCTTGTTGAACATGGCGTTATCAGAGCGGGATGTTGCCGTGCTTCTTTGGCGGGTTCCGGTCTCTCTTGTTGGCCAGCATCTCCAGCCCCGAGATCAGACGCCAGCGGGTCTCCCTGGGATCGATGACGTCATCCACGAACCCCCGTGCGGCAGCCAGGTACGGGTTCGCGAACTTCTCCCTGAACTCTGCTTCCAGTTCATCGGTCTTTGCATCCGGTTCGTCAGCCGCTGCGATCTCCCGTCGATACAGGATCTCGACAGCCCCTTTGGGACCCATCACCGCGATCTCCGCGGTTGGCCAGGCGAAGTTCAGGTCTCCTCTGATGTGCTTCGAGGACATGACGTCGTACGCTCCGCCATACGCCTTCCTGGTTATCACAGTGAGCTTGGGCACCGTGGCCTCGCAGTACGCGTATAGCAGCTTAGCCCCGTGGCGGATGATCCCGCCGTGCTCCTGTTCCGTGCCAGGCATGAAGCCCGGCACATCCTCGAACGTGATCAGCGGGATGTTGAACGCGTCACAGAAGCGGACGAACCGGCCCCCTTTGTCGCTGGCGTCAATGTCGAGAACGCCTGCCAGCACGGCCGGCTGGTTGGCGATGATCCCGACCGAACGGCCGCCGAGTCGTGCAAACCCCACAACGATGTTGCGCGCGAAGTCCCGGTGCACTTCCAGAAACTCGCCATCGTCCACCACCCTGCGTATGACCTCATGGATGTCGTAGGGCTGGTTTGGCAGGTCCGGCACGATCTCGAGCAGTTCCTCGTCCGCCCGCTCCGGCGGGTCCGCCGAAGGGCGGTGCGGCGGCGGAGCGGTGTTGTTCGAGGGGAGATAGCCGAGCAGAGTGCGGATGGAGCGCAGTGCCAGCAGTTCGGATTCGAACGCGAAGTGCGCTACACCGGACCTGGTGGCATGCACGGTAGCGCCGCCCAGCTGCTCGAACGTGACGTCCTCGTGGGTCACTGTCTTCACGACGTTCGGACCGGTCACGAACATGTGACTGACACCCTCGACCATGATGATGAAGTCCGTGATAGCCGGCGAATACACCGCCCCGCCCGCACACGGACCCAGGATGGCGCTGATCTGGGGCACGACTCCGGACGCCAGCGTGTTCTGCAGAAACAGGTCCGCGTAGCCGCCCAGCGACTCCACGCCTTCCTGGATTCTGGCGCCTCCAGAGTCGTTCAGTCCTACCACCGGCGCGCCGTTCTCCATGGCCAGATCCATCAGCTTGCAGATCTTCCTGGCGTTCGCAGCCGATAACGAACCGCCAAAGACCGTGAAGTCCTGGCTGAACACGTAGATGAGGCGGCCCTCTACCTCTCCGTACCCGGTCACGACGCCGTCCCCCGGAAACCGGCGGTCAGCGAGGCCGAAATCGGTACAGTGGTGTTCGACGAACCGATCCAGCTCTACGAAGCTGTCGGGGTCGAGCAGAATGTCCAGGCGCTCCCGCGCGCTCAGCTTGCCCTTCTCATGCTGGCGCGTGACTCTCTCCGCTCCGCCACCTTCTTCGGATCGCCGGCGGCGCTCCTCTAGCTCCGCGAGCTTTTCGCGCATCGTCATGGACGATCCCTCCTGGCGCTGCGGTGGTCGCCCGGTGTGCCATCGCCGCGGCGGACGCGGGCGATGGAGTCGGCCCTGGCCCGCGCGATGGAATCCGCACGCGCCCGTGCCTGGTCCAGCCAGGTGAGTAACCGGGCGGGTTCCGCTCTCACGAGCTCGCCGTCGAGCACCATCCGGACCAGCGTTCGGCGGCCAACGGTGGAGCTGCTTGGCTCCGGAGACAGGACACCCGTGGCGCCCTCCAGGTCGCGTATGCCACCGACTCGCTGAGAAACGGCACCGGGGAGCGGCAGACCCACATCCATGAGCGCCGTAAGTACCAACAGTGCGGCATCGTGGGAAAGCGCCGGGAAAATATTGTCTCCAAGAGACTTGCGATACTTTCTTTCGTACTCCGCCCGAAAGGCCGCCCACCGCGTGCCCGCACCCACGCGGTCCGCGTACCCGCCTGCGATCCGGTAGTTGGCCGCCGCCGCATCCAACTGGCGCAGGACCGAGGGCTCCGTCCAGGTGGGACCGCCGGCGATCAGCGAACGGTCCACTCCGTAGTAATAGAGTTGCGGGGCCAGCTGCAGCAGCGTCGGCACCGAAGCTCCCGCCACGTACACCACATCCGGACGTGCCTGGGCCAGCGCGGCGATGGGCGCATCGAAAGTCGTACTGTCCGGAGCATACGGAACCGCGGCAACTACGGCGCCGCCGCTCCGCTCCACGACATCACGAAACGCACCGGCGATGGCTCGTCCCGCTGCGTCGTCGGGGTACAGCACGGCTCCGGAGCGAACGCCCAGATCCCTAACCAGCCACGCGGCCATATCCTCCGCAACGTCCAGCTGCCGGCGTTGACGATCCCACATGGTGTAGGAGTTGGGGATAGGCTCGACCACCTCGGTAGCCGTCGGGCTGATGAGCAGCAGCCGGCGGTTCTTGCGGCCTCGTCCAGCCGATGCGAACGACTCGGAACGCACGAGTCCGATGATGGCCAGAACGCCTTCCGACTCCAGCTCTCCGGCCAGCGCTACGGCCCGCTCGGCATCCGAGCCATCATCTCGGAAGTCGAACTGGACCTCTCCTCCCCCCGCTCGCAGGTGCGCCTCCCTAGCGATCTCGATCCCCTCCTTGAGCAGCTGGCCCACCGCGCTGAACCGGCCACTCAAGGGGAGCACGACGCCCACCCGGAGCGCACCGCCCACCACGGCGTCCCCAGCTTCGAGGATCAGTCCTGCCAGCTCGCGCTCGTAGTCGGCGGGCCGGGCATCGAGCACCCTGCGCGCCACGCGCTTTGCCGAGTCGGCACGATCGGACAAGACCAGGACCCGGGCCCACTCGGCGTGCAACACCACGGCAGCCGGCCCGCTGTCGACGTCATAGCGTTCGGCCTGACGTTGCACTTCCCCGGGGGTGAGCTCGCCCACTATCTCGCGCGCTGTTTCGAGCTCCGCTTCCCCCACGGCCTCGGGATAGTCGAGGAGCACCGCCAGCGCCTCATCCGGATCCCCCGTCGCGGCTCGCAACGCGGCCAGCCGGCCCACGGCTCCGCGGCCGTAGCCGGCTCCGTCGCTGCGCTCGACCAGCGTCTGATAGGCGTCTCGCGCGGCCGACATTTCTCCAAGCGCCTCGCGCGAGCGGCCCTGGAGCCACAGGGTTCTGTTCGCGAGCCCATCCACCCCGCGCTCGCCGCGCCACGCGCGATACAAGGAATCGGTCTGACGGGCCGCCTCCGCATAGTCGCCCGCCTCGAAGAGCGACTCGGCCAATTCGAGTGCGGCCACAGCCCGGTCCATCTCGATGGACGCGGGAGCATCGGCGCCGGTGTCCGGAGTCGCTCCGCTCCGGACCGCGCAGGCAGCCAGGGACAGAAGCAGACACAGGCTGGCCGTCGCGGTCTGGGTCCTCCCGCTCCTCACTCCAGGTCGACGAGTGCGTTTCCTGTTGGTCAACTGATATCCGTATTGGTCTGGTCGGCGAGCGCCCGTCCGCTCGTCGGACCGTCAGGCAACGAAAAGGCCCGGCGCAGTACACCGGGCCTCTTCTTCCACGTGGCTGGCATGAGGAATCCGGCGCACCGCCGACAGGCTACGCCTCGGGTTCCTTCCTGTCTTCGTCACCCTCCGCGGGTTCCTCCGCCTCGGCCTCTGGCTCATCGGCTTCGGCTTCGGCCTCCTCCGCCTCGGCCTCCGGTTCATCGGCTTCGGGCTCGGCCTCGGCCTCCGGTTCATCGGCTTCCGCTTCGGCTTCGGCCTCCTCCGCCTCGGCTACCGGCTCATCGGCTTTCGCTTCGGCTTCCTCCGCCTCGGCCTCCGGTTCATCGGCTTCGGCCTTGGCGACGGCCTTCTTGGCCGGGACCTCGCTGTCGTCAACTATATCAGACAGGTCGCCGACCGGGTCGGGTGCATCCCTTACCGAGAGCACGATCCGCCGATTGATCGGATCGGTCTCCAGCACACGCAGCTCCAGCGTATCTCCCTCGACAAACCGATCCGAGGGCAGGTCGATATGCTCCTCGACTCCCAGCTGGCTGATCGGCACGAACCCTTCCAGATCGGATCCCAGATCGACGACAACGCCCTTTTCGAGCAGCCGGACCACGGCACCCTCGACGTCCTTGCCAGGCTGGAACTGCTGTGCGAGGTCGTACCACGGATCCTCGTCCACCTGCTTGAGACCAAGCGAGATCCGCTTGTGCTCGGGATCGATCGACAGGACCACCACGTCCACGTCTTCGCCCTTGCGCAGCACCTCGGACGGGTGCTGGACCCGGCGAGTCCAACTCATGTCGGAAATGTGGACCAGTCCGTCTATCCCCGGCTCCACCTCGACGAACGAGCCGAACGAGGTGAGGTTGCGGACCACGCCAGAGATCTTGGTTCCCGGTGGGTACTTGGCCGGCAGGGCCAGCCACGGATCTTGCTCAATCTGCTTCATGCCGAGGGAGATCTTCTGACCCTCTTCGTCCACTCGCAGAACCACGCACTCGATCTGCTCTCCGATTGCCACCAGCTGAGACGGGTGCCGGACGTTGCGTGTCCAGCTCATCTCGGAGATGTGGACCAGCCCCTCGACTCCCTTCTCCAGCTCGACGAACGCACCGTAGTTGGTGATCGAAACGACGCGACCACGGACCCGGCTTCCCACCGGGTACTTCTCGGCCACGTTCTTCCACGGATAATCCTGGAGCTGTTTCAGGCCCAGCGAGATGCGCTCCCGGTCCCAATCGATGTCGAGGATCTTCACCTCGATCTCCTGGCCGATGTCGCACACCTCCGACGGGTGTCCGATCCGCCCCCAGGACATGTCGGTGATATGCAGCAGACCGTCCATTCCACCCAGATCGATGAACGCGCCGAAGTCTGTGATGTTCTTCACTGCGCCGGACCTGACCTGGCCAACCTCGAGCTCCTCCATCAGCTCGTCGCGCTTGCCCGCTCGTTCCTCTTCCAGCAGCGCACGCCGGCTCACGACGATGTTCCGCCGTCGCTTGTTGAGCTTCAGGATCTTGAAGTCGTGTTCCTCTCCGATCAGGTCGTCGACGTTGGGCACTCTGCGAAGAGCGATTTGCGACCCGGGGAGAAAGGCGTCCACGCCCATCAAGTCGACGGTAACACCGCCCTTGATCTTGCGCTTGATCGTGCCCGCAACAGGCCGATCGTCATCGTATGCCTCTTTGATCTTCTCCCAGACACGAAGGAAGTCCGCCTTCTTCTTGGAGAGGACGACGACACCGTCATCGTCTTCAAGGCTCTCGAGAAAGACGTCTACCTCGTCTCCCACCTGGACTTCATCGGGATCCCGGAACTCGTCCAGCGGAACGGTTCCTTCCGATTTGAAGCCGACATCCAGGATGACCTCGCCTTCCGTCCTTCCGAGCACGACGGCCTTGACGATCTCACCCTCGGCGATCTCGCTCAGGCTCTCCTCGTAGAGAGCCAGCATCTCGTCGTACTCTTCGGCCGGATATCCGTCCTCGTCCAGAAGATCGAGGTCGATGGGCGGCTCGATGCTACCCGGCATTGTGTAAGCCGAGCTCGATCCGCCGTCTGTCTCCGTGGGCGTGGCCTCTACGGGTTCGGCGTCGGTTGGCTCCGCCGCCTCGGCCTCCGTGTCGGTCTCTTCCGCGGCTTCGGCTTCGAGTCGGCCCTCAGCCTGGACATCCTCCGACACTTCTTCCACTTCCTGCTTCTCGTCCTGGTCTTCTACCGTCGCTCCGGTGCCCGGAGCGGTCTGCTCTTCCGCCATCATGAACGTGCTGGTGTCCTCTCGAACTCCGCGGTCTGTTCCATTTCGGCCCAAAAAAACGATCGGCCGGTGCCGAGCTTCCGCTCACCCACCCAGCCGTCATCCGATTCGCCCGGATCAGCGCAAATTCCCGCGAAGGTTAACGGTTCAACCGATACCCCCCACCTAGAAAGCAGCGAAATGTAGACAGCCTACGTGGTTGCGTCAACTAAGCTCCGAAGTGGCTTTCCAGAGATTCACTATTCGATCCACGACCTCTTCGAAACCCAGTCGGGTGCTGTCTATGCGAACGGCATCGTCTGCTGGCCGGAGAGGCGCAATCTCTCGTCCGGAGTCCGCCTCATCCCGGGCGCGCAGCAGCTCGACCTCTTCCCGCAGCCGTGCCGCGGTGGCCTCCACCTGGTAGTCTCCCAGCCGTCGCCGGGCTCTCTCCTCCACCGACGCTACGAGAAACACCTTCAGACGGGCGTCGGGGAATACCACGGTGCCAATGTCACGGCCATCACAAACCACATGGAAGCGACGGCCCGCTTCACGAAGCACCTCCAGTATTTTCGACCTCACGGCGGCGACCTTGGACACGCTGGAAACACGCCCTGACACTCGCTGTGAGTGAAGCTGGGCACCCGGCCGCACTCCATTCAACGACACGACCAGGCCCTGGTCCGACTCCTCCAGATGGAGATCCAGCTCCTGGATCCGGATTGCGTAGTCGGCGGCGTGTTCGTCCCACCCTTCGCGCAGGGTGAGCCACGTGATAGCTCGGTACAACAGGCCCGAGTTCACGTGGTGGAAGCTCAGCCGGTCCGCGACTCTCCGCGCCGTCGTGCTCTTTCCCGAAGCCGCGGGACCATCTATCGCCAATACCAGACCACTCATTTGAGGCTCTCCAGTTCCTCCCAGAAGCCGGGATAGGATACATGTACGCAGCCGGGGTCACTCACCTCAATGCGGGTGTCCGGATCGAGCGCCAGTGCGCCGAACGCCATGGCAATCCGGTGGTCCCCCTCTACCTCGACCCGGCCCTCGAGCACATCAGTCGTGCCGACCACGTCCAGTCCGTCCGGGTACTCGCGGCACTCCACGCCAAGACTCTGCAGATTGCGGGCAACCACAGCCAGCCGGTCGCTCTCTTTCACCCTGAGTTCTGCTGCCCCCCGGATGCGCGACACTCCGTCGGCCCGCGCCGCCAGCACCGATAGCACCGGAACCTCGTCGAGGAGTCGCGGCACCTGCTCCGGTCCGATGTCAAATGGTGCGGGTCGTGCCCGTCCCACGGTCAGGTCGCCGGTCGGCTCGCCGACTGCCTGGGAGCGCCGCCGGACATCGACCTGGACCCCCATCCGCTCCAACGTCTCGATGAAGCCGATTCGGGTCGGGTTCAGCGCGACGCCCTCGACTCGCAGCTCGCGACCGGTGAGCACGGCGGCCGCGATAAGAAACGCCGCCGAGGATGGGTCACCCGGCACCTCGAAATCCAACGGAGCCAGTGCGCCGTCCCACTCGGCTTCGCCTGCCAGGAGAGTGACGCGCGGCCCCGAGGAGCCCGCTGCAACGGTCAGCGGCGCCCCCATGGCGGCAAGCATCCGTTCCGTGTGGTCCCGCGAATTCCCGGGCTCCAGCACTTCCACGTTCACTCGGCCTGCCAGCCCCGCGAGCAGGACGCCGGACTTCACCTGGGCACTGGCGATGCGTGGACGATGTCGCAGCGGACGGAGCGAGCCCGTCACTCTGCCCATGACCTCCACCGGCAGCCGGTCCCGTTGCCCGGTATACCGGATCCGGGCCCCCATGGCCTGGAGAGGATAGCAGATCCGATCCATGGGGCGGCTGCGCAGCGAACCATCGCCATCCAGCTGCGCCGTGACCCCTGCCCCTGCGATCAGTCCCAGCATCAGTCGGGCCGTGGTTCCGCTGTTGCCACAATCGATGGGGCCCGTCGCGTCGCGAAACGACGCCGGCCCGTGGATTTGCAGCTCGCCCTCGAGCTGCCGGGGCACCGGCACACCCACTCCCCTCAGCGCACGTGCCGTAGCCTGAATGTCCTCGGCCAGCAGCAAGTTGCGAATGCGTGACTCCCCGTCGGCCAGGGCGGACAGAATGAGAGCCCGGTGCGAAATGGACTTGTCGCCGGGTGGACGAACGGATCGCATCAGGCTTCTGCCGGAGCGGCGGCGTTGTTGGAGTCGGCCGCCAGGTCTCCGGAATCCGCATAGGGGATTTCGATCTGGTATCCATCCTTTGCGACGACGCAATGCGCGAAGACCTTCGTGGCCTCTTGCAGAAGCACTCCGGGCTGATCCGCGTAGCGGGCGCTCAGATGCGTCAGGATGAGGCGCTGCACACCCGCCTGGACGGCTACTTCAGCGGCCTCCCGCGCCGTCGAGTGACCGGTCTCCTCCGCGCGTTGCTGCTCCTGCTGGGCAAACGTGGCCTCGTGGATCAGGACATCCGCGGACCGGGCCACCTCCACGGTGCTCCTGTCGGGTCGCGTGTCGCCAGAGTACACCAGCTTTCGGCCGGATCGAGGTTCGCCGACCACCTGGTCCGGGGACACGGTGGAGCCATCGTCCAGGCGTATGGTCTCTCCGGCGTGCAACCGACCGAACAACGGTCCCTCGGGGACTCCCAGCCTTCGCGCCATGTCGACATCGAAACGCCCGGGCCGGTCCTCCTCCGCCAACACCAGACCGACCGAGTCCCTGGTGTGGTTCGTCTTGAAGGCGCGAATCCGGAACGAGCCGAACAGGATGGCTTCGCCCGGCGGCAGTTCCCGAACGTTGACGGTGAACGTGAGACGCTCGCCGCCCAGAGTGATCAGCTGCTGGACGAAGGAATGCCCGCCCGGCGGAGACCAGATGATCAGCGGTTCCTCACGGCCCTGCAGGCTCATCGTCCGCAGCAGACCCGTGACGCCCAGATAGTGATCGGCATGGAGATGGGTGAGGAAGATCTCCTCGACGGCGAAGCCTGTGCCGAATCTCATCATCTGGCGCTGCGTGCCCTCGCCGCAGTCGAACAGAAACAGCCTTCCCTCCCGCTGCACGGCGAGCGACGAAACATTGCGCGCCACGGTGGGCCTGGACGAGGCGGTTCCGAGGAACGTGACCCTCAGCATGAACGCGTCCGTGTGTCTGAATCCATGCGCTCGAAGCTACCGTCGCGTGAAAGTGCGTCAACCGGCCGGCTCTGGCCGGCTCCCGGTTGACAGGGAAACGAGAGGCCACATAGCATCATCCTGACAGCATCCTCGGGTCGGTGCGTGGCGAGGTCGGTGGCCGTGGGGCCGTCAGAAACACGCACTGATCGCGGCGGTGCCGGCTCTGTGCACCGGCACCATTCGGGGACCCCAACTACGCCGGCCCTGGACGAGGCGATTGGAACCCAGCGAATTCCCGATCGACCCGAAGACCACTCTGCGCAGGTTGGGAGAATCCCACAGCGTTCTTGACGGCCTCCTGCGCCTGGTGCGTCTGGAGTGGAACCGGTTTCGCGACAGGCCTTCCGCCGAAGCGCTCGAGCGGCTCAGCCGACTCCTGGATGGCGCCGGACACCAGTTGCAGGCTCTCCGCGTCCTCCTCGACGAAGCACCCGACGGCAGACCCCTGCCCCCGGATGAGAGCCACAGACGGCTGCACGACCCGGGCTTCCGCGAGCGCCGCGGAGACCAGGCGGGATCTCCTCGCTCCCACGGTGTCGAGACAGCGCCACCGCGCGAGCCCGCCGCCCCAGCGGATTCCGAGGACGCGTGGTCTTCCGCGGACGGGGCACAAGAGGCAGGTGGCGACGGCCGGGACGGACGCGGGCCGAGCTTCCCGGCGTTCCGGGATCAGGAGACGGGCCTGTTCAGTCGTGAAGGCTTCGACGCCGTCGCCAGCGGGGAGCTGAAGCGCTGCCGGCGCTACGAGCGTCCCTTCTCTGTCGTTCTGGTCCAGCTCGGGGTGGGGCGGGCGGAACGGCTCCGCCCCGCCGCGGCCACCCTCCGCCGGACGCTGCGAGAGTCCGACCTGGCCGGGCGCCACGTGGACCGGACCTTCGTGGTGGCGCTGGCCGAGACACCTCTCACGGAGGCACGGATCGTCGCGAGACGCATCGTCCGATCTCTGGATCGCACCGGATCCTGGGGAGACGCGGCGCGAGTCGGGGTGGCCGGACACCCGATTGATGGCGATACGTTGCCGTCGTTGTTCGATGTCGGCAGGGGGCAGCTGGCACTTCCGGTGACGGATGTCCTGGCCCCCAACGGAACCGAGACGGCCGGCTGAACCGGACCCTGTCCGGCGGTCTAGTCCTTCGCCGGAACGTCGGGGCCGTCCGGATCCAGTGGCGTGCCCGCAAGAAGCCCTGTCAGCTCTTCCTCGCTGAGATCGGCCAGGTGATGGCCCGGCCGCTCGATTCTCCGTAGCTCGCTCCCCAGGCGCGTCAGCACGATGCCCGTCAGTCCTCCTGCAAGGCCACCCTCCGCCCACACGGGGCCCGAGTTCTGAATGAGCCAGATCGCTCCCTCCGGATCGGTCACGCGCCGTTCTGTGGCCGTGAGAGGGGCCGCTGAGCCGAGCAACTCCACGACCTGTTCCTCGCTCTGCCCAACCAGGCTCTGGCCGGGAGCAAGGCTGGCGCGCCGGTCCAGCGAGTCTGCAGCGGAGGGCTTCTCTTCCTGGAGAACCACGAAATAGCAGAGCGTATGTCCCGCCCTGCTCCTCCAGCCCTCCTGCGCGCGCCACCGGACGCCGTCGTGCTGGAATTCCCGCACCGCATCGCACGGAAGCCTACTGACGGTCGGTTCCATTCCGCTCTCCCTGTTGCCCGTTGGCATACACGCCGATACCTGCCGTGGAGGGCTCCGGCATGCGGTCCTCCCGGCTCTGCAGCGCTTCGCCGGCCGCGGCCTCCACCTCCCGGGTCACCTCTTCCTCGATCTCGTGGAGCCGGGATTGGTTGCGCTCTTCCAGCGTGTCCCCGCTGCCGGCGCCGAGGTCCACACGCCCGTTGATCAGAAAGTCCTCGTAGACCGCGACGGGGTCTCTCATGCCCCAGTGCTGAAACAGCTCCGCCGGGAACGTTCTCCGCGCCTCGCGGACATCGTGTGTCGCGTGGCCTCCCATCCGGAACGTAGAGGCTTCCATGAACACCGGACCCCGACCCTCGCGGCACCAGGCCGCCGCCAGCCGCGTGGCCGCATAGACGTCCAGTACGTTGTTTCCGTCAACCGGGAACATCGGAACGCCGTAGGCATCACCCCAGCCCGAGAAATCCCGGGCCGCATGGTGCTGCTTGAACCGCGTGCCCAGAGCTACCTGGTTGTTCTGAATGACAAAGATACACGGCAGATTGAGCGCCGCCGCGAAATTGAGCGCTTCATGCACTTCGCCGTGCTTGGTCGCTCCGTCCCCGATCCACGTGAGAGCCACCCGGGACTCGCCCCGGCTCTTGAACGCGAGACCCAACCCGTTGATGACGGTTGAGAGTGATCCGACCATGCTGATGGGCGTGCAGATCCCGTACTCCAACCCTCCAACGTGGAGGTCGCGCCCTCCGGTCGGAGAATCTTCGGTCGCGAGATAACCACGCAGCATGTCGGCCACCGACATCCCCATCTCGTGACACGCTCCGGCATTGCGGATCATCGGCCCTACGATGTCGCCGTGCGGCCCGTTCCGATCCAGCGCGTGCACCGCTCCGATGGTGGCCGCCTCTTCGCCGGTGCCGAGCCACGCCTTGCTGATCACTCCCTGCTTCACCCACCGCTGCAGTGCGATGTCATGCAGCCTGAACCGCTGCAGGCCGCGATACAGCTCGGCGTGCCTTGCTCCGTCCAGGCCTTCGATCTCCGCCTGCCTGGCAGGGACCCGGCGGATCCGTTCGCTGAACTCGCGTCTGACCTCATCGTCCGGTTGCCAGTTCACATATTCCGGTGGATCGAATGCCGGATATCGTCTCAATCGTATCTCCCTCTTCCGCCCCTTCTTTGTGCCGCCAGCCGACCCGTATCGATGGCTGGCCGGTGAATCGTACACAGCGCGCCGGTCGTCGTCGAGCATCCGGGCGCCTCAAACGGTAGATTGAGTGCACAGACGCGTGACCGCTCAAGGGATCGCGTTCACACCGGGACACCGCGGAGGCAAGCTTGAAACCGTGTCGCCATTGTGACGTGCACATACCGAATGACACGCGACACTGTCCGCACTGCCGGGGGCACCAGAAACGTGTCCAGTGGGCACCCCAGGCCACGCTGGTCGCAGCGGCCAGCGGCGTGGCGTTCGCCGTCCTCTTCGAGAACTGCCCGGCCCTCCCGGGAGCCGAGCCGTCCACGCAGGCGACCATCGAGTACGTCTCCGTCCAGGAGGAACTGCCGACCATCGCACGGCTCCAGTACGACGGTGGAGGAGACTGGTACGCCAACCCCTCCAGCCTTCCCAACCTGCTGGCGGAAATCAACGCGCGCACCGGTCTACAGGTAAGCTCACGACCGGCTGAAGTACGGTTGACCGATCCCGACCTGGCTGACTACCCGTATCTCTACCTCACCGGGCACGGTGACGTCCGGTTCACGGATGTGGAGAGAGACGTGCTCCGCTCGTATCTGGCGGCCGGCGGTTTCTTGCACGCCGATGACAACTACGGGTTGGACGAGTCGTTCCGCGAGGAGCTGAAACACCTGTTCCCCGAACGGGACCTGGTGGACGTGCCGGTAGAGCACCCCATCTATCACATCTTCTACGAGATGACCGAGGGGCTTCCCAAGGTCCACGAACACGATGCGCTACCTGCCCAGGGGCTTGGCATCTTCCTGGATGGACGCCTGGCCCTGTTCTACACGTTTCAGAGCGACCTCGGGGACGGATGGGAAGATCCGCTGGTCCACGGGGATCCGGCGGAAGTCCGGGAGAACTCCCTTCGCATGGGAGTCAACCTGTTCCTCTACGCAGTGAGTTCCAGCCCCGCCCGCTAGTCAGTCGGCAGCGCCCCGGGCGGTCGGGCGTACCCGGGCCAGGCGCAACGAATTCAGCGTGACGGCAAGCGACGCTCCCATATCCCCGATGAGCACTGCCGTGACCAGGGACACCCAGCCAAACGGGACGCCGATGGCCAGGGTGAGCTTGGTGAGAAGGGACGCGCCGATGTTCTGGCGGATCACCTGACCCCCCGCCCTCGACAGATCGTACAGATACGGCAGACGAGACAGATCGTCGGCCATGAGGGCCACGTCCGCCGTCTCCAACGCCACATCGCTGCCGGCCGCGCCCATCGCGATGCCGATGGACGCCACGGCCAGTGCGGGCCCGTCGTTGATGCCATCGCCCACCATCGCCGTGACGCC
>JBDHIQ010000057.1:0-15065 GCA_039587395.1 Gemmatimonadota bacterium
GAACGGCGGACGCGAGGTCGGCCTCGCTGAAGTCCGGCCACAGGACGTCGGTGAAGAAGAGCTCAGCGTAGGCCGACTCCCAGAGCAGGAAGTCGCTAAGGCGCTGCTCCCCGCCCGTGCGGATGAGCAGATCTACGTCTCGCGTACCTGGCGGTGCGTGGATGGCCTGAGACAGGCATCGTGCGAAGGCCTCGCGGGTCGGGGTTACCGCGGCTAGACGGACGGCTGCCACCAACAGCGCATTGCGGGCCGAGTAGTCTATCGCCAGCCGGAGGTGGAGAGAGGTTCCTTCCCTGGTCCGCTCCTCGACTTCCGCGATCCTGCGTTTGAGGGGATCCGGAATCAGGTACCGACGCCCTATGACGCTCAGGCGCACGCCACTGTCTGTCAGGCGGGCGCATTCCGACTCCAGGTGCTTCTGGAACAGGCGCATCAGGTGGCTCACTTCGCCCAGCGGACGGCGCCAATTGTCCGAGGAGAAGGCGTAGAGCGTGAGGGTGGTGATCCCCAGGCCTGGCGCCGCCTCCACCGTCCGTCGGACCGCCGCCGCTCCAGCCGCGTGGCCCTCCTCCCTGGGCCGACCTGTTTGTTGGGCCCAGCGGCCGTTTCCGTCCATTATGATTGCCACGTGAAATCCGTCCTGGCCTTCACCTGCCGGCTCGGACCTGGCATGTACAGCCGGTTCCGGGTGCTCAGGCTCCAGCCTTTCTAGAAGCAAAGTACTTTGTGTCATAAAGTATCTCCTCAAAAAAAATAACGAGTTCTATACGGGGGCGATCATCAACGGCCTCCGAGCAGGTCCTGCGTCTCACCTCCAGAGCGCTCGATTTCGGTCATGTCCGCCCCGGCGTCCAGCAATGCCGGCTCCGACGCTCGCCTGGCGAGCGCCAGCGAACCGGCAGCGGAACCCGCGCCGGCTGCCGCGAAGATGGGCGCCAGGAAGGTCAGGTTGCGCAGAAACACCGCTCCCTCTGCAAACAGGGCCACCAGAGCCACAAAGCCCACAGACAGCAGAAGACCCCCGACGGCCCCCCAGCCTGCAAAGCGAGGGAGGGACATCTGGTCGAACCGGCGACGGCCTTCGATCACGGCAACAACACCCGAGAACACGGTGCCGGCAAAGAAGCCGATCAGGCCAAACCCGAGGGGGAAGGGTACATCGGCGGCGTCGGGGCCGATGATGAGCAGGAGGACCATGCCCGCGCCGAACCAGGCCAGGGCCCAGGTCAGACCCATCCCGATAGCACCGCGGATACGTCTCAGCAACTTCGTCACTGCTTCCTCCCGAGCTACTCGCGAACGCGCGCGATCAGCGCTTCCATGTGGTCCAGGTACTCCTGGAGCGCCTGTCGTCCGGTCTTCGTGAGGCGATAGTCCGTCCGCGGAACCCGGCCTTCAAAGGACTTCCGGATCTCGATGTAGCCGGCTTCTTCCAACCGCCTGGCATGCACGCTGAGGTTACCGTCGGAGGTGTCGAGACGCTCCTTGAGCTCGTTGAATGTCAGGGATTCCTCCACGGCGAGCGCGCTCACGATCCCGAGCCGGACCCGCACGTGGATGATCGGGTCGAGTGCGGCAGGACCTTGCTTCCCGGCTTGTACTTCTATGCTCACGGTCTGTCCCTTGACCGGGGCCGGGTTCGGGGCCCCTCGATGGGCCCGCGCACCCTCAGCCACCATGCCTCCTTGCGATCGTCGTCCCGAAGATCATGTGCAACCCGCCGAATCCCGCGGCCATCGAGAGATCGCCGGCCGCAGGCATCACGAGCGCGAACAGTCCGAGGACCATGAAACAGATTCCCATCACGGGGACGATCCTGACCGAATAGGTGCCGCCCGTGACCACGGCTACGCCGTAGACGAGAAGCCACACGCCCGGAAGAAGTGACCCGGCTCCTGCCTGCCAGAGCGCTACCGTGAGCACCACTCCAGCAACCACGGGAGGCAGGAAGCTCAAGAGGAACTTGCGTCCCACTCCGGTGAGAACGGGAAGGTCCGACCGGCGCGCCTTGCGGTGTACCGCTACCGCCCCGATCGCCACGGCGAGGAACGCCTCGAGAGTCCAGACCAGGAGCCAGCGCTCGGCGGTCGGCTGGTTTGACGCGAGCACCGCGGCGACCAGCGCGGTGAGTCCCATTCCGACGCCACCCCAACCCGGCACCGCTGTAAAGGCGGGGCCCCGCTCCATCGTCCGGCGGATGAAGCGCAGATCCTCCATGGCCCGGTCGCCCAGCGCGATGGGCTCCGAGCTCTGCTCGACTTCAGATATCTTCAGCATGATTGACGATAATATCGCCCGTGTTCTTGGGTTCGTCAAGTACTTTATGTTACAAAGTCAGCTGCTCCTCCCATCCAGGCGCGTCCGGCCGCAGCTGGACCAGCACAGGTCATTGCCTCCGGAAACCCCGGTACGGGAGGTTGCGTACGCTTCGGCGTACGGCTATCAGCGCGGGTGCGGCACGAATCCAACGGCAGGGCACTTTCAATGATTGTGATGATTCGGATGGCTGCTTTCGTGCTGAGTCTCTCTTTTCTTGCGACCCCGGGTCGTCAGTCCGGGGATCTTGACGATCCCCCACGCGCGGCGGATCTGACGCTCCGAGGAGTCACGGTACTCTCTCCTTTCGATGGCTCACAGACGGCCGGGCAAACCGTGGTAATCAGCGACGGCCGCGTCGTCCAGGTCAGCGCGGACGCAGACGCTTCGCTCACGGACACCTCCGGAGTGGTAGAAGCAGCGGGGCTCTTCCTGATGCCCGGCCTCTGGGACTTCCATACACACCTGGCCATGGCGGACCCGAACGCGGCGCCCCTCATGGTCACCCAGGGCGTGACGGGAGCGCGAGATCTCGGCGCCCTGCTGGAACAGATTGACGCGCTCCGCGATCGGATTCGCCGAGGAGACCTGGTGGGACCTCGAATCGTGCGAACCGGCCCGACGCTGAACGGCGCGCCCAATGGGGACCATCACCGCGTGATCGATACCCCTGAAGCGGCGCAGGAAGCCGTCCACGACCTCGCGGGGAAAGGGGTCGACCTGCTCAAGACACACAACGCCACCGGGCGCGACCCATACTTTGCGCTCCTCAAGGCCGCGGCGGAGGCGGGGTTGGACGTCGTTGGGCACATTCCCAAGGAGGTCACACCGCTCGAGGCCTGCGAAGCGGGACAGGCCTCCATCGAGCATGTTGTGACGATCTTCGAAGGGGTGTACCTGGCCGGCTTCTCGTCCGAGTTGGAAGCCTTCCAGAACTTCGAGACGTGGCTCGAAACCGAAGCCCCGGCGCTGGTGGAGTGTTTCGCTCGCCAGGGAACCCTGTTCGTGCCCACTCTCGCTGCGTACGAGTTCCGGGCGTACCGTGCGGCCTTTTACGATCAGCCCCCCGCGGGCTGGGAGTACCTTACCGCCGCGAACCGCGTCGCCTTCCGTGAAGCCATCGCCCCGAGCACCGCGGAGCGGCATCCCACCGTGATCGAATTGCGCGAGGCCCTCGTGGATGCGGGGAGGACCCTCACACGGCTTCTGCACGAGGCAGGCGCTCCCATCGGGGCCGGGACTGACTTCGCGGGGCCGGGTCCCGTCCCGGGATTCAGTCTTCGCCGCGAGCTGGAGATTCTCATCGAGGCGGGATTGCCCGAGCATGCCGCGATCTGGGCCTCAGCCCGGGGCCCGGGCGCACAGGTCGGAGCTGACCCGCTCACCGGTCGAATTCAGGCTGGTGCGCCAGCCGATCTTGTCCTCCTGCGCTCCAACCCGTTCGAGCAGATCGATGCGCTGTCCACGATCGAGGCGGTGGTTCTTCGCGGTCGATTGCTCGATCGGGCGGAGCTCGATCGGATCCTGGCCGAACTGGCCGCAAGCTGACTGCTCGCCTCGCCGAACGAGATTCAGATCCCGGAAACCAGAGCGATCGCTAGCCCCGTGGGTCAACCGGGTCCCATTTGCCTCACGAGTTCTTGATAGCGTGGGTCGTCACGCAACGAGCTGTAGTTGTCGCTGTATTTGAGGGACAGCAGGTCGTAGGCCCCGGTCCGCGCTTCGTGTGCCGCCCGGAGCCCTTCCAGAACCCGTTCATCCTGACCCAGATGGCCGTACAGCTTGCGAGCCCACTCGGGACTCAACGGCAACTCGTCGACTATCGGTTGCGCAAGCGGGACGCGGTTGCCCGTTCGACTATGCTCGGCGATCGCCTCGCCCACCATCCGTGCGGATTCGGTCGACACTCTTTCCGCCCGCGCCCGGAGCTTCGTCGTGCTCGAAGGCCGAGGCCGCTACGCTCGCGACCATTCGCGGGGAGATGTTCTGCGGCGTCGTCTCGGTAGCTGCGGCATTGCATGGGGAAGGGCTACTCTGTTGCCTGACTCCACCGCTGACACCCGTGAGAAAAGAGAAGAGGAACCACATGGGCCGGATACGGAGAACGCTCGCCGCGATGATGTCGGGACTGCTGGTCCCGACTTTGGGAAGCTTGCTGTCCGGCTGCTCGCCCGCCGAACCATCGGCCGACGAGGTGCCGTTTGTCCGCCCGGGCAGCCTGGTCGCCAACTCCGAGTATGCGGATCGGCGGGCCCGGTTGATGGACGAGATTCCCGATGGGATCGCCATCATTCCCGGGGCCACGTCACCGGTAGCGGACTACCAGTTCTTCCAGAGCAACGACTTTCTCTACTTCACGGGCGTCGAGGCCCCGAACGCCTGGCTGGTGGTGGACGGCGTGAACCGCGAGAGCACGCTGTTCCTCACGCTGGACGAGTACGACGCTCGCGGGGCAGGAATCCCCGTCGAGCTGGCGTCGGACCCGGCGGGATTCGCGGGAATTGAGCACGCCCTGCCGGTAGAGGAGCTGGAGGCGTTCCTGGAGGACCAGGGCGAGCAGGTGGGCGCCTTCTGTCTCTCGCAGCGCCCGGAAGAGCGGCACCGCATGAACACCAACGAAGTCTACCGCGCCTACCAGCGGACGGTGACGGACCAGCCCCTGGATGGTCGGCTGACGCGGGAGCTGCAGCTGGTCGCACAGCTGGAGGAGCGATTCCCGGACGTCGAGATCAGGGACTGCTTCCAGGCCATCCAGGTCATGCGAAAGGTGAAGTCTCCGGCCGAGGTGGCGCTGGTCCGGGAGGCGGCCCGGATCGGGGTCAAGGCGCACCTGGAATTCATACGATCCACGGAAGTGGGGATGCCCGAGCGCGCGCTGGCCGCGCTGTTCGAGTTCGTCAGCAAGCGCGAGGGGGCGCAGGAGCTGGCCTACGAGACCATCATCATGGCGGGGGACCACCATCCCTGGGGTCACTACCACCGGCACGACCGCACGCTCGAGGACGGCGATTTCATCATCCTGGATGCCAGCCCCGACTACGCGTACTACAACGCCGACATCTCGACCACCTTCCCTGCCAACGGCCGGTTCACCGAAGAGCAGCGCGAGCTCTACGAGCTGGGACTCGGCATTCACCAGGTTTGCCTGGACAACTACCGCGCCGGGACCAGCTTCGCTGCGGTAGGCGAGAAGGTGGCGGAGTGGCTGACCGCCAACGGATACGACGCGACAGAGGACCGCTTCCGCGGGCTCATCCGCTGGGGGTGCTACAACCATCCTATCGGCATGGCCACGCACGATGTGATGGTGTCGATGATCGGCCCGGAAGAGCCGCTGGAGCCGGGTTTCGTGTTCGCTTGCGACGTCAACATTCCGCACCACGAGACGCTGGGGATCCGGATCGAGGACACGGTGGTGATCACCGAGGACGGATACGAGAACCTCTCGGCCGGCCTGCCGCGCACGGTGGAGGAGATCGAGACCTTCATGCGTGAGCGGGGCCTGCTACAGCAGATCGGGAGATAGACGGTGCGAGCCACTCTTGCCGCATGCCGCGCCCGGAGCGCCGGTGGGTCCGTTACCCTTTCCATCGCCTTCAGCATCCTTGCGCTGACGGGTCTCTCCGCACAGGACGTGAACGTCTGGAGCCGGCCGGTCCAGTCGGAACGGAGCCGCAGCTTCGATTTCCTGCACTACCGCGTGAGCCTCACGTTTGACCTGGAGGCGCAGATCTTTCACGGCGAGAACCGGATCACCCTGACGCCCCTGGCCGGCGGGCTGGATCACTTCGAGCTGGATGCAGAGGAGCTCACCATCCAGTCGGTCCTCGATGCCGAGGGACGTGCGCTGGCGGTCGCGCGATCGGACACGAGCGTGGTGGTGCTGCTCCGGGACCAGCCCGCCGTTGGAGACACCCTGGTCGTCACGGTGCGCTACCGGGGCGAGGGGTCCCGGGAAGGCTTCTTCTTCGACGAGGCGAGCGACGAGCACCCCCAGATGGTCTCGACCGACTCGTGGCCGGACGAGGCGCGCCACTGGATCCCCCTCTACGACTACCCGAACGACAAGGTGACCCACGAGCTGATCGTCACCGTGCCGGAGGGGAACCGCGTTCTCTCGAACGGCCGGCTGGTCGGGGTGAGGGAGGACGACGCGTCGGGGACCGCCACCTGGCACTGGTCGCAGGAGAGGCCGCACGCCACGTATCTGATGATGCTGGCGATCGGTCCGTTTGCGGTGATCCGGGACTCACTGGGAGATCTCCCGGTCTCCTACTGGGTCTACCCGGACGCGGTAGAGGATGCGCGCTGGATCTTCGCCAAGACCCCGCGCATGATCGCGTACTACGCCGACCTGTTCGACTACCCCTACCCGTGGGCCAAGTACGACCAGGTGACCACGCCGCACGTGGGCGGCGGCGCCGAGGCTACCTCGGCCACGATCCTGGGGGACGGAGTCATCCACGACCGGAGGGCCGAGCAGGACTTCTCCTGGGAGCGGATCATCGCCCACGAGGTCGCCCATCAGTGGTGGGGCGATTTGATCACGCTGCGAGAATGGTCCCACGCATGGCTGAACGAGAGCTTCGGCACCTACTCCGACTACCTGTGGACCCGTCACGAGAGTGGCGGAGACGAAGGCGCATGGGCGCTGTCGGGCAAGAAGAACGCGTACCTGCGCGAAGCCCGGACGAGCTACATGCGCCCGATTGTCCACAACCGCTACGAGCGGCCGCACGACAACTTCGACTCCCACACGTACCCGAAGGGCGCCGCCATCCTCCACCAGCTGCGGTTCCTGCTCGGAGATGAGTCCTTCTTCCGGGCGCTGAGCGCGTTTCTGCACGACCATGCGTTCCAGCCGGTCGACACCTACGACTTCATGAAGACCGTGAAGGAGGTGACCGGCCAGAACCTGGATTGGTTCTTTGAGCAGTTCGTCTTTTCGGCGGGTCACCCGGTGTTCGAGGTGAGTTCCGCCTGGGATGCGGAAGCCGGAGAGATCCGGCTGAGCGTGGCACAGGTCCAGGACCGTGCCCGCGGCGTGCCCGTCTACAGGACGCCCGTCCAGATCGGCATCGTGACGGAATCAGGCAAACGTGTGGAGACCGTCTGGCTGGAGGACGAACGCGACAGCTTCGTCTTTCCCAGCTCCGAGGAGCCTCTGCTGGTGCGGTTCGACGAGGGCAACTGGCTCCTCAAGGAGTGGACCTACCAGAAGAGCGTGGAGGAGTTGCTGTACCAGGCACGCCACGACGATGTCATCGGACGAGAATGGGCGGTGCGGGGGCTGGCCGGGTTCGGCGAGCACCCGGGGGTTGCCGATCTGCTGGCGTCGGCGGTGCACGAAGATCCGTTCTGGGCCGTGCGCGTGGCGGCCGTGGAGACGCTGGCCTCCACCAGGGGGCCGGGTGCGGCCCCTGAACTCCGGGCGGCGGCCGCGGATGAAAGGTCCGAAGTGCGGCGCGCCGCTATTCGCTCCCTGGGATCCCTGGGCAGATTGGACACCAGGGGGGACACGACGCTGGTGCCGTTCTTCCGCGATGTTTTCGCCTCCGACAGCTCCTACCAGGTACAGGCCGAAGCCCTGAGGGCTATCGGCCGCGTGGGAGACCGAAGCCAGCTCGACTTCCTGCGGCAGGCGTCCGGCATTGACTCGCCCCGGGACGTGATCCATGCCGCGGCGGCTTGGGCCGTCGAGGAGATAGACCGAGGCAGTGGTTGAGTCGCTACACCTCCTGAGCAGACGCGCGAGATGCGACGATCCAGTTCATGCAGTGCTCGTCGTTCCCCATGAGCAGGTCCCCGGCCAAGAGTCCTGCGCGGCTCTGCCGGTCCAGCGGGTTAGTGATCACGGCCGTGATCCCGGCCGCCACCGTCATGGACAGGAAGGCGGCGTTGACCGCCGATCGGTCCGGCAAGCCAAACGAGACGTTGCTGGCGCCGCACACGGTGTTCACACCCAATTCGTCCCTGACCATACGTAGCGTCTCGAGGACGGTTCTGCCGGCCCTCGGGGATGCGCCTACGGGGAGGACCAGCGGATCGATGAGCACATCGGCTGCCGAGATGCCCAGATCTTCGGCGCGGCTCACGATCTTTCTCGCGACGTTGAGCCTCTTCCTGGCGTCCTCGGGGATTCCGTCCTCGTCCATCGTCAACCCAATCACCGCGGCTCCGTGCCTGGCCACCAGGGGAAGCACGGCCTCCATGCGGTCGCTCTCTCCGGTGACCGAGTTCACCAGGGCCTTCCCCTGGTAGACCTCCAGGCCGCGGGCCAGCGCCTCGACTACGCTGGAATCCATGCAGAGCGGCACATCGGTGAGAGACTGCACCAGCTGGACCACTTCGGCCAGAAGAGCCGGTTCGTCCACCATGGGAATGCCCGCATTCACGTCGAGAACTGCAGCGCCCGCCGCCACCTGGGCCAATGCGTCGGCGCCCACGCGTTCCAGGTTTCCCGCGGCCATCTCGGCTGCAAGGGTCTTCCTGCCCGTGGGGTTGATCCGCTCTCCGATGACGCAGACGGGGCGGTCCGGTCCCACGATGACCGTCTGCGTCGGCGAGCTCAGAATCGTCTCCAAACCGCACCTCCCGTGGTCCTTGTCCTGACACACGGAGAATACTACCCTATTCCACATGGTGAAAGCCGGTTCCAAAGATGCGTCTCCGGTCACGATTCCCGGCACCCGTGCGGTCCTGCGAGTTCTTTCCCTCCTGCAGGGATTTACGGAAGACAAGCCCAGGAGAAGCCTCACTGAGCTCGCTGCCGAGACGGGGCTGAACAAGACCACCGCTCACCGGATGCTGACCGTCCTCGAGCAGGAGGGGTTCGTCTATCGGTCACCCGGGAGCGGGAGCTTCCAGCTCGGTCCCGAGATGATCGTTCTCGGCTCCCGGGCCCTGAGGGCGGTAGACATTCGGGAAGCGGCCCGCCCCGAGCTCGAGGTTCTTGCCGAGACCACCGGAGAGCATGCCACGCTGGAGTCGCTGATCGGCAACGAGGTCCTGATTCTGGATGAAGTGCGGGGCCGCGGCCTCCTGGGACTGGACAGCTCCATCGGCACGCGATGGCCAGCCCATGCCACGGCCACGGGAAAGGTGCTGATCGCCGACGCCGAGGCAGGCCTGCCGAAACCACCCGATGGACTGCCGGCCATCACGGATCACACCATCGTCTCCTGGGACAGGTGGCTGCAGGTCCTGGCCGACGTGAGGAAACAGGGCTTCGCGACGAACATCGAGGAGTTGGAATACGGGTACGCGTCTGTAGCGGCGCCCGTGCAGGACGGGGAAGGGCGGACGACCGCGTCGCTGAGCGTCGGCGGATCGGTTCACCGCCTGACCCGGGATAGAATCCCCGTTCTCGCGGAGAGCGTCCGGGAGGCGGCGGCCCGTTTGTCACGGCGTCTGGGTTATCAACCCGATCTCCCGGCGCCCCCTGGCCAGTCCTTCAAGAACTGAGGCACCCCGAATGAGACCGACTCTCCGGTTTCTGGACGACAGACTCATCGGCCGGATCGTGGATGAGGCCCGGAGCCTGCTTGGCACGCTGGGCGTGACGATTCACAACCCGGAAGTGCTGTCCCTCCTGGCAGATCATGGAGCGGACGTCGATTCGAAGACGGAGTTGGCGATCCTCTCGGACGACATCATCGACCGGGCCCTGGCAACCGCACCGGAGTCGTTCAAGCTGTACGACGTGCTTGGAGACCAGACCCACGACCTCTCCGGGGACAACGTTCACTTCACGCCGGGCTCGGCCGCGATCAACATCCTGGACAACGCGACCGGGCAGATCCGGCGGCCCGCCACCGCGGACTACATCCGGTACGCCAGGCTCATGGGTGGCCTGGAGCACATCGCTTCCCAGAGTACCGCGTTCATCCCGGGCGACGTGCCCGATGCAGTCTCCGACAGCTACCGGCTCTTCCTCAGCCTCCTGTTCTGCGAGAAGCCGGTCGTAACGGGCGCGTTCTCCAGTGAAGCCTTCCAGGTCCTGCGGGATCTTCAGGTCATCGTGCGCGGCAGCGCCGAGGAGATGAAGAAGAAGCCCCTGGCCGTCCTCTCCTGCTGCCCGACTCCACCGCTGAAGTGGAGCGAGGCCACCAGCCAGAACGTCCTGGACTGCGCCCGGGCTTCCATCCCCGTCGAGTTCATTTCGATGCCATTGTCCGGCTTCGTCGGCCCCGTCACCGTGGTGGGCACGCTGATCCAGCACACGGCGGAGACCCTCAGCGGCGTTGTGATCAGCCAGCTTGCCAACCCCGGGACCCCCATGCTCTATGGAGGAGCCTCGGCCATCTTCGACATCCGGTACGAGACGACCCCTTTCGGCGCGGTGGAGACGATGATGACCGACTGCGCCCATACGGAAATCGGGAAGTACCTGGGCATGCCCACACAGGCCTACACGTCCATGAGCGACGCCAAGCGCCTTGATGCCCAGGCGGGGCTGGAGACGGGGGTCGGCGCCACGCTCGGGGCCCTGGTCGGCACCAACAACATCTCCGGGCCCGGGATTCTGGACTTCATCAACTGCCAGAGCCTGGAGAAGCTGGTCGTGGACAATGAGATCTGCGGCATCACGTTGCGGATGCTGCAGGGCATCGAGCCGCGGGAGGATTTTCCCGCCCAACCCATCTTCGAGGAGCTGATTCGGGACAAGCATCTCATCATCGCCGATCACACGCGGCGCCACCTCAGGGAAGAGATTCGTTTCCCCGGACCGGTGATCGACCGGGCCAACCTGGACCGCTGGGAAGACGAAGGCGGCCTCAGCCTCGGCGAGAGAGCGTCGGGGGAAGTGGAGCGCCTGATCGCGGAAGCCGAACCCACCCGCCTGGGAGACGATCAGAAGGCACAGCTCATCGGGCGCATGGAAGCGGCTGCGCGCGAATTCGGGATGGATACATTGCCGTCCAGGGACGCATGAACGGCATCGTCCCCCTGGATGCCCTGAAGGTGGCACCTTCCCGGGACACCGTTCTCCGGACGCAGGGGGTGCCGGAGGGCCACCCGGTTCCGGAGCGCGTGGAAGCCCTGGTGGAAGAGGCGAGGGAGCTCTACGAAGCCCTCACCCGGCCGATCGGACTCATTGCCAGCATTTCTCGGACCGAGTTCGGGGAAGTCTACCAGGGCGATGGCCGGAACGCGGAGCGCTCTCCGCTGCCCGGGATCGTCGGGAGAGCCGGGCACCTGGCCCTGTTTGCCGCCACGCTGGGAGAACCCGTCAGCCGGAAGATCGGCGATCTCTTCAGGGATCAGAATGCGGCTCTCGGCTGCATGCTGGACGGTATCGCATCGGAGAGGGCGGACAGCGCTGCAGTTCTCCTGGGCCAGGCCTTCCTGGATCCCCTGCTCGAGAATGGCGACGCGGATTCGGCTACCCGGGTGCTGCCCTACAGTCCGGGGTACTGCGGGTGGCACGTCAGCGGCCAGCAGAGGCTCTTTGCCTTCCTGTCCCCTGGTCAAATCGGCATGGACCTGAACGCCAGTTGTCTGATGTCGCCGATCAAGTCGGTGTCCGGAGTGCTCGTCGCCGGGCCGCCCGAGGCTCACGCCTTCGACAACGACTTCGAGTTCTGCCTGGATTGCGCGACATGGGAATGCCGCGAACGAATAGCATCCATCACCGACCCGCAGCCCACGAAGATCGATCGGAGCCCGGAATGGAAATCCTGAAAGACATCGCAAACAACCTGATCGCTGGGGCCGACGGAGAAGTTGCCGGGCTTGTGGCCCGGGCGATCGAATCGGAAGTCCCGACTGTCTCGATCCTCGATGACGGACTCATCGCCGGGATGAACGTCGTGGGGGACCGGTTCCGCAACCACGAGATGTATCTTCCGGAGGTCCTCCTGTCGGCAAGGGCCATGAGTGCGGGAGTGGAGCTGCTCAAGCCGCTGCTCATTGCGGAGGAAGTACCCAGTCGCGGCAAGGTGGTCCTGGGTTCGGTAAAGGGAGACCTGCACGACATCGGCAAGAACCTGGTGGGAATCATGCTCACGGGCGCCGGCTTCGAGGTCGTAGACCTGGGCATCGATGTCACGGCGGAGACGTTCATCGATGCAGCCGTCTCCGAGGGGGCGTCGGTCGTGGGCGTGTCCTCCCTTCTCACCACGACGATGACGCAGATGAAAGGGGTCGTGGACCTCGTCCAGGAGAAGGGCCTCTCAGAGCAGGTGAAGGTGATAGTGGGCGGCGCCCCCCTCACCGCGGAGTTCGCTAGATCCATTGGGGCGGACGCCTACGCCTATGATGCCGCCAGTGCGGTGGAGAAGATCCTGACCATGGTGCCGCGGGACTGAGCTACTTGCCGGCGACACCGCCGCCATCCACGACCAGCGCCTCGCCGGTTACGAACGAGGAATCGTCCGAGGCCAGGAACAGGACCGCACGGGCTATCTCCTCCGCGGTGCCGATCCGACCGAGCGGGCGATCCGCTGCGCTGGCCAGGTAGTCTTCCCACGACATGCCGCGCTTTTCGGCATCGTCGGACAACATCGGCGTCTCGACGTCACCGGGACAGACGCAATTGACGCGGATCCCGTCGGGGCCGTGATCGATTGCCATGGCCTTGGCCATGACCACCAGGCCGCCCTTGGCAGCGCAGTAAGCCGCCGCCCGGTCGCCGCCGAGGATCCCCCAGCCCGAGCTGCAGTGGATGATCGAGCCGCTGCCGCGCTCGATCATCGAGGGGAGCGCATACTTCGACATCAGGAAGGCGCCCTTCAGGCTGCAGTCGATAGTCTCGTCCCACTCCTGTTCCGTGCATTCCGGCACCGTCCTGGGATGGAAGACACCGGCGTTGTTGAACAGCACATCGATCTGGCCGAACCGCTCCAGCGTCAGCTCCACAGCCTGCCGGCAATCCTCCACGACGCGAACGTCTGACCGGATGAACATGGCCTTGCCACCATCCTGGTTGATGGCCTGTGCGACCTGTTCTCCTCGCTCCTGATTGCGTCCGGTGAGCACGACCGCTGCCCCCTCGCTGGCGAGTAAGGCGGCGGTGGCGCTCCCTATGCCCGAGTTCCCGCCAGTGATCAGCGCAACTTTGCCGGCCAGCTTCATGGTCTACCTCTACTCGTGGGTCCACTGGCTACACAGGCCGCCGGCAGTCTCTCCGCCATCCATCACGTAGACATGGCCGGTCGCGAAGCCGGCGTCGTCCGAGGCCAGAAAGGCGAACAGCGCAGCAATCTCCTCGGGCCTGGCGTGCCGGCCGAAGGGAATCTTGCGGTTGACGGCATCAAACATGGCATCGCTGTACTCGGCGCGCTGCATCGGCGTCATGACGTATCCGGGAGATACGGCAACGACCCGAACGACGGGAGCGAGCTCGAGAGCCATCGCCTGGGTCAACGCGATCACGCCCCCTTTGCTGGCGGAGTAGTCAGCGTAGTGCGGGTAGCCGGTGCTGCCCGCGGTGGAGGCCGTGTTGATGATCACCCCTGAGCCCCTGGCGACCATGTGGCGAGCTGCCACCTGGGCCACCTGGAAAACTCCCTTGAGGTTGATCCCGAGGACCTCGTCCCACTCCTCCGGCGTGATTTCCAGGAAGTCGTGCCGGATGCTGATGCCGGCATTGTTGATCAGCACATCGAGCGAACCCATGCGCTCGATCGCCTCGCCAACCGCAGCCTGTACCTGCTCGAGATTCGAGACATCGGCGTCGATCACGGCCGTGAGAGCGGGTAGCTCGGCGGCCACGCGTTGACGTGCCTCGGCGCTGCGATCGAGCACGCAGACGTCACAGCCCTCCTCCAGGAAGCGGGTCGCCGTTCTTGTCCTTCAAGCCCCGCATAGATGCTCTCCTAGCTGAACCGGGACACTCCCGGATAGGCGTCAAAGCCCCGGTCGAAGCTGAAGATCGTGGACACATCGTAGCGCTCCATCACCGCGAGATGCAGCGCATGGCGTGATGAAATCGCGTGGTGTCCGAACAGGATGATCTTGGCCCGCTCAACGTCATCGAGATGTACGGGATAAACCTGGTCGACCACCCCGAGGAGAGCGTCGAAGGCCGGCTGGATGGCGTCGCGGCGATTGATGGCCGCGTATCGGTGCAGGATCTCCTGAAACACCTCGGCGTCCGTGACCAGGCGAACGGAATCGGCTATCAGCCCCTCGAGTACCTGACGCGCGTCTCGCTTATGCGGGTGCGGAGCCCCCACGAGGTACATCGGGACGTTGGAGTCGATGAATATCATTCGTCCATATCACTTCCGTACCCTGCATCAATCTCATGCAGCATCTGATCGATGTCGGCAGTAGGGAAGTCGTACGCGGCGGCGGCTCGCACCGCCCTGAGCTTCCGGTTGGGATCACCGCTCGGGACCTTCCGCCGTGCCTCGCGCAGTGCCTGTCTCACCCACTCCGAGACACTGAGCCGGGCGCGACGGGCCACGCCGCGTATCTCTCGATACTCCGCGTCATCAAAGACGACCTGCAGCCTCTTACTCATAGCTATGAGTATAATATATGTATTACTATGACACAAAGCACAGCACGCTGGCCAGCGTGGCCTGCACGTTGGTGCAGCGGTTTTGAGAGTACTCTACAAGAAGAAGGCCGCCACTCTCGTGACGGCCTGGTACGAGCGACGCTGGAACAGGATCTCTCGAGCGGCCTCAGCCGCCGCCGTCCTTACGCTTGGCTTTGCGGCCGGTTGAAGTACGTCGAGACGGCTCTGTGGAGGACCTGCCGCCGGCCGAGCTTCCCGAGGAGCCACCCACGGAACCCCG
>JBDHIQ010000058.1:0-17393 GCA_039587395.1 Gemmatimonadota bacterium
CGTAGTCGCCAGCTTGAACGCGATGTTCAAACGGACGTCGGCGTCGTCGGGATTGAAGTTCAGGTACTCGCGATACAGTTCGAACGACCGCTGCGCGTTGCCCAGCTGCGCGTGTGTGTACGCCAGCGACTGCAGCGCTTCCGTGTTCGACGGATTCAGCTCCACGACCCGTTCCAGACTGGTCGCGGCCGAACTCCAATCATTGGCCTCCATGTGCACCCGGCCAATCAGATAGAGCGCGCGGGCGCTGTTCGGGTTCACCGCTAGCGCGCTCTGGCAGTTTCGGAGTGCGTCATCCAGCTGATTCGAGCCCAGATACTCCTGGCAGAAGACGATGGACCGCTGGTAGCCTACCTGCTCCTCGAGACCGGAAGTGATGTGGGCCGCGGCCTCCTTGTGTTTCTTGTCGTCTGGAACGGCAAAATCATCCACCGGTAGCTCGTCGCCCGTGCGCGGATCAACGAATGCCACGGTCACCGCGACACCGCTTCCACCGGGTTGCGCGGTCCCCACCATCACCAGGTTGGCCTGCATGCGCCCACCCAGCTGTCGCCACTCGATTGGCGTGAGGGTCTTCCAGTCAAGCCCGTACTGTTTCACCTGGTCCCTGATATCCCCCCAATCCAGGGGAACCATGCCGGCGAAGTTGTCGAGGGCCTTACGCACCTCCTCGGCCACTTTCTCGCCGAACTTGCTGTCGACGCCTTCAGCCGTCGTCAGCGGCGCGACCAGCACCTGGATTTCCGACGAAGACTGAGCAACGCCGTCGCCCGGCCGTAACAGAAGGCCCGGGAGCGCTACTGCCACGCTCACCGCAATCGAAGTGAGAACCCTGCGTGTGTGTCTCATGCCCTTACCTCAGACGGTGTCCAACTGGCTGACAACTCGGCGCGCGATCGGTTCGGAGCCTCTTCCGTGCGCTGGATTCGCCGCCCCCCTGTTCGCTGTTCCTTCGGCCGGCCACCACACCAGACATCCCGCCGTCAACCGCCAGCCACACCTGGTTCGATGCTACTTTCAGGTACCGCTACACTGAAAATCCGGATTGGTTCGTTAATGTTCCACCCGGCTCGGCGCAAGGGCCTGCCCGCGGCGATCGCGACGCCCGGAGCGCTCGAACGCAGATCGCGGACCCGCGCCTTCATGCGGAACCGGATTCCGTCGTCTCATCCGGGGGCCTCTCCCGCCTGGCACCACCGGGTCCCAACGACGACAATAGCTGGCGAAACCCCTTCCCATCTGTACGTTCCAGCGGCTCGAGCGCCGGCACAGCCAGGGGGTGTTCTTCGTCCAGAAGTCGCCGTGGATTCGTCACAGCCAGCAGCGCGGAGATCTCTTCTCCGTTGGGGTGCTCGCGTAGCACCTCCAGCGCCGCGACCATGCCTATCTCGCCTCGCGCATGGTAGTCGCTGGACAGGTAATCCACCACGCCGAGCGAGAGGAGGGATGCGACGGCCAGCTGCGCCCTCTCACCGTATTGGCCCAGGAAAGAACCCGCGTTTATCTGGATGCACACGCCGGCGCTCTTCCATTCGTGGAGCTCCGGAAGCGCATCCTCTATTCCCGCATGACGTTCGGCGTGCGCCAGCACAGGCCACCAGCCATTCTCGACCAGTGAGGCAAACTGGTTGCCGGCGAACGGAGGAATCCGGAACCCGGGAAACTCGACCAGGACAAACCGGGTCGCGGCGATGCGCAGCCTGGGATCCGATAGATCCGGATTCGGCGAGTTCAGCTTGATTTCGGCCCCGCGGTGCACCACTCCCCGGTATCCGGCGGTGGTCAGTGCCGTCTGAAGCTCCGTGTGCGCGCGGTCGATGTACTCCAGTCGGGACTCGAGCACCCCGACTTGCTCTTTCAGAGAGGCGCTGAGATGGGGTGTGGCCACGACGGTCGTGACACCTTCGGAAAAGAGCGCCTCCACCGCAGTCACGGCTTCCGCGACATCGCGGGCCCCGTCGTCCACCCCCGGGAGCACATGGCTGTGAAGATCGACGATGCCGGTCATGGCTTGCCTGGCCGTAGCGCCGCCGCCACCTCAGGCTGTTCTTCAGCGTGAGCCAGCGATGGGTCATCGGAGTGCGGTTCCGGCCTGGCCAACAGATCTACCAGAAAGGCAGACTCGAACGCCCGTTCATGCAACGTCTCATAGCGGCCGGAGGCACCGCGATGACCGGCCTCCAGATCCACTCTGAGCAGTAGCCGGTTGTCATCCGTCTTCAGGGACCGGAGCTTAGCCACCCAGCGAGCCGGCTCCCAGTACTGCACCCGCGGATCGTTCAAGCCTGTCGTGACCAGAATGTGCGGATAGCTCCCAGATTTCAGGTTGTCGTACGGAGAGTAGGATCGAATGTAGTCCAGATGCTCCGGATTTCGCGGGTCGCCCCACTCTTCGTACTCGAGCACGGTGAGCGGGATCGACGGGTCCAGCATGGTATTCGCGACATCGACGAAGGGTACCGCCATCACCACGACGGCGAACAGGTCCGGCCGCATGTTCACCACCGCCCCGATCAACAGCCCGCCGGCGCTCCGACCGCGAATCGCCAGACGATCCGACGTAGTGTAACCGGCCCTGGTCAAGTGCTCCGCACAAGACACGAAGTCGGTAAACGTGTTGCGCTTGTCGAGCATCTTTCCCTGTTTGTGCCACGATTCGCCCAGTTCACCTCCCCCCCTGACGTGCGCGATGGCGTACACGAAGCCCCGATCCAGCAGGCTGAGGACGGGCGCGGAGAACTCCGCCTCGAGACTGGCCCCGTAGGCACCGTATCCGGTCAGGAGGCACGGGTTGCCACCGTCCAGCGGCAGGTCCCGGCGGTACACCAGCGAGATCGGGATCGCGGTGCCGTCCTCCGCCACGGCGTGGATCCGTTCTGTCCGGTAGTCCTTCGAATGGTAGCCACCCTGGACCGGCTCCTGCTTTGCCACAACCGACTGTCTCGTGACCATGTCGTAGTCGACAATCGCCTCCGGCGTGACCAGCGAGCTGTACACGTAACGGAAGGTGCGTGAATCGTAGACCGGGTTGTGTCCAACGCGCAGCGAGTACACGGTCTCGGAAACGGGAATCCGGTGACTGGTTCCGGCATTCAGATCCAGGACGCGCACCTGGGTGAGCCCGGCTTCCCGTTCCGTCACCACGATGTGGTCCTGGAACGCGACGACGTCATCGAGCCGTACGTCGGACCGGTGTGGAACCAGCTCGATTTCCGTATCGGCCCCGGGTTCGACGAGCATGAGACGGAAGTTCTCGGCACCCTGGTTGGTGCGCACAAGAAAGCCATGCTCGTGATGGTCCACGGAGTACTCGATTCCGTTTCGCCGGGCCCGGAACGCGCGCAGGTCCTGGCCCGGGTTGTCCGCCTCCACGTACCTGACCTCTGAGGTAATGGCGCTTTCGAGGACGATCAGCAGGTATTGCCGGGTTGCCGTTCGAGTGACGCTGGCATAGAAGGCCGGATCGAGCTCCTCGTGAACAAGGACCACTGAGGCCGGATCACTGCCAAGCTGGTGACGCAACACCCGGTGCGGACGTTTTGCCTCATCGTGCTGCGCGAACAGAAGCGTGCGACTGTCGTTGGCCCAGGCGGCGGAATTGGCAGTCCCGGAGAACGATTCCGGGAGCAGCGTCCCGGTTCGCAGATCCTTGATCCTGAGCGTATAGGCCTCGGATCCGTCGGTGTCGAACGAATACGCCAGATACCGGTGGTCCGGACTTGGCTCGAAGACTCCCAGCTCCAGAAAGTCGTGACCCTCCGTTAACCGGTTCGCGTCAAGCAGGACTTCTTCGTCGGCGTCCATGCTCCCCAGGCGCCGACACCAGACAGGATACTGCCTCCCCGCTTCCGACCGCCGATAGTAGAAGTAGCCGTCCAGGCGCACGGGAGCCGAACGGTCCGTCTCCTGCAAGCGCCCGAGCATCTCCCGGTACAGGCTATCCTGAAGCGGCTCCGTGTGCCGCATGGCCCGGGCGGTCCGCCGGTTCTCTTCCTCCAGGTGAGCAATCACCCGTGGGTCTTGACGATCCCGTAACCAACCATACGGATCCATCAGCCGCGCCCTCAACCTGTCCGGGCGAGAGTGGCCGCGACGCAGGCCGTGAAGCGCCGGAACACGCCGTGCGCCGCATTGCGGATGAGGGCCCCCCAGTAGAAGGCGGTCAGGCGGCCGGCAAAGCGTACTCTCAACAAGACGGAGACAAGGGTGCCTCCGTCTTCCCGCTCCAGAAGCGTGCTGTCCATCGACATCGCTACGGCACCCGTGTTCCTGGCGTCCCGGCCTTCACCCGACATGGCGACGCGATGATTGTCTCTGTCCAGGATGTCGAAGTGAATGGTCCCGGTGAAGGCCGCCGAAAAGGGTCCCAGGCGGACCCCGACCTCACCGCGGAATGTCCTCTCGTCCACAATCTCAACCAGGCGCGCCCCTGGCAGGCATCGCACCACCCTGGCCGGATCGACCAGGAAGTCCCACACCTCGCTGCGGCTTCGTTCCACCTCGAATTGTTCTCTGATTTCGATTGACATGGGACGGATGGGTGGTACGGCTGCGACCCGGTTCGGGAGCGGCCGGTGGCATGGCGGATCTGACTGTCGGCAGAAAAGCAACAGGCGCGGGACGCGCTCGCACCCCGGCGAACTATCCCGCGCCTGCCGGCTTCACGGCCAACTACTCGATTCTCAGGTCCCTGACAGCCCCTCTTAAGAGACCAGTCGCGGGATAGGCGTTAGACTCTGACCCGATCCTTGAGACCCTTGCCGGCCTTGAACGTCGGGACGGTCATTGCCGGAATCTGAATTGTCGCGCCCGTCTGCGGGTTGCGGCCGGTGCGGGCCTTGCGACGGCGGGTGCTGAACGTACCGAAGCCGGTGATCGTGAAATCGCGGCCTCCGTCGAGCTCGACAGCGATGATCCCCTCGCGCGGATCCGTCGAGAAGATGGCGTCGATCACATCGCGCGCCTTCGCCTTGCTGATGTCGGTCTTGCCGGCGAGCTTCGCCGCGAAATCGTCCTTTGTCATCTGATCCTCCTGTTTGACAGTTCGACCGAAAAGGTGCGAGCGCCAGCATAATCTTCGGCCTGCACCTGTCTGGCAAGCCCCCTGTGGCGCGCCGTTTGGGGATTACCGGCGTACCGGGACTGCGATCCGGGCACGCAGCAAGACACGACAGGCCGCGACAACTTGCAACGCCATAATAACTTAACCCTGACTAAGCCATCGCTCAGCGGCCGCCAGATCGCGAGGCAAGTCCCTGCCGCGTGTGGCGTTTGCCCGCACCGTTATTGACGATCCCGTCGCCGACCGGTGTGTCGGCCGGCGCCGTATCGGTGCTCCGAGCTCCTTCTCGATCACCGCAGGATTGCCCCGCCGGGATCCTTCGGCGGGGCTCCGTGCGCTATCGGTTCAAGCGAGGCTGGAATATTCCGGCTCGTACACCTGGGCGCTGATGAACTCGCGCAGGTCGTCCGGTCTGGGCACCGAAGCCAATCCCTGCTCATACGCCTCTTCGGCTACTGCGACGGCGATGCCCAGCGACACTTCGCGAACTTCCGTCAGCGGCGGATACAGGGATCCCGTTTCCAGAGCCTCGTCGCCGGTCTGCTGTGCGAGCGAGCGAGCCGCTGCCACGATCATGCGCTGCGAGATACGGGTGGATCCGGACGCGATGGTGCCCAGACCCAGTCCCGGGAAGATGTACGCGTTGTTGCCCTGGCCCGGAACGAACGTACGGCCCTGGTAGTCGAACGGCGGGAACGGGCTGCCGCTCGCGAAGATGGCCCGTCCTTCGGACCACCGGTATGCCTGTTCGGCGGTGCACTCCGACTTCGACGTGGGATTCGAGAGCGCGAAGATGACCGGGCGTTCGTTGATCCGCGCCATAGCTTTCACCACGCGCTCACCGAACGTCTGCGGTTGGCCGGACACACCGATCAGAGCGGTCGGCTGCAGCCTCTCGATTGCTTCCAGCAGATCCGACGTGAACTCGCCTTCGTGCGCGTACGGGATCTTGTGCGCTGGGAGGTTGTCCCGCGAAGCAACCACAAGACCTGTGGAGTCCACCATCCAGAAGCGTCTTCGGGCCTCCTCCTCCGACTGCCCCAGGTTGAGCAGCGCCGACAGCGTCAGGTCCGCAATCCCGACCGCCGCTTCACCGGCCCCTAGGAACAGGAACGTGCCCTCCCGCAGCTTCTTCCCGGTGATCCTCCCCGCCTTGACCAGGCCGGAAAGGGCCACCGCCGCGGTGCCCTGGATATCGTCGTTGAAGCAGCAGATCCGGTCTCGATAGCGGGCAAGCAGCTGGAAGGCGTTCGCCGTCGCGAAGTCCTCGAACTGGATCACCACCCCGGGCCACTTGTCCTGTGCCGCTTCGACAAACTCCTCCACGAAGCTGTCGTAGGCCTCGCCACGCAGGCGGCGCTTGCGGAGCCCCAGGTACAGGGGATCGCTGAGGAGCTCGCCGTTGTTCGTTCCCACGTCCAGAGTGACCGGAAGACAGACGTTCGGGTGCACGCCGGCGCACGCTGTATAGAGCGACAGCTTGCCGATTGGAATGCCCATCCCGTTGGCTCCCAAGTCGCCGAGCCCGAGGATCCGCTCCCCATCCGTGACGACGATGATCTTCGCCTCGTACGGCCAGTTGTCCAGGAGCCTGCGCATCTCGCCCCTGTCCTCGGTTGACAGGTACATGCCGCGATGCCGGCGGAAGATGTGGCCGAACTCGCTACATGCTTGACCCACGGTGGGCGTGTAGATGATCGGCATCATCTCCACGATGTTGTCGATCACGGTCCGGTAGAACAGCGTTTCGTTCCGGTCCTGCAGACCCACCATGTGGATGTACTTCTCGAGATCCGTGGGTTTCTGGTGGAAGTTCTCCATGACGCGCAGCTGTTGCGTCGCGATATCGACCGTGCGCGGCGGGAGGAGCCCGCGCAGCTTCAGTTTGTCTCGCTCCTCGGCGGTGAAAGCGCTCCCCTTGTTGATCACCGGGTCGTTCAGGAGGTCGAATCCCTCTGGATGCGGATGGAAGTGGCTCTGATCGTCCATGGTCTATGCCCGTCGCTGTGGGTGCCGATTCCCTCGACTCGTGCTGAGGCGCGGCATTTTGACCCGATCGCCCGTGGCGAGTCGGGACCTAGTGACCGTCTCGTATTGTCGTATGCGGCCTGGCAGCCATAGCTTCGGTCGATACTCCCGACCCGGGGCAACCGCGAAACGGCCCGGGCAACGGCTGCTTCCGCCGCGATACGCGGACGCGTGAGGGTTGCGGGTTGAATCTGCGGCTCGCCAGGGGCCGCAGCGAACTCTGCGCACCCGCCTGCTCCACGCTCTTTCCTTCCGTGGCGGTTGCACAGGTCGGGCCACGAAAACGGCTGCCGCAGCGAGCGAAATGAACAAGCCATCCCTGACCATTGGCATCGAAGAGGAGTACCAGATCGTCGATCCGGAAACCGGCGAGCTGACCTCCTATATCACCGAGATTCTGAAGTCCGACCGGGTCGTGCTGCGGGAGTTGATGAAGCCCGAGCTGCACCAGTCAGTCGTCGAAGTAGGCAGCACCATCTGCGAGACCGTGAGCGACGCCCGCGCAGAGGTCGTGAGGCTGCGCAGACTGGTTCAGGACGAGGTAGGACAGAAGGGACTGCGGATCGTGGCCGCGGGAACGCACCCCTACTCCTCGTGGCAGGATCAGGAAATCACTCCCCTGGAGCGCTACCTGGGGATCACCGAGGACCTGGGAGAAATTGCCCGCAAGAACCTGATCTTCGGCATGCACGTCCACATCGGCATCGAGGATCGGGAGTTTCTCATCGATGCGATGAACGTCTCCCGCTACTTCCTGCCGCACATCCTGGCGCTCTCCACCAGCTCCCCGTTCTGGTCGGGACGGAACACCGGACTGAAATCATACCGCACCGTGAACTGGGCCAACTTCCCGCGCACGGGCCTTCCGATGACCTACCGCAGCTGGGGTGAGTTCGAGTACTTCGTCGAGACCATGGTCCGCAGCGGATCCATACCGGACGGATCCAAGATCTGGTGGGATCTCCGGCCGCACCCGGTCTACCCTACACTCGAGTTCCGGCTCTGCGACATCTGCACCCGCGTCGACGAGGTCATCTGCATCGCCGCCATCTTTCAGGCGCTGGTCGCCAAGCTGTGGAAGCTCAGACGGGACAACCTCACGTTTCGCCTCTACCCGACCGCGCTGATCTCCGAGAACAAGTGGCGCGCGGCGCGATACGGAGTGGAGGGCACGCTGATCGACTTCGGGAAACAGGCGGAGCTGCCCGCCAGACAGCTGATCGAAGAGTTTCTGGAGTGGTTCCTGGACGATGTCCTGGACGAGCTGGGATCCCGAGCGGACGTGGAGTACGCCCTGAGGATCCTGGACGAGGGATCCAGTGCCGACCGCCAGCTGCGGGTGTACCAGGAGACCGACGACCTGAAGTCCGTCGTCGATCACCTGATCATGGAGACCGCCGAAGGGCTCTGAGCCGGACTCCGCGTCTGGCACCCGCCTTGCCACATCTACCTGTCCTGCGTCGCGAGCCGCGGGCTGTCTCCGCATCACCATCGGGAGGCGGCACCCGGATCGTCACGCGGGGTTGCAGGCAGCGTCTGCCGAGCGTCTGACACGGCCTCTGGCTCGTATCACCTGCAATTGCAGCGTGTTAGGGAGGTGCCCGACGATGGGCCAGAGTCGGTGCAGCCGGAGGCGGGGTCACACCAGGTGCCTGCTCATGGGAGCCTAGTGGGACCGCGAAGCTCCGCGGGCGCCCGGCTGGGGACACGACAAAAGTTGCGGAATGGATGCTAAGAATGCGCAAATCGCCCGAGGAGGGCCTCGAGATGGCGGAGGAAAAGGAGTCCACCATGGAAGCCGTGGAGGAGGGGAACGTGGAGAATGGGGATTTCGACGTCGGTTTCGACTATCTGGATGAAGAGGTCGAAGCGGCGCCGCAAGCATCTGAAAACGGACAGAACGGGGCGCATGGTGAGCCGTTGCTCAGCCCGCAGGAAGTGACCACGTATCGGGCCCGCTGGGACGTCGTGCAGGGCGGTTTTATCGATGATCCGAACCGCGCCGTGGAGCACGCCGACAACCTGGCTGACATGGTGCTGAAGCGGCTCACCGACAGCTTTGCGTACGAACGAGATCAGCTGGTCCGGAAGTGGGATCACGGAGCCGACCCGGTATCCACCGAGGACCTCCGGCAGGCGCTCCAGGGCTATCGCGCGTTTCTGGACAGACTGCTGCTGCTCTAGCCGCCGTATCCGCTCCTTTTCCGCGACGAGACCCGGCTTCTCCCGCTTCCGCAGCGGGGGGACGCCGGGCGTCCCGTTCTCATTCTGGCCTTCTCATAGAGCGCCGAACAGCCCATCTTTCGAACACGCTCTTCCGCAGAGCATCCCTTGTATGCCTACGGACACCGGTTCGCTAAGAGGAGAGCCCTACCATGAAGAAGCTCCTTTCCGTGGCGCTGGTCGCTCTATTTGGACTCACCGGCTGCATGCAGATCGAGTACGGCATCGTCCTCGAGGAGGATCTGTCCGGCACGGCTGACATCGACTTTGCGCTCGACATGGATCGCATGGCGTACAGCTTCGCCATGGTTCAGAAGATGTTCTCGGGACAGGAGGGCACGCCGACGGAGGAAGAGATCGCGGCCGCCCGCCAGGAGATCCTGGCCGAGATGGAGAGCGAGAACTTCAGTGAAGAGGAGATGAGAGCCGACATCGAGAAGGACCTTCCAGAGGGTGTCGAGCTCATCCACGCCACGCAATCGCGGGACGACCTGAAGGTGCGCGCGGACGTCAAACTGGCATTCGACCACGTCACACGACTCAGTGAGCTGCAGCTGAACGCGGAGGATGATGACGGGTCATCGGTTCCCGGCACCGACACCGAGCTGTTTCGGGATCTGCAGATCGTTGACGAGGGTGGCGTTCTGACCATCCGCAATTCGCCGCTGAACCCGATCGAGGAGACCGAGGAGGCCGGCGGCGCGTGGCCGGGGCTCGAGGCGATGATGGAGCGGGCGTTCGAAGATCTCAGCATCGTGTTCAGGATCGATGCGCCGTTCGAGATCATCGCGCACAACGCGACCCGGCAGGAGGGCACGACTCTGCTCTGGGAGTACAACGTCACCAATCTGAAGCAGGGGACCGAAGGGATCCTGGTCCGCTACCGGAAGTAGTCTGCCCGACCGGCGACCCGGCAGAGACCGTCTCGACGGCTCCTCACACCGGGCTCTTCACACCCGCTGGGGAGCCCTGCCGCCGGGGAGCCCGGCCGCCGGGCCGCACCTTGATCTCTCCCGCCTTCTCCGGCCGCTTGCCGGTCTTGTCCTCGTAGAAGCGGCGCATCACCTCGAAGTCGGCTTCGATATCTCCCGTGGGATACAGTGTCGAGCCCAGACCCGTTTCCTTGTTCGGAAAATCGACGAAGCCGAGCACGATGGGGACGCCGGCGCCCAGTGCAATGTAGTAGAAGCCGGTCTTCCAGTAGTCCACGTGGCTCCGGGTCCCCTCGGGGGCGAGGAGAAGAATCAGGTCTTCCCGCTCCGCGAACGCGTCCACGCTCTGCTGGACGAAATCGCGCGTTGCTTCGCGGTCCAGGGGGATCCCGCCAAGGAGACGCATGAACCAGCCTACCGGCCAGCGGAACACGGTGTGTTTTGCCACCCACTTCCCTTCGATCCCGTGCCCCCACAGAACCAGCAGCGCAAGGGGAAGATCCCAATTCGTAGTGTGCGGCGCACCGATCATCACGCACTTGCGGAATCGCGGGGCGGAGCCCAGCAGCTTCCAGCCGGTCAGGCGACAGACCAAGCGGGAAAACCCGCGCAGGAAACCGATTCTGCTCATGCTCCCGACTCTCCCGGCAGCGGAAACCAGCGCAGGTGCTCGAAGTCTTCCGTGAGTGGCAACGGGTGCGGCTCGTGGTCGGCGCGTGCCGCTCGCGCCAGAATCCGGCGGGCTTCCGCCAGGTACTCATCCAGCTGGCTCTCCGGCTCCAGCCTCCGCCGGCGCGGGTATTCCAGCCCGCGCGGAGTGTAGCGGATGTCGTCCAGGCTCATCGGGGGCTCGGACACGCCCTTGTGGTGCTTCCACAGTCCCGAGTTCAGGTCGAACCGGTAGTCGTTCAGCAGCCGCCAGCCTTCATCGGCCACCAGGTGCACTGCCTCCAGTATGAACTCGAAGATCTTCTCGGAAATGAAGTAATTGAAGTTCACCCGCACCCAGCCGGGCTTGATCCCTTCACACCCCCTGGCGATCTCGCGCTCGAACTCAAGTGACTGGTCCAAGTCTATGCCCAGCAGACGGTGACCGTACGGGCCCGCACAGGAGCAGCCTCCACGAGACTGGATGCCGAACAGGTCGTTCAGAAGCGCGACGACAAAGTTGTGGTGCAGGTAGCGGCCCTCGCGTCGGACCACGAATGACACGATGGACAGTCGCCAGGCTTCATGGTTCCCGAGTATCTCGATGTTCGGATTTGCGGACCAGGACTCGATGGCTCGCCTGATGTACGATTCTTCACGCTCGCGAATCAGCTCGGAGCCCACGGCGTCTTTGAGCTGAAACACCAGGCCGGCCCGGATCGACTCGATGATGGCGGGTGTGCCCCCTTCCTCCCTGTGCTCCGGATCATCGAGGTAGCGGTGATCGGTGGGGTTCACATACCAGACGGTGCCGCCACCCGGGACCGCCGGAACGGTGTTCGTGAACAGCTCCCGTCTTGCAACGAGGATTCCCGGAGTTCCCGGTCCGCCGATCATCTTGTGAGGCGAGATGAAGATGGCGTCCTTGTAATCCAGGGCAGCATCACCCGAATCACCCCTGGGACCCATCTCGATCCCCACGTAGGGCGCGGCGGCAGCGAAGTCCCAGAAAGTCAACGCACCATGTCTGTGCAGGCAGATCGAGGCCTTGCTGACATCCGACACGATCCCGGTCACGTTGGATGCGGCGGAGAAGCTGCCGATCTTCAATGGCCGTTCCGCGTAGCGCTCCAGCTCCGCCTCCAGCTCGTCACAGTCTATCCCGCCCTGCAGGTCCTCCTGAATCACCACTACGTCCGCAATTGTCTCGCGCCATGGGAGTTCGTTCGAGTGGTGCTCGTAGGGCCCGATGAACACCACGGGCCGCTCGTGCTCGGGAATCTGCTCTCGCAGACCGTAGCGGTCGTCCAGATCGTTCGGGATCCTGAGATTCAGGATTCCAATCAGCCGGTCTATCGCGCCGGTCGATCCTGAACCACAGAACACCACGCAATGATCCTCCGTCGCGCCAACGGCCTGCCGTATGATGCGGCGCGCGTCCTCGCGAAACCGCGTCGTCTGGAGACCCGTGCCGGAGCTCTCGGTATGAGTGTTCGCATACAGCGGGAGGACTTCGTCACGAATGAAGTCCTCGATGAAGGCTACCGAGCGACCCGAAGCGACGTAGTCGGCGTATGTCACGCGCCGGGGTCCGTACGGGCCGACTACGGCTTCGTCTTCGCCGATGACGGACGCCCGAATCAGGTCCAGCAGCGCTTCTCGATTTTCCAAATCTGTGACTCCCTTTGCACCCTGCGGCTTCCGCTCGAACGCTCCCGGCGCACTACGCGGTCGCATCGGGAACGAGAGGAAAGCTGAATCGATTGCGACGGGAGGGCAACCGCGAGGCCGCTTGCCGGGGACGGGCAGCCCGGTGAGCTTGTTTCCATGCTGCACAGTCTTGCCATCCAGCTGGTAGCTCGCTTCGTGGTCCTGTGGATGCTGGCCCGGGCCATGCTCGCATCGCTCGGGCTGTGGTTTCCCACCACCCGGACCGCGGTACTCCTCTCGCTCCTGGTGGCCGCGGTGTTCTTGCTCGACATCCTCCGTCGCAGGGAGCGCCTTCTGCTGGCGAATCTCGGGCTGTCCCTCCCTGTGCTGTACGGGATCGCCGCACTGATCAGCCTGGCGCTGGAGCTGGGGACGGCCGTGGCGTTTGGCATGGCCAGTGTGGGGACCTCGTGAGCTACGTTCTCGTCGCGGACTCCATGGCGAAGAGCTTCGGGCGGAAACACGTACTGAAGGCCGCGTCGCTGTGGGCGAGACCCGGGGCAATCACGCTGCTGGTGGGCCGCAACGGGTGCGGGAAATCCGTGCTGCTCCGCTGCATGTTGGGACTGCACTGGCCCGACAACGGCACGGTTACGTTCAGAGGCCGCTCCTACCTCATGCCCAGCCTTCCGTGTCTGGCACGCCGCGGACTTTTCTATCTGCCGGATCGCAACCTGCTGTCCAATCGCTTTACCCTGAACACCCACGTGCACACCTTCCGGCAGCGCTATCAGGCGCAGGACCCGGATGGTGTCCTGGATCGTCTGGGACTCCTGCCCGGGCTGCGCCGGCGCAGCCGGAGCCTGTCGGTCGGCGAGCGCCGGCGGGCCGAGCTGGGCCTGGCCATCCTGAGTCAGCCGGTCTGCCTGCTGGCGGATGAGCCGTTCCGCGAGCTTTCCCCGAAGGATTCGGAAGTGGTTGGCCGGGCTCTCAGGGATCTCGCGGCCGCAGGGTGCGGGGTCGTGGTAACGGGTCACGAGGTATCGACCCTGTTTGACGTCGCGGAGCATGTCATCTGGATGACGGCCGGAACGACACGCGAGATCGGCACCCCCGAGCAGGCCCGTGCCCACCCGGAGTTCCGGTGCGAGTACCTGGAGCGACCGCGCCCGTGAACTAGTACTCCAGAACCCGGATAGCACCGTCCCGGAGTACGATAGCAGAGCCCCCCGTCCTCAGGCTGCGATGATCGGCGCTGCTCAGGGCCACGATGGGCAGACTCCGTCCGTACATCTCGTCCGCTACGATTGCGGCCAGGGCGAGGAAGGAGTCCACACCATCGGTGAGCAACGCCGCCGGAGCCGTGCCGGCCCGGATGGCTTCCAGCAGAACGGCGGTTGTGGTGCTGGAGCCCCGGGTGCGCGGTACCGCGAGCACGGCCAGAAGCTGAGAGGCTCGCGGGAGGCCAGTATGCGGCCGCGCGCCGAACCGGCCATGACGGGACGCCCGCGCATCACTCGCTCCACAGGCGGTCGTCCACCACGACACTCCCCTGGACTGCAGAATGCACGCAGTCGGCCAGGCTCCCAAAGGCTACCTCCCTGCCCAACAGACCCGGACTGTAGTAGGCGTACTTGGCCGAGTTGGTCATGAGCTGCCGCACATCCGGAGGCAGCATAGGAGAGGTCAGGATGCACGTGTCGACGGTGAGTTGACCGCCAAACTCCCGCAACGGAGCCAGCAACCCGGCCGCCTCCGCCAGTAGTTGGACGGCCCGACTGGTAGTTACCAGAAACTGAACGCCCTCGTGACAGCGCCGGTTCTGGATGAGCGGGGCAAGAAGTCGGAACTCCTCGAGCGAGAAGTGCGGGCTGCCGAGAACGACCAGGTCGAGGGCATCGCCCGCGGCCGTGGAAAGATCGCGTCGCGCGGCGCGTAACTGGTCCATGGTGAGGTCGAGCACGGGCCCGGCCGGCCGGCCCAGAAACGCGTCGCCTACCGTCGGTGCTTCCGGTGTGACGCCCACCAGGTGGAACAATGCGACGGCGCCGGACGACGCCATCGCCGCTCCCAGCGACTTCAGCTGGTCCTCGGTGGGCCGTGCGGAAAGTCCTTCGATCACGGGTATGCGCTCGTGCGCCTGCATCCCGACCCAGTGCCCCAGAACCGGGTAAAAGGCGTCGTGCTCCTGAAGCGCTTCCGGGATCCCTCTCAGTTGAACCAGCAACTGACCGCCGCGGTTCTCCTCCAGGTGGAGCCCGACAGCCGGAACGCGACCGGTGATGGCCGCACAGATGTCGAACAGATCCGGGTAGCGCTCGGTTCGGGCTCCCAGAACGGAATTGGCGAACACGATGGCGTTGGACTCACCCCACGCGATCTGTTGCCCGAACGAGGGGCGTGCTTCCGTCTGGTAGGGGGCGCACGTCCAAGTCGGGGTGCAGCCCATATTCTCGTAGGCGACCATCTGCCGCCGCGCCATCTCCGCCCACTCGGACGGCACGGCCCACTCCTGCCAGCCGTGGACATCCACGCCGCTGACGTTGAGGGTAGTTGGCACTACTACTTGCGCACCCTGATCGGCCAGCCGCTCTGCATACTCGAGCGTGGCATCCCCCATGTAGAGGGTGCTGTCGATATGCGCGCCCTCGATGTCGATCAGGCCCGCCGCTCCGAGTACATCCGCCATACGAACCACCACGGACATGGCCATGCGAGCCGCCGGAGTGTCATGGCCGGCCAGCAGGGCCCGGTCCCGATCGGTCAGGCTGACAGTCACTCCCCTTCCCCTGTCATCTTCCCTGTCCTCTCTCCCCTCCATGGATCGGGGGCGGCCGCCGGGCGGCAGAGCCGGCGAGCCAGGCCGCGTATGAGAGCGACCGCTCCAGCGTCAGGGCCAGCGGTGGAGTGCCCCGCAGCTCGAAGAACCGATTCCCGCACTCCAGAAGCAGGGCGTGCGCGTGCTCCACCGGCCCAATGGCTTCCAGCGCGAACGTCCAGTGCAGCGCGCCGGTAAGCTCGATGCGCGTGAGCTCAGCGTGGCACCCGGCCGGTAGCGATGCCGTGAGCAGGCTGCGGTTCTTCCGGACCGGGACCCAGGGTCGCGGATCTGCCGACTCGATTCCCGCAACGGATCGGTCGGGGCATGACCACTTGAGGAACGTCTCGAGATAGCCTTCGATACCTGGTACCAGCGTGAGACGCTGCGGGTTTCCGATGGCTGTCTTGATTTCGAGAAGCACCTCGTTCCGCAACTTGACTCCCACCCGATCGCAGCCGGGGCTCACCAGATAATGATCGACTCTCGCTTCGTCGGCTCCCCGGTGAGGAACGCGGCGCCGCCCGGCCAGGAACCAGTCATCGATCTCATGCGGAACCCTGCCTGAGAAGAACCATCGCGTTTCGGCCGAAAAGATCATGGCGCAGGCTCATCTCCCCGCGCGTGGATCTCCATGTCTTCCCTCTCCTCGCGGCTCCACTCCCCGAACGGCCGGGAGCTCAGGACGGCGTTGTAGTACCGGGGCTCGCCGGAGACTTCCTCCCCAACCCAGCTCGGGCGGGTGGCCTCGATGGTGCGCTTGCGTTCCTGCGTCCCGCTGGCGGTCTTGTCGGGGGCGAGCTCCAACTCGGCCAGAATCAGCCCGGCGTTGGCGTCCAGGAATTCGTCTACCTCCCACAGCACGCCAGCGTGCCGGATCTCGTGCCGGATCTTGTGCACCGGGTACGGAAGGCAGAGCCGCAGGAGTGCGTGCGCATCCGCGTGCGGGATGGAGAACTCGTACTCCTCTCGTTCCAGCTCCCGCGAGGCTCCCTTGATGGTCAGGTACCCTGCCCCGTCGATGACCCGCACCCGCACCACGCGCTTGGGGTCACGGCTCAAAAACCCCTGGACTATCTCCCGGGCTACACCCTGACCTCGCCATGCGTCGCCTCGCACGAGGTACTTGGCCTCGATCTCCCGGCGGTCTGTACTCTCCTGTTTCACGGCTGATCTCGTGGCCGGTCGGGCCGGTTGAGTCCGGATCCTGTGAGCGTACTCGTCTCCACCCATACGATAGCCTGCCCCTCACGGCAGGGCGATCGATTCTGGCGCCGTGTCCGTCCCGGTGTTATGCAAAGCCGTCGCGAACTGATGCAGACTGGCACCCGACTCAACTTCCGGCTCGCTCCGGTGGGAGGACCACGCTGTTCAACGTTGGAGCAATCCGCATCTCTGGCACGAGGTGGCTGCCAGCCGGGGTGACGCTGTGCGTGGCCCTGCTGTCCGCGTGTACGGACGCCCGGGATCCGGCGGAACGGGATGTCGCGCGTGGCACCGTGAGCTTCCGGGAAGGCGCACAGTCCCGCCCGGCGGACTCGGTGGCACAGCGCCGCGGGATCGAGGCGGTCCTGAGTGAGCACATCGCGCGGTATCCGGCCATGCAGATTCAGGATCTATACAAGCTGGTTCATCAGGGTGCATATGGCAGTGAGCACGCGATGCCCGGGTATCAGCAGGCTCTGGATTGGCTGAGCAGCGAGCTGGTTCGGTTAGCGGCCGAAGGGCCCGGTGCGGGCGACCTGCCGGGTCCACTGGTCGAGGCCCTGGCTCCCGACGGCGAGATCGTGCGCGTCCATCTCCGCCCCTACCTGAAGAACGGTTGGGATCCGGGACCGCTCCTGGAAGCGTTTGTGAGGACTGCGGCGGAGTATCCGCGCTCACCGGACAGGCTGCGCGCGTTCGCCGAGGCGGCGGAGGGAATGGCTCGCGACGGCCGGCTGCCGTTCGCTGCCGACAGCGTGACGGCGTTCTTCGCACGGCTCGAGGAAGACGGCTTCCCGGCCATGCACCATTCGGAGCGGTACCAGGA